>CANRFP010000045.1 GCA_947629895.1 uncultured Clostridia bacterium | reverse complement strand
CGTAAATCACACGGGGCTTGTCACTTTTAACAAGGCGGGCGAAACGAAAATAACACTTACAACGCTTGACGGTAATTTCCAACGAACAATCAAATTCATTTACACAGAGGGCTATGCTTATGACCTAATTTTGGAAGAGCCTTCCATGATAATTGACGTGGACAGCGCGCCGGTGGAAATTAAATATCAAACTCTTCCAGAAAATTTGTATAACACCAAAGTGGAGTTTTCTTCCTATGATGAAAACGTGGCATATGTTGATGCCTCCGGCTTTATTCATGCTGCAAAGGGCGGAAACACCGTTATCAATTTGAAAGTGCAAAAAAGTGACAAAACCCACATTCAAAAGCAAATTTACGTCACGGTTGTGAGCCCAGCAAAAGAAATTGTGATTGAAGATGGCATAACCGCAGAAAAAACCTATCAATTAAATCCAAAGGCCAGCCCAGACGATGCAAAAGATGTGAAATATTTTTATCATATTGTTGACGAGGACAAAGCAACTGTGTCAACAGGTGGACTTGTTGTGTTCAACACGCAATCGCCATGCACGGTTGCAGTGGACATCTATGCCAATGAGGACAGAAGCGAGGTTTCAAAGAGAGTTCACATCACATACACCGCGGGCAAAGTGGCAGAGTTCAAACTTTTGGAAAAGAACATAACCCTCTCTTGCGGGGAAACGGCAGAACTCAAATATGAAATTCTGCCAAAGAACGCCACAATCAAACCCCTGACCCTTTCAGTTGAAAGCAACAATCCAATTTTGGAGGGAGAAGAGGTTGTTGAAATTGTTGACGGCGCCATCCACGCGCTTTCGGGCGGAAGGGCAGTTGTGAAAGTTTTGTTTGTGCTTTATGACAACAGAATTGTTGAAGAATATTGTGAAGTTAATGTTGTAAGGCAGCCAACAGACCTTGAAATTGAAATAAATCTTGAAAAATACAACAATCAATATATTTCCACGCAAAATGTTGTTGAGTTTTCTGGAAAAATTTTGCCTCTTGATGCCGCCGCTCAAAACATTGATTGGACTGTGAATGACAGCACAACTGCTTTCATTCGTGACAACAAACTCATATTCAATCGCGTTGGCTTTGTGACGCTCACTGCAACGCTTGGGCAAATTTCCAAATCAGTTGAAATTTATTATGCCGGAACAAACCCTGTTCACGCCGAAGTTAGTGCCACGTTTAATGGGCAAAATGTTCCAATTCCACAAAAATTGAAAGTTGGCGAAAGTTTTGAGGTGTTTATATCCAAAATTGTTCCAACCTATCAAGTTATGCCGGCATTTTCACTTCAAGCAACAAATCAAAAAACGTTAGACCCAAAAGGAAAGGTTTTGCAAGTTGAAAAGGAAGCTGTGAAAGCAGTTGCTGGCGGAAGCGCAACGCTTGTTGTGTATATTTCAAGCTCGATAAGGCTGAATTTTGCGATTGAGGTTGAAAGAACTCCTGAAAAAATTTCCGTTTTAAATGCAAACATTCAAGTGACATCAAATGTTGTGGAACTTCAATGTGAAGTTTTGCCTGTGGACACAACCAACAAAACTGTTGTGTTTGTTGTGGAAGAAGAAAACCTTGCCACAATTGAGGGAACAACGCTCACCTTTAAGCAAAACGGTCTTGTTCACATAACCGCTTTTTGCCAAGCAAACGAAAATGTTAAAACAACGTTCACCATTGAAAAAGTGGAGAAAAATGTGCTGATTTTCAACCTTGAAAATTCCAGCGCAACCTTCAACAAGGGAGAGCTGATTGCGTTTAATTTGAACGAAAATTACACAATGAAAATTGAAGAAAACTTGCCGCTTGTGAATGGCGAGGACGTTGTTCAAATTCAAGGAAAATATTTGCTAACGATTGCAGCGGGAAGTGCCAAAATTTTGATTTCCACAAAGAACCAAAACTATCATGTTCAAATTTTTGTAAATCAGCTTGTTGAGGACATTGTTTTTGTTGGGGCCGAGGACACTTATAAAGAAGAATATGTTGTTGGAAAAGACGTTGTGGCGCTTGACTTTGAAGTTCGCCCAACCTTTGCAACAAATTCAGAAATTTCTTTCAGCATTGTGGACTCAGTTTCCGCCGATGGCAAAGAAGAAATGATTGCTTACATCAGCGACAAAAAGCTGTATTTCACAAAAGCGGGAACGGTGAGGCTGCAGGTTGTTTCGGCAGACAAAAACATTTCCAAAACAATTTCCATTCGCTTCACAGGCGGCGATGCACTTGATGCCCAGCTTTCGGTTGGAGACTCGCTTGTTTTGAATGTTGGTGACGAGGTTGAAATTAAAGTTGTTAAGTGGCTGCCGGTGGATGTCACAAACACAAGAATTTCGCTTTATGAAATAAACGCATCTGGCAAAAAAGTGATTGAAATAAATTCAAAAACAAGAACGGTGAAAGCGGTTGACAGCGGAAAAACAAAACTTATGGTGGAACTTTCAAACGGGCTTGTGAAAGAGGTTGAAGTTGTTTGCGTTAAAAAAGTGGAAAGCCTTGTGCTTCAAGAGGAAGTGTTAACTGCAAGCAGCACCCACACCATTGAGGTTGAAGTTTTGCCTGTGGATGCAACAAACAAAGCTTTGAAATATCAACTTAAAGAAACAGAGTTTGCCACTTTGGAAGACAACACGCTTCACTTCAAAAAAGCGGGAAGAGTGGAGGTGATTGTTTCAACAACTGATGGAAGCGGCCTTGAAAAAACAATATTTGTGACAAGCACAATGGGCTTTTTATCAAAGATTGTTTTGGATAAACAAAGCGTTTTAATCAAAAAAGGCCTAAGTTTCAATCTTGAAGTTCAAACGCTTCCTATTGACGCCGAAAACTGCCAAGTTTCATTTAAGATTGTTTCACAAACGGGAAATGTTATAAACCTATCGCCAAACGGACAAGTGGAGGCGGTTTCTTGCGGAAGCGCGATTGTTAGAGTTTTTGCGCAAGATTTTTATGGGCAAGAAATCTTTGCTGATTGCGAAATTTTGGTGTATGAAAACATTTCGTCCTTTGAACTGCAATTTGAAGAAAATGTGGATAAATATCAAAATCAAAACACTTTCATAACAAGCAAAAAAGAACTTGTTTTTCAAGTTGTTTGCTCGCCAGCAGATGCCCAAATAAACGGCATTTCATATCAAATTCATGACACAAACATGGCAAAAATTGAAGATGGAAAAATCATCTTCTTGCAAAAAGGAAGCGTTTCAATCACTTTCACATGTGTGGACATTATTTTAAATGAAGTGTCAAAAACATTCAATTTCTATTATGTTGGAAACGACTTAATTGAGGCAACTCTCAACAAATCGCAGCTGCAAAACAACACATTAAATCTCAAAGCGGGGCAGAACTTCAAATTTTCACTTGCAAAAGCCCTTCCAAGCGACAACGAAAACCTAACCTTCACAATTCAAGACACCGTTGAAAAAAGAATTGACCCAAACAAGCAAGTTGCGAAATTTGACAACGGAACAATTTTTGCTTTGAACGGCGGCACTTTTGAATTTACGCTTTATGTGAACGGCTATAAACTTGAAAAAATCATTTTGAATGTTATAAGAGATGCCACCGCAATTGTGATTGATGGGCAAGAGGAAGTGTATGTTGCACTGCCTTATTACAAAATAAAAGCGCGCGTTGCTGAAACAGACACTCAGCAAAGCGAAATTGGCTTTAAAACTGAAAGCAAAATTGCCACAGTCAGCCAAGACGGAAATTTGACGTTCAGCGATTTTGGTGAATGTGAAGTTTTGGTTTATGTTGTGGAAAATCCTGACATATTTAAAATCATAAAAGTGACCTACACACAAGCGTATATTAGAGCAATAGAATTTAACAAAACGCGAGAAAACCTTTATGTTCTTGAAAGCATAGATTTGAAAGTTACGCCACAGCCATACACAACGGATGAGTTTGAATACACAATGGAAATTGACAACGAACAAGTTGCAAAACTCGTCAAACAAGATGACGGATACAGGCTTATTGGGTTGGCAAGTGGCACAGTCACAGTGACAGCCAAAGTTGTTGGAAAGGATATAAGTGCCACAAGAACCTTCCACATTTTTGAAAAGATAACTGCCATCAATTTGCCGGACAAAACAAACGACAAAAAGAACGGGGGCGGGGGCTATCGCGTTTTTGGAACAAGATTTTTTGAAGGAGACAACCCAACTGCCAGAACTTACAAAATGGAGGTTGAACTTCTTCCAGCGCAGGCAACAAAGGATTTGCTTGAATGGAGTTCAAGTGACCAAACAAAAGCCATAGTTGATGAAAATGGAGTTGTCACATTCTTGGCGCCAGGAAGGGTTGTGATAACAGTTAAGCAAAAGATGCCATATGAGGGGGCACCGGTTGTTTCGAACAGTTATGAATTTGTTCTTATTGATGGAATTAATGTTTACAACTATCAACAATTCAAAATTGCCAATTCAAAATTGACAGAAGAAAACAAAGATAAAACAGAAAACTATTCTACACTTGTTTTGCAAGGCGACATATATCTTACAGAAGAGTTTAAAACACTCACCTTTGGATATGACGTCATGGGAAACGGTTTTAAGATTGACCATTCAAAAGTGAAAAACATAGACCATTTTTATATAACAAAAAGCAACGTGGTTTTGGACAACGTTGTGCTGAAAGGTGTTGAATACAGTGACGGGGCACAGTTAAAAGATACGGGACACGTTTTGCAAATATACAACTGCTCAAACGTTCTTCTTTACAACACAACTATTGAAGGCGCAGAAACAGGAATAAGAACAGAGCAGGCGCAAGTGAATTTGGACGGATGCATTATAAGAAATTGTTTGCTTCTTGGCATGAAAGTTGCACCGGGCAGCAAAGTTAACATCAAAGACACCATTTTTGCATCAAGTTTTGTTGGGATTATGTTTTCACGAAATCAAACGGGAGTTTTAAGCACCGTTTCTTTAGAGGGAAAAGTTCTTTTCTATAATTGGTCAACTTTGCAACAAGTTGAGCAGAGCCTAAACTTAAAAACATATATAGATATGGCAATTCCGGGCGCTTCAAGTATTATTGATTTAAACGACATTTATAGGCAAGTTGAAGAAACGGCAAAAAGTCAAGGAACAGAATATGCCTATGTGTATAACGGAAAAACATATTACAATTTCGCAATCTTTTCATTTAAGGCGGAGGTTTTGGGCAAGACTTTCGCTTTTGAGGGAAGTGCTTCCAAAGCAAATTTAGACCCAGCGTGCAACTATTCAAACTTTGCATTTCCTTGCCCAGCAACGGTTTTAGGGATTAAAATTCCTTTGACTTGCTCTGCCGTTTCGCTTAAAGCCGCCGATGCGTTCATCAAGCCGGGCGAACGATATGATGACAATCCAGCAATTGAAGCAGGGATTAGGCAAAAATGTAGATTTTAATTAAAAGGAGAAAGACATGGCAAAAAAAATTAGCAAACTTTTTGTTTTGATATTCATGCTGGCAGCGCTTTGCCTGTCTTTTCCTATTGCCGCACAATGTTTTTGGGTGAACACTGCAAACGCAACCGCCATTGAAAACGCGTCTGGCAACACATACAGCATGACGGGCCTTGTTGGTTACAGCCCGGCGCACTATTTTGTTGATGACAACAACCAAAGCACGCTTATCAATGCAAAAGCTTCAGAAAGATATGAAAAATATTATTCCATTGTTTCCTCTGGCAAAGGGGAAAGTTCTGGTTGGGGAGAATTGAAACTGACACCCGACATGAAGCCTTTTGTGGAACAAGGGCTGCTCTATGCGCAGGCAAGTTCTCTTGTCAGCATTTCAAAAACCGAACAATTAACATTAAAAATCTCTTCTGGGGAAGATTTTCAACAAATTGTAACGTCAAGCGGCTTTGCAGAAACTCCACTGTTAAAAATTGACGATTTCAATCAAAACATAAGATTTTATTTTGAAACCACATCCAATAATTTTGCGCTTGATTTGCCAAAAATAAAATTGTTCACGCAAATAGAAACCGTTACGCTGGAACAAACAAGCAGACAGGTTGCGCCAGGCGAACTTGTTAGGATGAATGCTTATAACGATGTCACAAAAATTTCTGGCGTTTCTGGAAATTTTGCAAGTTTTTCAAAGATAAATCATGCGATTGAATATGAATTTCTTTCTGGAAAAGATGACGTTGAGGTGATTGGCACAAACATTTTCATCAAAAAAAGTGCAAAAAATGGCACAAAAGTGCAGCTTCGCGCCATTTGCAACAAAAATTCTTATTCAACCCAAAAGATTAACTCCGGAGATTTTATAACTTTCACTGTCAACACGGCGATTTCTATGGTTGATGTGCAGGTGAGGACAGATTTTGAAAACCCAGCAAACTTTGTTGGCGTGGGGCCAACCGAAAAAGACAAAAGAATAACCCTAACCGTTGAAACAAACAATGGCTTTGAGTTTTTGGGCTGGGAAGTTGACGGCGTGTTTAAAACAAAAAACAGAAAATTAACTGTAAATGCCATTTTTGGACAAGACATTTATGCCAAGTTTATGAAAACAATTCAAGTTGAAGCAATTCAGGTTCGCAGCAGAATTTACAACGGAAAAACGGAAATTGACGAAAGCGAAGTTTTTGTTTCTTTTGCCGGAGTTGAAAGCGGGCACGAGCTGACTTTATCCGGCGTTTCATATGAATATGAGGATGCGGATGTTGGCAAGAACAAATATATTAAAACATCCTACAATTCACTAACTTTGCTTGGAAAGGATGCGGGAATTTATCGCTTGGAAACCGATGCTTTGCCACAGGCTGTTGGGGAAATTGAAAAGAGAGATGCCACAGTCACTTTCAAAGATGTTTCAAAGGAATATATGCAAAGTGACCCAACACTTTTGTTTGATGCAGAAAATGTTGTCGCGGGGCAAGTGCTTGCGGGAACATTGTTAAGGCAATCGGGCGAGGCGATTGGAAAATATAAAATAAATGCTGGCACACTTGTTGAAAGAAATCCAAACTACAATTTGCACTTTGAGGGCGAGGCATATCTTCAAATTTTGCCAAGAACGCTGCAACTTACAAATGTTACGGTTGAGGACAAAGTGTATGACAAAACAAATAAGGCCACAATCACAGCACAATTAAACAACGTTTATGACAACGAGGACGTGCAAGTGAAACTCAGCGGGGAATTTGTTTCTGAGAACGCTGGCGACAACATTGAAATTCGCATAACAAAAACAGAACTTTATGGCAAAGATGCAACAAATTATGTTTTAACGGATTTCACACATCAACTTTATGGCAAAATTTTGCCAAAGCCAATCACAATCACAGCAAGAAACAGCCAAAGCGTTTATGGTGAAAAGCCACAATTCAATTTCAGCATTGATGGGCTTGTGGACGAAACTTTGGACAATATTTTCTCTCTTGAAAACACAAATGTTGGACAGCACGAAATTTTGCTTGCATCTCTAAACAACAAAAATTATGTGATTGAGAAATTTGTTTCAGCCATTCACACCATAACGCCAAGAGAAATTGTTGTCACAGCCCAAGCGCAAACAAAAAGATATGGCGATGATGACGGCACAATTTCATATCTAGCGCAAAATCTTGTTGAAGGCGACACTTTGAATGGAAACCTTTCTCGAAGCGAAGGCGAAGATGTTGGCAAATATAAAATTTTGCAGGGAGATTTAAACAATCCAAATTACAAAATCAAGTTTGTTTCCAACATTTTTGAAATCTTGCCACGACAAATTGATGTTAACATAACATTTTTGGATAAAGATTATGACGGCACAACTTCTGTTGATTATTATGCAGACTTTGAAAACAATATAAAAAATGAAAGGTTCACATGTTTTCTAGAGGCAGTGCTTTCCAGCAAAGATTGTGGAAACGTGGATGTTCAAATTTTAGAAAAGAGAGTTGACTGCCAAAACATCACAAATTACACTTTTGCTTATCATTTGGAAAACGCCCAAATTGAAATAAGAAAAAGAAAGGCGGGCATAAATGTTTTAAACACCAGCAAAGTTTATGGGCAGGACGACCCTATTTTCAAGTATGAAGTGAGAAACATAATTGGAGATGAAGTTTTAAGGTTGAGTGTTGCGCGAAGAAGTGGCGAAAACGTTGGGCAATATGCTTTCTATTACATGTTTTCAGGAGACCTCAATTATGATATAACTTTCACCAATCAAAAGTTTGAAATATTGCCAAGAGAGATGAAAATTTTGGTTGAAAATCAAAGCAAAAATTTTGGTGATGATGACCCTATAATAAAATACAAACTTATTGGAAATCTTTGTTTTGATGACACAGCAGAAAAAGTGTTTGACGGGCAAATTCTTAGAAGTGCGGGCGAAGATGTTGGCGTTTACGCTTATGATTTGTCGCAATTGTCAAGCAGTGAAAACTACATTTTCACAAATGCCGAAAACACAAATTTCATCATAACAAAACGCCCAATTTCCGTTTTAATTTCAAATGAAACAAAGACTTATGGCGAAGATGATCCAATTTTTGAATATTCTGTTGAAGGCGCGCTGCCAGAACAAGAATTTGAGGCAACAATTTCGCGAGATTATGGCGAAGATGTTGGCTCTTACAAACTTGTTTGTGCAAACTTAAATGACCCAAGATATCTTGTAAGCTTTCTGGAGGGATGGCTGACAATTGACCCTTGTGAAATCACGCTTAAAGCAGATGAAAAAATGAAAATCTATGGCGAGGCAGACCCAACATTAACCGCCTCAATAAGCAAGGGCTATTTAAGATTTAATGACCGCTTGGAGAACATAATTTCGGGCAATCCTGTGCGAGAAGAAGGGGAGAATGTTGGCGAATATCAAATAAGTTTGGGAGATTTTTCATATGAAGGGAATTATCGCATAACTTTTGAAAGCGGACTCTTTAAAATTTTGCAAAGACACATAATAATTTCTGCTGATGAAAACTCAAAAACTTATGGCGAAGCGGACCCAAGTTTGAATTTCACAATTGGCGGCGATGGGCTTGTTTTTGACGATGTTGTTGAGGGCAAACTTTCACGAAGCGAAGGGGAGAATGTTGGCTTTTATGACATTTTGCAGGGAGACATTCACACAAGCGAAAACTATTATTTTGATTTTGTCTCATCAAAGTTTGAAATTGTTAAGCGCGCACTTCAAGTTGTTCCAACCACACTTTCAAAGCAGTATGGTGAAGAGGATGTTGAAATTGAATATGAAATTCAGGGGAAGCTTTTTGGCGAGGACACCTTAACCGGAAAACTCTATCGTGATACAACAAAAAATCAAATTGGAAGATATCAAATTTATTCAACGCTTTACAATCCAAACTATGAAATTTCTTTGGCAATAAATTATTTTACAATTTTGCCAAGAGACATTGTGATTGAGGCAAAAAGTTTCAAAATTTTATATGGGCAGGAAGAGCCAGAATTATCCTACAAAATTCTTTCGGGCAGCTTGCTTGCCGGCGATGAAATAAGCGGCGACATCTATCGCACAAATGGCAATTCTGTTGGCGTGTATGACATTTTAAGCAGGCTTACAATAAACAGAAACTACAACATAATTTTCCTCAAAGGCACATTGGAAATTCTTCCACAAAAACTTACAATTCAAAGCAAAAATTATCAAAAAATTTATGGACAAAGTGACCCAACATTCTCTTATGAAATTGTTTCGGGCAACCTCATAAAAGGTGACCAACTTTATGGCGCACTTCTCAGAGAAGAAGGTGAGGATGTTGGAGAATACAGCCTTGTGAATGGCGTTTACAACGTGAACTATCAAATAACGCTTCTTCCTGCCAAACTTGAAATTTTGAAGAAAACAGTGAAAATGATTTCTGGCGTTTATGACAAAATTTTTGATGGCACAACAAAAGCATATCTCAAAAACCCATACATTTCAGGCGTTATTGACGATGTTTTCCTTCAATATGACCGCGAAAACTGCGCCGAGTTTGAAAGCTTTGAAGTTGGGAATCATATTGCTGTTTCTGTGCATAACATTTCAATGATTGGTGAAAAAGCGGAAAATTATAATCTTGTTTTGCCAGAAGTTTTGTATGCAAACATAACTTTGCCAGAATTGGAAAAAGAAGAAGTTAAAATCACAGCAAAAGATGCTGTGCTTCAAGGGGATTTTAATTTAAATTATTCCTCGCAAAAATTGGAAGAGGCGCAAGGCGTTCAAAATCGCAAATTTGTGTTCGTTTACAACATCTGGTTGGAAAACAACGAGGAAATTGTGTCCTCTCAAAGTTTGTTCACAATAAAAGTTGCCGTGCCACAAGAAATATTAAAAAAGGACAATGTTTTTGTTTATCAAAAAAATCAAAAGGGCGAATTTGTGCTTGTTGAAAGTGAACGGGATGAGAATGGACAGTTAATCATCACTTCTGCATCTCTGGGCGAAATTTATCTTGCAGTGGAAGACGAAGCGTGGCTGGATTGGGGAATGCTCATCTCAGTTATTGCCCTTGCTGTTGTGGGAATTTTAACTTGCATAAGCATAATTGCAAAAAGACGGAAAAAATTGAAAATAAAATAAAACTCTTCTAAAATTGAAGAGTTTTTATTTTTCATATTTTTCATCTTTTGAAGGTTGCAATTTTTGTGTGTATATATTTGATGCTTTTTGAATATTTTCGCTTTCAAAAAATGGTGTGCTTGTAAAGTTTTTTACATTTGGCAGCTCTTCCAAAAG
>CANRFP010000044.1 GCA_947629895.1 uncultured Clostridia bacterium | reverse complement strand
AGGCGTAGAAATGCGCGCGAGGGTTCAAATCCCTCACTCTCCGCCAAAAGGGAACTGTTCGCACCCTAAATTAAAAAATGGGTGTGAACTTTTCTTTTTATATGATTGTGTTGGACTTTGGTTTAAAATGTGATATACTGTTAATGAAAATTTTTGGAAGGGGGATTTATGAAAGAGAAAATTTCTAGCATGGCCATTGTTATGACTGCAGAAAAAAAAGTTTTGCTGCTTAACAATGAAGGCGAATGGGTTTTCCCTAAAGGTCATGTGGAAAACGGAGAAACATATATTGATACCGCGATAAGAGAATTATATGAAGAAGCGGGCGTTGTTGTTAAAGCTGAAGAATCGTTTGGACAGGTTGACGAATTTTCTTATTATTTCAGTGGAGAAGATGCTTTAAAAATTATAAAAGTGTTTGGTTTTAAAATTGAAAACAAGCAAAAAATTTTGTTTAATGAAAAAGAAGGATTTGTTGATGGGCAATGGGTTGATATAAATGATGTAAATTCTATGTTAAAACATGACGATGCCAAAAACGCCTTTAAAAAATTTACACAAACTTTTAATCACGGGAAAACTGTTTAAATTATTTGGCGGTTTTTAATTTAATTTTTTATAAAGTTATGATTACAAAAAATGGGAGAAGAAGATGATGGAAATTGGGGTTAACACAAACATTGAATGCGGAGAGGATGCAAAAGAAATTTTAACAAACATCAAAAAAGCGGGGATTGGCAATGTTATGGTTGCTTACAAAGTGGGGAAAGCAGAAGAAACTTTGGAAATTGCCTTGCAGCTTGGACTAAAAGTTCCTTTTGTTCATTTGTCTAACTCAAACAATCTTTGGGCAAGAGGCAAAGAGAGCGAATGGTTTATGGAAAAGTTAAAAGACCAAATTGAACTTACTGCCAAGCATAATATTCCAATTGCGGTTTTGCATGCAACAAATGGCAGAGCGGAGCAACCTGCTTTGCCGCCCAACAAATTTGGATTGAAAAATTTTGTGGAGCTTGTGGCTTTTGCGAAGGAACATAACGTTAAGCTTGCTCTTGAAAATTTGGATAAACCTTCATTTAAACATTTTAAATATGTAATTGACAACATAAAAGACGAAAATTTGGGTTTTTGCTATGATGCGGGGCATCATCAATTATATATTCCAAAAATTGATTTGCTTAAAAGATATGGCAACAGAATACTTGCAGTTCATTTGCACGACAATTTAATGGATTGGACAAAAGGATATGATTGGACAAGAGATTTACATAGGCTTCCATTTGATGGAAAAATTGATTACAATAAAATTATTAAAAAACTTGCTGCGACAAACTATAACAATGTTGTAATGCTTGAATTGCATAAACGTTGTTATGTAGAGCCAAAAATTTATGACAAAATGTCAAATTTGGAATTTTTAAAAGAAGCAAAGGATAGAGCCAAGAAACTTGCAGAAATGCTTGAAGAAGCAAGAAATGTAAACTAAAAAGGTGATTTTCGATGAAATATTTAGAAATTACAGGCACATACTATGATTTTGGTTTTCAAATTGGCAGATATTTTAAAAATTATTTGAATAGCATCATTAAGCCATATCGCGAAAAAATAAAATTTAAAAAAGTGAACAAGCATGTTTCTTATTTGGAAAATAAATTAAAAAAATCTTTTCCGAATTGTCTTGAAGAAATAAATGGAAGAGCAGATGGCGCGGGGATTGAAAGGAAAACGATGCTCCTTTTATTTTTTCCGGAAATTTTTAAACGTGTTGATGGATGCACAACAATTATTGTAAAACAGCAAAACAATTTTTTATTTGCCCATAATGAAGATGAAAAATCTAATCCAGAAAACGCTGTGCTTGTTAAGTTTAAAAATAACAAGGATTTTTTAATCTCATTAGTAACTGCTGAAAGGCTTGCCGGCTTTGCTTTTTCGTTTAACAAGGATAGGATGATATTTTCTTGCAACCACATCGTGAGCGACAAAATAAACCTTAAAAACATATCGCGTTACATTGTTATTCGTGACATAATGGAGTGCAAAGATTTGCCATCGGTGATATATAAAATGAAAAAATATAAAGTGGCATCACCTTTTTGCTTAAATGTGGTGGACTTAAAATCCGCTCAGGCAATATCCATTGAAAAAGATATAAACAAAATTTACATAAAACAAATTACATCAACTTTTGCAAGAGCAAATCACTTTACTATTAAAAAGCATAAATACAAATCTCTATCACCAAGCACACAGTTTAGACAAGCAAAAGCCACCGAATCGGTGAACGCGCTTGATTTTAAAACTTGCAAAATAGAAGATTTGCACAGCATTTTAAAATTTGAAACGGCCGATTATAACAAAAGCATTTTCAAAGACTGTCACAAATACGCAAAAAACAGCCATACGATATGCACTTTTTTGTTTAGTGAAAAAGATAATAAAATAAACATTATCGACAATTATACAAACGAAAATATATGCTTTGATTTAAATGGCAAGATTTTTAATAAAAATTGAGTTGTTACCTGCTTTTTTTTCAACCCTTTCGACCACACGAAACATTTGGATGACAAGGGCCTCGTTTTTTCTTGCGGGAATGTTTTGGAATTTGATTTAAAGATGATATAATGAAAATATAAAGGTGAGACATGTCTAATATTTATTATAATGATTTTGATTTTTACAACATGAAACCGAACAGTCATCTGCATTTAATCGAAAAGTTTGCAACGCTGCAACAAAAAATAGATTACACTTGTGGCATTTCGTGTATCATGATGGTTTTGGGTTACTTTGGGGTGCAAGTGCCAGATGAAATGAGTTTGGCCAAGCGTTGTCATTCAAAAGAATACATCGGAACCAAATTGAAAAATTTGATTGGCGCAGTAAAAAAGTTGTCGGGTTTTAAAGTTGTTTCCACTTATGATTTAAAAAACGAAAACGGAATATGTTTTCCCACGTATGAAGAGTTTAAAAAATTTGCCATTAAAAGCCTTGACAACAAAATCCCTCTAATTGTTGAGAATTGTGTGGATGGCGGGCACTATCGTGTGCTGATTGGCTTTGATGAAGTAAACAAAGATGATGACGAGCAAGACGTATTGATTTTTGCCGACCCAAGCGACCTTTATGACGGCAACAGAGACGGATATAACTACACGCCCGCGCAACGCTTTTATTGCACATGGTTTGACGACCATTGTTTGGAGAAAGATGCTTTAAAACAAGCGTTTTTGCAAATTTTGCCAACCGGAAACGCTGCCACCCTTTTAGACAAATGCAAAACGAAGCCCTTGTGGAAGCGAAAATAAATTTATGAAAACCATAAAATCAAAAGAAAATTTAATGTGAGGTGAAAAATGGGATATATCAAATGCCCTGTGTGCGAACTTAACTACATTCAAGACACAGAAACAATGTGCGACACCTGCAAAGCAGACAAAAAAATTGGGATTAACGTCAAATACCTAGACCCGCCGGTTAGAAAAAATGGCAGAGGGATTTTTTATGTGTTCCAAAACAAAACCTTTCAAGAGGAATTTGTGAAAGGTTACATCAGTGCGCCGGTTAAAGATGAAGGCGGAAATTGTCCACATCATTGGTTGAGGCTTGAAAATATTAAGCCAAACGACATCATCTTGCACGGTGTTGGGGGTTGCATAGCGGCGGTAAGTTTGGCCACAACGCCAGCTCAAAGATTTATTGCCGAAGATGGCCGAGAATGGATGAAGGTGGAGTGTGATTACAAAATTTTGAATCATGTTGTTTATACAGACAAGTTTAAAAAAGAAAAAATCAAGTTTTGCGCGAACAAACAATATCAACCGTTTGACAAAAATGGCGGAGGAAATCAGGGCTATTTGTTTGATTTGGACTGGAATATGGCAACAGTGTTTTTAAAAGAAATTATTGACAAAAATCCTCGCTTAAAAGATGAACAATTTGTCAAAGATGTGTTATAATTAATTTATGTGAAGGAGATGAATATGAAAAAATTAGTTGCTTATTTCAGTGCCAGCGGCACAACAAAAAAAGTTGCGGAGCGTTTGGCAAAGGTTGCTGAAGCGGAACTTTTTGAGATTGTGCCAGAGAGGCCATACACAAATGCAGATTTAAATTGGATGGACAAAAAATCGCGAACAAGTTTGGAAATGGCGGACAAATCATCTCGCCCAAAAATTGTTCGCAAAGATTTGAACGTGAAAGAATATGATGTTGTTTTTCTTGGCTTTCCAATTTGGTGGTATGTTGCGCCAACAATAATCAACACTTTCCTAGAAAGTTATGATTTTTCTGGCAAAACAATAATTTTGTTTGCAACATCTGGCGGAAGTGGCTTTGGCGACACAGTCAAATTTTTGCAACCAAGCGTTTCAAAAAGCACAGTCATAAAGCAGGGCAAACTTTTAAACGGAAACCCAAGCGAAACCGCTCTTGCCTCTTGGCTGAAAGAATTAAAGATAGGATAATAATAAAAGGAGAAACTCATGTTACGCACAAAAAGCGGAAAAGAAGTAAGTAAGATTGGCATAGGAACTTGGACAATATCAAAAGATAATATTGACAGCGAAATTGAAACGTTAAAATATTATTATGACATGGGGGTAAACTACATTGATGTTGTGCTTGCTTATGACAATGGCAACACCCTTGATGTTATTGCAGAATTTTTAAAGCAAGTTAAAAGAGAAGACATTTATGTAAATGCACTTATTACATTTGGTTGTTCCAAAATTGAAAATATGGAGGAACAAATAAACACATATTTGAAAAGGTTAAACTTGAAATATTTAGACTGTGTGACCTTGCATAGTGTTGCTGTGCTTGGCTTTTCTTTTGAAGAATATGTTAAAGAAATTGAAAGATTAAGAAAAACAAACAAGTTTTTGGCGATTGGTTATTCCAACCTTTCGCCAGAGCAGTTGGCGCTTGTTAAGAAAAACACGACCTATTTTGAAGGATTATACAATCTTGAATGTAAAATCAATGAAGACACAGGGCTGATTAAAACTTGTCAAGAAAACGGAATAAATTTTTATGCCTATCAGCCATTAAGACGAAACAAAACAGCCAAACAAAATTACAAAGAAGTTGTTGCTTTGGCAAATAAATATGGAAAAACTCAAAACCAGATTATAATAAATTGGCTCGTGAAACACAAACAAATTGGAATTTTGATAAAATCCAGCAATAAAACACATATACAAGAGAATTTGGCCGCTTTGTCCTTTGACATGAATGAAAAAGATTACAAAATTTTGGATAGGTTCAGAAATAAAGAATTTGACAAAATTGAGGTGTCATACACAACCGAGCCGGAAAAAATAAGAATTGACCAATTACCAAATCAGCATATTGGAGTTGAATAATTAGATAAAAATGCTTAAAAATTGGCAAAAATGTTAATATTTTTGTGATTTTTTGATATTTTTTAAAAATTTTTTGAAAATGTGACGGCAAAGTTTGGTTTTTTCTTGGCGCTTGTGATAAAATGAGCATATGTTTACTAAGGATAAATGGTTGAGGATTTTTATAATCGTTTTGGTGGTTGGCGTTGCCGCCACCTTAATTATTTTCCTTATACCTAAAAACAAAACCATCAGCGTGAGCGCAAAAGACACTCAAACTGTTGTGGATGAAACATTTGAAATTGAATATGAGGTTTCTGACCCTTTTGCCACAATTAAATTTGTTGTGAAAGACGAAAGTATTATTGAAAAAGTGGCCGGATTTGTGAACAAGTTTAAAGCAAAAAGCAGCGGGCAAACAGAAGTTGAAGTTGTTGCATCAAACGACCAAACAAGCAAATCTTGCACATGCAAAGTGGAGGTTATGCCAAAAGAGGAGCCAAGCACCCCAAGCACCCCAGCCGAGCAAGACCCAAACAACAATAAACCAAACGAAAATCCGGATGACAATCAAAACGGAAACACAAATCAGCCGGATGATAACACAAACCAAAATGACAACAATCCAGATGACAACCATGGTGACAACAATCCAAATGGCAATCCTGATGACAATAACTCAAATAATGAAAATGAGCAAACGCCAAGTAATCCAGATGAACAAAATCCAGACGGGCAGAAGCCAGAAGAGAAAGAGCCCGAAGAACACAAGCCAGAAGAGAAAGAGCCCGATACACAAAAACCGGATGAAAAAGAGCCAGATGAACAAGAGCAAAATCCAAACAACCCAGATGAAAATCAAGGGCAACCCGAGCAAAATCCGCAAGAAGTTGTCAACAGATTTAAAATTTTTGGAGTGGATGGCTACATATTGGAGGTTGGAGATGAGCCTCTGTTCATAACTTTGATTTTTGACAAAAGCGTTGACTTGTCACAAGACATAATTTTCAAAACAGATGAGGGAATTTGCATTGTAAAAGTTGAAAACGCAAGTTCAACCTATGAACTTTCTGCCCAAAATTCTGGCACAATACTCATATACAATGCTTCAACCCTTGTGGGAAAGATAACAGTTGAAAAACAAACAATTTAAAAAAATCTGTGGAGACTGAAACCGCAGATTTTTATTTTATAAATTTTCATTATCGTCAAAACAAAATTGAGGACGAGAGGTGAAATGATTAAAGTTTTCAACGAAAGACAAATTGTCCAAAGTGTCCTCAATTTGGTGACGCAAACAGCGTTCCAAAGCAAACATCTTTTTTCTCCTTTTAACACCACTATAAATTTGGCTGAAAGGTGGAAAGGAGTATGTAAGATTACATCAGCAAAATAAATAACAGTTAATATTTATGTTTTTAACACGAAGATATTATATCAAAAATTTCGCAAGCAGCCAAACAAAATTACAATATTTTTCAAAATATTTTTTGACCCATCTTATAATAAAATTAAAATGAATAGTAAAAAGTTAACAAAAAACAAAAGCTTTATGATATAATAAACTTGTTTGGAGTGGACATGAAGCATTTGGCTGTTGTTAGGCAACCTTTTTATGATTTGATAATAAACAAAACAAAAACAATAGAAAGTCGTTGGAGTTTGAATAAATGTGCACCTTATGAAAAAATAAATAAAGGGGACATTATATTTTTTAAGCAGCCTGGAAAAATGGCAACAGCAACCGCACAAGTGAAAGATGTTAAATTTTTTGAATTGACGCCATCCCTTGCCGATGAGATAAAAAAGAAATATGGCAAGGAGATTGGAACAGAAAAATTCAATGATTGGGAAACATACCGCAATAAAAAATTTTTAACTTTGATATGGTTAGAAAATGTAAAAAGAATTGAACCGCGTGCGTTTAATAAAAAGGGGCGTGCGGGTTGGATGCTTGTGAAATAGGAAAGAATGTTAATAAGAGAGGTTGCGCCACCTCTTTTTTTATTTACCGAAACAAATTTCCCGAGCCTTCAAGCGATGTCCGTTTTTGTGGACATTGGGTGTGCTAATATGAAAATAAATAAGGAGGCAGAATATGCAAAGTAAGAAAAATTTTAAGTTTGAAAAAGGTGAATTTGAAGTTGTGGATAAACAAGATGTGCCATTTAAAAAAAAAGTGGAAGTGGTGAAGTTGTGCTTTTTAAGCAAAGAGACACAAACAATTATTTTGTGTTTGGATGCGGGCAGTTTGAAAGCAAAATTAAGGACTTTTTGAGTTTTTGTGTGCAGGAAGTTGACACAAAGTTTTGCAAATTCAAATTTGGCGACAACTTTTTTGAGGAAGCAAAGGAATTTCATATAGATTTGGAAATGAGTCGCATTGAAACGGAACGCCAAACAAAAACGATTGACGAGGATTTTAAGTATTTTGAAATGCTGTGCGAAGAGGAATTTGAATTGGGGCTTGGCGAAAATTCGCTTTACCCGGCACTCATTCTTCAAAAAGGCAGCGAAAGGTGGAAGCAATATGAAGATTTTGTTGAAAACAAACTTGACAGAGAAAATTCTCTGGTGCTGGCGGAAACAAAAAAGCACTCAAAACAGTTAATATTATTGAAGTAATAATTAAACCAACATCTCCAAGAATAATCTCAAAAAATCTTTTCATAAATTTTTTGTCCTTTTTTTAAATTTTTTATTAAAAAGTATTGACTTTTTTATGATTATTGTGTTACTCTAAAGATAGACTTAGAGATAAAGGAGGCAACAATGAAGAACTTAAAAAAGGCAATAATTACTTTTGCATTGATGTTTGTGATTACGACAAGCGCTTTTATTTGTATGGCATGTGGGGGGGGGGACTCCAAAACTGACACTGCAACACGAATTTAAAACAACTTACTATGTTGGCGAACAGCTTGATGTAACAGATGGCACTTTATTGTATGATGACGGCCAAAATAAAACAGTTGTGGATATTGAAGAAAACATGGTTTTCGATTTCACAAGCCAAACAGCAGGAACAAGAAATTTGAAAATCAAATATAAGGGTTTATCAATTTCAATCCCTTACACTGTCAATGATTACATGGGTTCAATCACTTTGGAAACACCTTTCCAAACAAAATATTTTAAAGATGACACACTGAATGTTGAAGGTGGACAAATTAAATTTACACAAAAAACACTTGCTGGGGAAACACAAAATGAAACGATTGTTGCTATAACTGAAGAAATGATCCGCGATTTTGATTCAAAGCAAGTGGGCTCAAAGGAAATGACCATAAATTATAATGGGTACACATTGAAAGTTCCATATGAAGTGAAGCCATGGCAATTGATTAAAGGTATGGCATACAAGTCTGAAAACTCCCAAGATATTTACACGGGTGGACTACGTCCCGATCATAAAACATTTTGGTTTAATGTTGTAAATGTTGACGCTTTGGGCAATGCTGAAATTGTATGGTATAATAATTTTCTTGATATGCCTCTCGTCAATAATAGTCAGAGTATGCACGATAAAACCGAAATGACTTTGCAAGCCGTAAAGGTTGGCGGATATCTTGACCATTACAAAGTGACCCTAAATGGTGTTACTGTAGATGCACATATGGTTGATAAAAACAATATACGCATATATGGCACAATCTCTTACGAAAATCAGGCTGCAAAGATTGATCCTAATAAATATGAAACATGGACTCTAAATAGTTCGGTTGAATGAAATTAGCATAAAGTTAAGTAAACGAAAGTGGCGGAGGAGCATTTCCTTCCGCTACTTTTTTAAAAATCTAAAAATTTTATCATTCTGTTAACACAAGTTTGATGTGGAGAATTTTTCACTTTTTTTATTCACGACAAAAGAAAGTTTTCAAAATTTTGATACAAATTCAAAGCGAGTATGCTATCATATAAATGTAGTAAAAAAAAGGAGTTAATATGAAAAAGATAACACAAGATGCAGGAAGAAAACAGCTTGGGGAATTTGCCCCTGACTTTGCACATTTTAATGATGATGTGCTTTTTGGTGAAAATTGGAACAATGGTGATATTGACCTTAAAACGAGATGTATAATCACGGTTGTTGGGCTTATGTCTTCTGGAATAACGGACAGTTCGCTTACTTATCACTTGCAAAATGCAAAAAACAATGGAGTGAGCAAAAAAGAAATTGCCGCCATAATCACGCACTGTGCCTTTTATGTTGGCTGGCCAAAGGCGTGGGCTGTATTTAGGCTTGCAAAAGATGTTTGGAATGAAAAAGTTGACGCCAAAACGAAGAAAGAAATTTATCAAAATTCAATTTTCTTTCCTATTGGCAACCCAAATGACGCCTTTAAAGATTATTTTGTTGGACAAAGTTATCTCGCACCAATTTGCAAAGAGCATGGCATTTTTAATGTGACTTTCGAGCCAGGCTGCCGAAACAACTGGCATATTCATCGTGCAAAAAGTGGCGGCGGGCAAATTCTTATTTGTGTTGGCGGCAGAGGATATTATCAAGAATTTGGCAAAAAGGCCATTGAACTCAAGCCTGGCGATTGCGTAAGCATCCCAGCAAATGTCAAACATTGGCACGGTGCAGCAAAAGATAGTTGGTTTTCACATCTTGCAATCGAAGTGCCGGGAGTTAAAACTTCAAACGAATGGTTAGAGCCCGTTGATGACAAACAATACAACAAATTGAAATAAAGGAGAGTAAGTTAATGCTAAAAATAAATCATGAATCGAAAAGTAACTTTGTGCAGGACAAAAAATATGTCTTATCATTTTTAGAATCTAAAGGAGTGAAAGATGATTATTATCTTAATTTAATTAAAAGCAATGACTTTGGCTATTTAGAAGATAATATAATATATCTTGATTCTCACGACATGTATAGCGGCGAGTATAGGATTGAAGGGTTTCTAGCATGTTCTCCGAATAGCGGTTTAGACATCAAGGGGGTATATAATAATCTTAAAAAGGCGGCTCAAGAGATTGGAGAGAAGTTTGGGCCAGGATTGCCTATTGCCGGCGTTGCTGGAGACGATGTGATTTGCCTTATACCAAAGACGGGAGAGGTGTATTTATGGCTTGTAGGAACTGGCGAATGGGAAAAAATCCATCTTGCAAATTCTGTAAAGGAATTTGTAGAAATGATTAAATATATTTAATGAACTAATGGTGGAACGATTATGTTTGGATTTTTTGTCAATTGCATATTTGCAACCTAGACAACAAAGTTACTGTGGGGAATAAGTAAGATTAAAGGAGAAATTATGGTTGTAGATTTTCACGCACATGCTATTACAAAAGAATATTTAGACGGATTAAAAACTCTTGGCATTGACCCCTTAAAAGTAGATGGCTTTAAAGTGCCAGATTGGAGTGCAAAAGACCACCTTGCGTTTATGAAAGAAGC
>CANRFP010000043.1 GCA_947629895.1 uncultured Clostridia bacterium | reverse complement strand
TGTCACAATAATGTCTGGCGAAAGCGAACGTATTCCGTTTTCAAAGCCCACTTTTTTGCTTGAAAAGGCAATTTTGTCGGTGAATTTTGAATTTATGCCGCAGTCAAGTTCGCCGCGCTCGTCCAAGAGCAAAACGTTGTATAGCAAATTTCTCTCAGAAAGTTGAAAAACAAAATCCCGCAAGAAAGTTGTTTTTCCACAAGCCGGCGGCGAAATTATAAGCGTGTTTTCAACTCCGTTTTGCGTGACAATGTAGGGATAAGCCGCAAGTGAACAGTTTTTAACAGTGGAACTCTTATGTTGCAGCCGGCAAAATTTGTCATTGTTTTGATGTGACCATTTTCCTCAACCAAATTTCCGCTTATGCCAATTCGCACCGCTTCATCGGTTATGATGAAGCCTTTTTTGATTTGTTCATTCACCGAATAAATTGAGCATTCACTCGCCCGAAAAATCACATCTTCAACCATAATTTTGCTTGCATAAAGGCTTTGTTTAACATTGCTTGTAACCCCGTTTTCACAAAGAAAAAAGTTTTTTCCGCTGACATTTATCACAACGGGCTTGTTGGCTCTAAGCCGAATTTCGTTCACTGCTCGCATATTCACTTTTTCGTTTAAAATATGTGAAAAGTTGTCTGGCAAAATCTTTTCAAGCATACAAGCCTCCTTGTAAGTATGATATGAACGCCAAACTCGCCAAAAATAAAAAAAGATGACAAATTTTGTCATCTCTTGTCTTACTTACTTTTCTTTTGAGAAAGAAAAGTAAGCAAAAGAAAATCAAATAAAATTTAGAAAATCGATGTTCGTCTATTAATTTATTTTTGAGAAAGAAAAGTAAACAAAAGAAAACCAAATAAAACTTAGACTAAACGTTATTTTTTATTTTCGCACACTAATGATGAAATTTTTCTTTTAGGGAAAGGAAAAGTAAACAAAAAACTAAATTAAATTGATTTTCTTTTGCCTTCTTTTGTGACGGTCACGAATAACCCCTTACTTGATTTTCTTTTGCCTTCTTTTCTTTTTTCCAAAAGAAAAGAAGGAAGGGGTGACCTTCCTTCCATCATAACTAGGCAAATGCTCTGTTGTGGTCTGACCGACTGCCTCACGGAGTTTTCACTCCACCAAAGTTTCCTCATGGCACATCAATCGGTCTTTTTAATGCTGCTTCCGTCAAGATCTGACATGGTTCAAAGGGACTGATTGCATAAGACCTTGATTTCACCATAAAAAGTCCATGCACATCTTCAACCAAGCCACCCCTCGGCAAGCGTTCAACCCTGCTGTGGCGGTTTGCAGGTTACAGGGCACCGCCAACTCCCCGTCTAGCCTAGCAAAAGTATTATACTCACAAGCATAAAAAAAGTCAAGCAAAAAGACAAAAACGCTTAAAAAAGAACAAAAAAAGAGGAGTTATTCCCCTTTCTTTTGCGTTTGTTGTTTTGGCTTTTTGCTGGATTTGACAATTTTTTTGAGATTGTTTGCCTCTTCTTTAACAGCCTTTTCGCCTTTATTTACAAGTTTTTTGGCGTCATCGCAGTGTTTATACAACAATGCACCTGCAACCAAGCCTGCTCCAAAGCCAAGAATCATATAAATTTCTTTCATAAACCCTCCTAAAAATAGGGTTTGCAGAATGTCGAAATTTATACATTAGTAGTTAAATCTGTCGAGCATACTGATGATTTTTGAATAACAAACCTGCGAATTTGTGGCTGTTATCAACTTTTCTTCAAAGATGGTTTTGCTGCCGTCACAAATGGATATGATTGAACGAGGATTTGCAAGCCTGATGTAGTTTGCCACATTCACAAAAGTTTTGAAAACATCTTCCTTGTCAAACAACTTGTTTGGGCAGTTGTAGAGCAAACTTTCCACCAAAATTTGATTTGGAATGCGGTTGTAAGCCTTAGAATACAGTGCATTGAAAATTTTGACCATATTCACAAACATGTCGCCGCACTCCCTCATTTTGTAGTTAAGATTTTCAAACCGGTTGCCAAAATCCACCACTGTGTAGCGGTTTTTCATTTCGTTATACAATTTGAATTGCGAGGTTTTGTGGTCAAAGATGCAAACAAAAATTTTCACCTTAACATTTGTTCCAAAATCCTCTTTTCCAACAAGTGAAATATATCTTGGATATTCTGTGATAACGGAAGTTTCGCTTAAATACATGGCGGCCCATTGCCCAACATCACTTCTAAAATCGCTGAGTTTGTATTTTTCAATGGTGTCAAGCGCCCGAATTTCTTCTTTTTCCTTTTGCTTCTTTTTCTTATATTTTTTTCGCCCGATACGCCAAGATGCTTTAAACTCTTTCCAAATGTTTCTCCAAAAGATTTTTCTATTTTTTGAATTTAACTCAATTTGAACATTGTCGATGCCCAAAAAATAGTCAAATTCAGAAAGTTGTGTAATTGCCCCAAGATATATTTCGTTCACAGGTTGCAAAACACACTTTTCAATTTTGACAAAAGGAGACCTTTGTGCCACTTCTTCAATCACACTGGACATCAAAGCGTTCACAAAGTCATTTACTTTGTTTAAAAATTCTTCATTGCTGCTTTCGCTTAGGCTCTCGACCAAATCTCTGTTTAATTGAGTTTTCATTTTCCATCCTATTTTCTTTTGTTTGTGTTCATGATATAAACTGCAAGGTCAACAAGTTTGTTTGAATAACCCCACTCGTTGTCATACCAAGCAACAAGTTTAACAAATGTTGGGCTGAGCATAATGCCCGCGTTGACATCAAAAATGCAAGTTCTGCTGTCGCCGATGAAATCGCTTGAAACAACAGCCTCGTCAGTTAAGCCAACAATGCCTGCCATCTCGTTTTTGCTTGCTTTTTTAACAGCGGCAACAATTTTTTCATAAGTGGTTGGCTTTTTGAGAGTGCAAGTCAGGTCAACAACTGAAACATTGATTGTTGGCACGCGATAACTCATGCCTGTGAGTTTGCCTTTAAGAGTTGGAATAACTTCTCCAACTGCTTTTGCTGCACCTGTTGAAGAAGGAATGATGTTTGCAGATGCTGCTCTGCCGCCGCGCCAATCCTTTTTGCTTGAACCGTCAACTGTGAGTTGTGTTGCAGTTGTGGAGTGAATTGTGCTCATAAGCCCCTCTTCAATTCCAAATTCGTCATTGATGATTTTTGCAAGAGGTGCAAGGCAGTTTGTTGTGCAAGATGCGTTTGAAACAATTTTCATGTCATCAGTGTAAGTTTCGTTGTTCACGCCCATAACAAACATTGGCATATTTTTTCCAGGTGCGGAAACAACAACTTTCTTTGCGCCAGCATCAAGGTGAAGTTTTGCTGTGTCATAAGCGGTGAATTTGCCTGTGCATTCCAAAACAACATCAACATCATGTTGCTTCCAAGGAATGAGGTTTGGCTCTTTTTCTGTGTAGAAGGCAATTTTCATTTTGCCAACAACAAGTTTATCGCCAACCACTTTAACAGGCAAATCAAAATGTCCGTGAACAGTGTCATATTCAAGCATATATTTTGCGTAGTCAATTGTTAGGAATGGGTCATTTATGGCCACAACCTCAACATCGTCACGCTTTGCAATTATGCGAAGTGACAGCCTTCCAATCCTTCCAAATCCGTTAATTCCAATTTTTACTTTTTTCATTTCTTTCTCCTTTTATCTTTAATTATTTCTTTCTCTTCGCCTCTGCCGTATCGAAGTTGCCCAACGGTGACGGCTCTGGTGAAGTTTACAAGACCAACAAGCCACAGCATAAGTGCCATTATAATCCAGAAAATAACAGCAATAACAGTTAAGGCATGAAGCGGTGTGAACAGACAAACCAAAACACCTCCCGCAACACTTCCTCCAAGAATAAGCCAATACAAAGAAAATTTTAAGATGTTTTTTAATTTGTCATATTCTTTTTTAACAGGTTTTTCAGTGGTGACAATTTCTTCAATGTCCAGCCCAACATAATGATTTATTCGGCTTGCCATAGACAAATTTGCACAAACGGACAAAAGGTCAAACATATTTTCGCCATAGCAAATTGCAGAAATATCTTCAAAAAAACTGAACGCAAAAATTCTTCTTATCACATTTGTTGCAAAATTTTTTATTGCCCTAACAAGTTTGTTGTGCTTTGCTTTAAGTGTGACAATGTCTTTGTTTGAGGTTGTCAGTTTTTCAAATTCGGTGTCCGTCAGCGGCCGCCTGACAATCAAAACTTTGCCATATGCCAATTTGCATGAGTGCAAAGAGTTTATAATTTCCTCTTTTTTGGATTTATCGGTGTATATGTGAACTTCGGTGTTTTTGTTGGCTTTAAACTCTTCTGCCAAACTTTCCCTTATTCCAACAAAAATTTTAACGCCTCTTTTGGATGCTTTGTCAATGAAGGTTTGATATTCTGCAACATTTTCAACAATTGGAACAATTACATTTATCATTTATCCACCCCTGAAATTTTTTTCAAGCGTCTTGCGTGCCTTCCGCCTTCAAAAGAAGTTGTCAAAAAAACCTTCACAATTTTGATAACTTTTTTTGTTTTTAGCGTTCCGGGAATGCACAGCACATTTGCATCGTTATCTTTTCTTGCAAGCATCGCCATTTTTGGAGTTAAGCAAAGCCCAGCCCGAATTTTTGGGTTTCTGTTTGCGGCAATACTCATTCCAATTCCAGAGCCACAAATAAAAATGCCAACATTATTTTTGTTTTCAAGCACTTTGTCAATGCCAAGTTTGGCGTAGTCTGGATAATCCACAGGCTCTTTGCTGTAAGTTCCAACATCAATTGTGATTATGTTTTCTTGATTGAAGAAAGTTTTAAGTTCTTCCTTCAAAGCATAGCCTCTGTGGTCGCTTGCCATAATAATCATAACTCACCTCTCAAATTTTGGATTTTTTCTAAAAGCACTTCCACATTTTTTTCAATTTGCTTGGCTGCTTTTTCATAAACTTCAAGGTCCTGCCTGTAAGGGTCATCAATTTCGCCCCAAAGTTCGGAAAAAGAAATCACCTTTTTGCTGTTGATAAATTTTTTGTGGTCGTCAGTAACTGTCACATATATAGTATTTGGCAAAATTTTGGAAAGTTTAACACTTTTTCTTGGTCTGCCGTCATAGCCAAGTTTTTTTAAGGCTGCTTTTGCGTTGTCGGTGATTTGTTTGCCGTCGGCTCTGAGGCCTGCAGAAGAAAATTTGAGGTTTTTCAATCCTTTGTTTTTTGCCATTTTTCGTGCTATTCTCTCAGCCATAACCGAACGACAGGTGTTTCCTGTGCAAACAAAACAAATCTCTATCATGTTTTTATTATAAATCAAACAACAAAAAAAACAAAGCGATTTTGCACTTTGTCTTTATTTTTCTTTATTTAACAACAATTTTCTTTGGTTTGTATAGTTTGTCGAGGTTGTATTTTTCGCGAACTTTTGGCAAAAAGATGTGAAGAGTGACATTTTCAAAATCAAAAACAATCCACTCGCCCTTAAAATAGCCCTCAATTTTTCCTGTGTAGGCATATTTTTCAGCAAGGATGTCGGCACATTTTTTGCTGTCCAAAATTTTGCCGGAAGTTGACAAAACAACAAATTTCTCTATTTCGCCTTCTGAGAGGTTGTAAACAGAGATGTTTTTCATTTTGTTTTCTTGCAATAACCCAACAAGTTCTTTAATGTTCACCATAAACAAATTTTAACAATAAATTGAATTTTTGTCAATAAATTTTGTGATTAAAAAGAAAATATGTGTCAAAAATTGTTCTATGAGAAGATTGAGCCTTATTTTTCAAGAGATTTTAAAGTTTGCATTTTTGTTTTTGTTGTTTTTTATTTGGCTTAGATTTTTGATAAGAAAAAACTTTGTTCTTGTTATTGTTTTAAGCACCCTTTTAAGCACGGCAATCTATTTGCTGTTCTTCTTTTTGAGAAGAAGAAAAAAGGTGAAAGTTGGCTTAAAATTAAAAGAAAAAGAGGATGCCGAAAACATGTTTTTGTCGCTTGCCTGCGAAGAAAATTATATGGATTTTTTTGAGAAATTAAGCCTCACCAAGCACAAAAATGTTGAAAAGCACAAAAAATATCTCGCAATAACCCACCCCGAACAAGTGAAAACAGTGCTTTGGGCAGATTTTTCTTTTGATGGGCTGACAAGCAACAAATTGTTGGAAATTTTCAAGCAGGTGAAAAAAGAAAAGTCCACCAAAATTGTTATTTTATGCAAAGAGGTGTCCGACAAAAAAGTTTTCACTTTGCTTGGCAGTT
Organism: uncultured Clostridia bacterium; assembly: GCA_947629895.1. The sequence continues at coordinate 4,723 of CANRFP010000043.1, read as the reverse complement.
TTAAAGAGAAAATTGAAATTTTTGACCAATATCAAACCTATGAAAAACTTTATAAATATTACAATGTTTTTCCAGAAATTTCAAAAAAATATCCTTCTGAAAAGAGGCTTGTGCTAAAAGACTTTTTTGCCTATTCTTTCAATAAAAAAAGAACAAAAGGCTATTTGTTTTCCGCCCTTGTTCTGATTTTAAGCAGTTTGTTTTTAAGGACAACAATCTATTATTGCATAGTTGCCTCAATTCTTGTTGTCTTTGCCATTATTTCGCAGTTCAATCCCCGTTTCAATCGCAAGGACAATCCCGAAATTTTATAGCGGCAGCAAAGTTGCTAAACCGCTTTTGCCCCTTCCTCCTCTTTTTTAACAAGAATTGGCTCTTCGCCTTTTTCAATGAAGCCCTTTGTTATAATCAATTTTCCATACACATTTGGGTCTGGCAAATCAAACATAAGTTCAAGCATTCGGCTTTCCATAATTGTTCTAACGCCACGTGCACCTGTTTTCAACTTGATTGCCCTCTGTGCAATATATTCCAGCGCTTCATCTTCAAATTCAAGGTCAAAACCATCAATTTTGAAAAGTTGTTTATATTGCTTAACAATTGAATTTCTTGGCTCAACCAAAATTCTTTTAAGCGCCTTTTCATCCAAGTTGTCAAGCCCCGTTATAACCTGCAATCTTCCAACAAACTCTGGAATTAAGCCAAATTTGATAAGGTCATCTGGTTGAACATCTTTTGAGTAATCAACTTTTGCCTTCTCTTCCGAATTTTTAACATTCGCATTAAAGCCAATGGCAGAAGTTGACAGCCTTTTGTAGATGATGTCGTCAAGGCCCACAAACGCCCCGCCACAAATGAACAAAATGTTTGTTGTGTCAATTTGCAACATTTCTTGATGAGGATGCTTCCTTCCACCTTGTGGTGGAACGCTGGCAATCGTGCTTTCAATGATTTTCAAAAGCGCTTGCTGAACGCCTTCACCGCCCACATCACGTGTCAAAGAGCGGTTTTCACTTTTTCGGGAAATTTTGTCAATTTCGTCAATATAAATAATTCCTCTTTCCGCCCTTTCAATGTCATAGTCGGCATTTTGAATAAGCTTCAAAAGCACATTTTCAACATCTTCACCAACATAGCCCGCTTCGGTTAATGTTGTGGCATCTGCGCATGCAAAAGGAACGTCCAAAATTTTTGCAAGTGTTTTAACAAGCAAAGTTTTTCCAGAGCCTGTTGGGCCAATCATCAAAACATTGCTTTTTTCAAGTTCCAAAGCCTTTTCGTCTTTCTTTTGTTTGTTGCGTTTGTTGTGTTCGTTGTAGTTTATTCGTTTATAATGGTTGAAAACGGCAACAGAAAGCACTTTTTTGGCTTGCTCTTGACCAATGACAAAAGCATCAAGGCTCTTTTTAATTTCCTTTGGCGAAGGAATAACAAGGTCTTTGAACACCTTAACTTTTGCCGCCTCTTCCTTTATAATATCCGCACAAATTCTAACGCAGTCATCACAAATAAACGCATCGCCTTTTGGGCTTGCAATAAGTTTTTTAGCCGCTTTTTGTGGTTTTCCGCAAAAAGTGCAGGCACACATGTCAATATCTTTCATTTTTTAGTCCTTTTTTGATTTTCTTGTTACAAATATGTTGTCGATAAGCCCATATTTCTTTGCCTCTTCTGCCGACATATAATTGTCACGGTCGGTGTCTTTCTCAATGTCTTTGAGACTTTTGCCTGTGTTCTCACTTAAAATGCGGTTCAGCATCTCTTTTGTTTTCTTCATATGCCTTGCTTGTATCTCAATGTCACTTGCTTGTCCTTGTGTTCCGCCAAGAGGTTGGTGAATCATGATTTCACTGTTTGGAAGCGCAAATCTTTTGCCTTTTGTTCCGCTTGAAAGAAGGAATGCCCCCATCGATGCCGCTAGCCCAATGCAAATGGTGGAAACATCGCATTTGATGTAATTCATTGTGTCGTAGATGGCAATTCCCGCCGAAACAGAGCCTCCTGGACTGTTGATGTAAAGGAAAATATCTTTGTCAGGATTTTTCCCTTCCAAATAGATGAGCTGTGCGATGACAACATTTGCTGTTGCATCAGTGATTTCTCCTGTCAAAAACACAATTCTGTCTTCAAGCAATCTTGAATAAATATCATATGACCTTTCGCTTGCGCCTGTTTGGTCAACAACCATAGGAATTAACATAATCTTTTTCTCCTTTTATCTTTAAATTTAATTAAATTCAAGTTTGATTAAAATTCAAGTTTTAAACTGTCATCAATTTCCATTTTATTGTTTGCTCTAAGGAAAACCATAACCTTCTCTGCAAGTTTTTCAGATGTAAGGCGGCCGATTTCGTTTTCGTCTGTTTCGCCCTTGATTGCCTCAGCCTCTTCCTCTTTGGTGAGGTCCAAATTTTGCTCGCGGATTATCTTTCTAAAAATGTATCTAAGTTTTATTCTGTGTATTGTTGTTGCGGTTATTCTTTGTTCAAGTTCTGCAAGATTTGTTCCATACATGTTCAAAACAAACTTTTCAATAGGCATTCCAAGTTGTTTTGCATATTTGTCCGCAACGGCAAGTTCGTTTTTAACGCTTCTGTCAATCATGTCTTGTGGAATGATTATTTCCGTGTTGTCAATAATGTGTTTTCTGATGTCAAGGTCGAATGTTCTTCTTTGCTCATCTTGCTTCATAGTTTGAATATGAGCAAAAACATCTTTTCTATACTCCTCAACAGTTTCAAATTCTGTCGCATTGGAAATAAATTTGTCGTCAAGAACAGGAACGTGTCTTTCCCTAACAGCCTTAATTGTAACGTTAAAAACAACCTTCTTGTTTCTCAATTCTTCCGCGCCATAATTTTCTGGGAAAGTCACATTAACCTCAACGGTTTCGCCCTTTGAATGTCCAATAAGTTGCTCCTCAAAAGTGTCAATGAAAGTGTGAGAGCCAATTTCAAGAGGATAATCTTGCGCGCTGCCGCCTTTAAACTCAACCCCGTCAAGAAAGCCAACAAAGTCAATCACAGCGCTGTCATTGTTTTGAATTGGTCTGTCAACTTCTTCATATGTGGAATTTTCATGCAAAAGATGCTCAATTGCGTGTTCAACCTCTTCATCTTCAACTTTTGTGTCTGGCACTTTGATGGTTAATCCTGTGTATTTGCAAATTTTGAAGTCTGGAACCATTTCATAAGTAACCCTAACTTTCATGCCTTCTTCTTTGTTGGAACTGAGAAGTTCAACATTTGGCATTGTTGCAGGCTCATATTCTGGGTTCTGTCGCATAACTTCGGTGATTGTGTTGTCGATGAAAAAGTTTAAAGCATCAGTGAAAAACACGTTTTCGCCATAATTTTTCTCGATGACTCTTCTTGGCGCCTTGCCCTTTCTAAAACCTTCAACAGGATAGTCATTTTTGCTGCGTTGATAAACAAAGTCAACCGCCTTATCCCACTCTTCATTTGAAATTTGAACATCAAGTTCCACTTTTGATTTGTCAATTTGTATTGTATACATCTTTTTCTCCTTTTTTGTTTTTCATATATTTTAATTGGCTTCTTGAAATAAGAATTTTCCAAAAACACCCACAGTTTTTCGCCTTTCCTAAGGCAATTCAATGTGCTTAAAATCCTTTCGAGTGGATTTTTTATAGAAAATAATCGTGTTTCCAATCACTTGCACGATTTCAGCATCAAGTTTGGAAACAATCTCATTTGCCACATCTTTTGGCGTAAGGTCGCAGTTTTTCAGCACCTTAATTTTGATAAGTTCTCTGGCTTCAAGCAGCAAATTGACGCTCTCCACCACGTTTTCACTGACGCCGTCTTTTCCAATTTGCATAACGCTGTCAAGTGCATTGCCAAGCCCTCTTAAACACGCTCTTTGTTTTGTTGTTATCATATCACTCTCCTTATTTTGTGGTGTTATGTCATAAATCGCTTGCATACCACCACAACATGTTGTGTTATTCGCTGTATTCAAATTCAATGTCTTTAATCAAAACTGTGTCACCGTTTTTCAAGCCCTTTTCCTTCAACATGTCAATGACGCCCATTTCTTTTAAAGTTGTTTGAAAGTAAGCAAACGAACGCGGGTCAGAAATCACAACACCTCTTGCAAGCCCCTCAATTCTTCCACCCAAAACCTCAAAAACTCCGTCATCGTGTCGCACAATTTCAATGCTTGACACATCTTTTTTGTCAAAGCCTGTTTCTTCAACCGCAAGTGGAGGTTTTTTAGGAATTTTTTTAAGGTTTTCAAGCACAGTTTTTTTAAGTTCTTCCAGCCCTGTTCTCGCAAAAGACGAAATGCACAAATATTCCTTAATTTTGGTTTGTTTCACAAATTTTTGTATTCTCTTTTCAAGTTCCTCTTTTTCAAGCAAATCACATTTTGAAAATACAACAATTTGTTTTGTTTTTGCAAGTTCTTTTGAATATTTTTCAAGTTCGTGATTGATTATTTCAAAATCGCTCACCGCACTTCTGCCCTCGCTTTCAGAAATGTCAATCAAATGGACAATCAATCTCACCCTTTCAACGTGTTTTAGAAAATGATGCCCAAGCCCCAAGCCTTCACTTGCCCCTTCAATCAAGCCCGGAATGTCCGCAACAACAAATGTTTCGCCCAAAACCTCGCAAACTCCCAAATTTGGATATATTGTTGTGAAAGGGTAGTTTGCAATTTTTGGATTTGCGTTTGAAATAACGGAAAGCAAGGTTGA
>CANRFP010000042.1 GCA_947629895.1 uncultured Clostridia bacterium | reverse complement strand
CTCAAAAGGGCACAATTTACATTTACTTCGGCGATGATAAGAATCAAACACCTTTAACACTAACTTGTGATGAAAAAATCACGGGCGGCAGCACCTTCATTTCGGGCGATGGCTTGAACACATATCAGGCAGCATCGGAATATGCTCTTCAAATTATGAGCGGCACTTTTGATGTTAACCTTTCAATTTTGGAAAGAACTGTGGTTTCTGCAACACTTGGGGCGCAGGCTCTTAGGCTGGCACTTATTGGCGGGCTTGTTGGCCTTTTGTTGATTATGCTTATCCTTTGGCTTAGATATGGCGACTTTGGCCTTTTGGCATCGTTTGCACTTGTGATTTATGTTGTGCTTATGTTGTTCTTCTTGCAAGCAATTCCATTTGTTCAACTCACACTGCCAGGCCTTGCCGGAATAATTTTGAGTATTGGTATGGCGGTTGACGGAACGGTTATCATTTTTGAACGTTTCCGCGAAGAATACAAAATGGGCAAAAAAATTCCACTTGCTGTTAAGGGTGGCTTCAAACGCGCATTTTGGCCTATTTTCGACAGCAACATCACAACAATCTTCACCGCAGTGATTTTGTATATTTTGGGAACCGCATCAATTCAAGGCTTTGCAATCACACTTTTGATTGGAATTTTGCTTTCAATCTTCATGAATTTGGTTATTTTGCGCTTCTTTGTTAAATGGTATTTGCCTTTCAACAGTTTCAAAGCCAAGAAATTGCATCTGCCAAAACAGGAAAAGCACATAAAGGAAGAAGTGGCAACAGTAGGGGGGAACAATGGAAAAATATAAGAAAAAAACAAGATTCTCCCTTGATGAGAAAATTTTAAATGGCAAATTCAACTTTTGCAAAAACTTAAAATGGTTTTTGATTGCCCCAATTGTGATTATTCTTGTTGGCGTGATTTTGCTTTGCACACTTGGCTTCAACTTGGGAATAGACTTCACTGGTGGCTCAAACATGACAATCTTTATTGATAAAGATGGAAGTTACGGCACTCAGTATGACATAGACAAAGATTATGGCGAAATTGAAAGAGTTGTGAACGGCGTTTTGCAAAAACATAATTTTTCAATTTCCTCAATGCAAAAAACCACAATGGTTGTTGATGATGACCAATTGAAAACATCGGGCGATGCTGTGATTGTGAAATTCCAAAACAATTCAAGCGACGAACTGAATGAAACAATCAGAAAAGAACTTTTGGAGGCCTTTGGTTACAGCGAAGATGATGGTGAAAGCGCTTTGATTGCAAATGGCGGAATAACCATGGCAAGTGCCAGCGCAGAACTGATGATGAACTCCTTTATTGCACTTCTTGTTGCGGTTGTTGTGATTTTGATTTATGTTGCATTTAGATTTGAAATCACAAGCGGACTTGCGGCAATTTTGGCGCTGTTCCACGACCTTTTGGTGACGGCATCAATCGTTTTGATTTGCAGAATTGAAATCAATGTTTCCTTCATTGCGGCACTCATAACAATTTTGGGATATTCAATCAACAACACAATCATCATCTTTGATAGGATGAGGGATGAGGTTAAATTTGCAAGAAATGCCGATAAAAAGATTGTCAATGAGGACATCGCAAACCTTTCTGTAAGACAAACAATGACACGTTCAATTCTCACAACTCTCACCACTTTCCTTATGATTTTCTTTGTGACAGTTATTGGCGTTGCAAACATTAGAGAATTTGCTTTCCCAATTATGATTGGAATTTTGGCGGGCTTCTACTCTTCAGTGTTCATCACACCAGGTTTGTGGGCGATTGCTTATAAGCCAAGAAAGAAGAAAAAATCAACAAATGCAACAACTCAAAAACCTAAAAAGAAAGATGCTTTTGATGAATTTGAAGAAGGTGAAGACGAGCAGGAAGTGCCAGAACAAAATGAAGTTAAACAACCAAGAAACAAAGTTAACGGAGATGAGGTTGAAATTAAAAATGCATAAAAAAATCAGCAAAATTGCTGATTTTTTTGATTTTTCTATGTTTTTTAGGCTAAAACTGTTTCAGTTTGCAAATTTGCTTGTTTCATTTCTTCCTTTTTGAGAGCCCGATTATACAGCTTCAAAACTCTTGGCCTTAAATATCTTTGCAGCATTGCAGGCAGCATATTGAACACGAAGGAAATTAGCATGCATGGGATTCCAATTGAAAGATAAAAGATTTTATGTAAGAATATAAAAAAGAGAGGGCTTAACAAAAATGTAAAAAAGTGCAAATAGGCTGCATTCACATTTTCATATAAAAATTTGTAGTAAAAGTTTGAACTAGAATTTGTCACTCCGCTAAGCACTTTCTTTTTGAAGCCAACCAAAAATCCTAAGTCTGGAACGAATTTTTTCCATACTCTTATTTTTGTTTTTTCATAGAACTTCACTTCTTTGTTTGAAACATAAAACAATTTGCAGTTTGGGTTGAAGGCGTGTTTGAAGATGAACCTAAAAATCAATAACAAAAGCCCACAGATAACGCCAATAAAAACAAGACAGGAAGAGTAGTCATAAAAAATTTGAGATATGCTCATGTGATTTGCCAAAGCGGCAGGAATGCTGCAACCAATAGCTATGCATGAAACTATGAAAAAGAATATTAAAAATGCCATATTTCACCTATAATTTTTCGATTACCATCAAATTTGTGCCGCGCTTGCCGGCTTGTTGTCCGCTGACAAGCACCACTTTTTCTCCTTTTTTAACAAGCCCTGTTTCAAGTGCTTTTTGAAGAGAACTTAAATTCACCTCGTCAATGGTTTTGTAGTTGTTGTCCATCACGGGATAAACGCCATAGAAAAGTGACATTTTGTGATATACTTTGTCACTTGGGGTGCAGGCAATGATTGGAACTTGTGGCTTGAAACGAGAAATGTTTAGGGCTGTTGCTCCGGTTTTTGTGACAACCACAATCCCTTCAACACCTTTTGTTTGAGAGAGGGCATAAACTGCATATCCTAAACCTTTTGAGGTGTTGTGGGTTATGATTGGAAACAGATGATGATTTGTGTAATTCTCAGTTTCAAGCGCAATCCTTTTCATTGCCTCAACCGCCTCAACGGGATGTTTGCCAGAGGCGGTTTCGCCAGAGAGCATAATTGCTGTTGTGCCGTCAAAAATTGCGTTTGCAACATCGGAAATTTCCGCTCTTGTTGGGCGCGGGCTGGTTATCATGCTTTCCAGCATCTGTGTGGCGGTGATTGAAATTTTGCCCTTTTCATTTGCTTTCATAATAAATTCTTTTTGCAAAACAGGGATGCGTTCATAGTCAATTTCCACTCCAAGGTCGCCACGAGCCACCATAATTCCGTCACTTACGTTCAAAATGGCATCAAAATTTTTAACGCCCTCTTCACTTTCAATTTTGGCGATGATTTTTACATCTTGAAAGTCAATTTCTTTAAAATATTCTTTCATCTGCAAAATGTCGTTCGCGCTGTTAACAAAAGAGGCGGCAACATAGTCTGCACCAACATATTTGGCAAACAAAAGGTCCTTTTTGTCCTGTTCACTCAAATATGGCATGTCCGTTTTAATGCCAGGCACATTGATGCTTTTGTTGTTCGACAGAGGTCCGCCATGAATAACTTTGCAGACGATGTCGGTGGTTGTTGTTTTTTCAACTTCAAGTTCAACAAATCCGTCATTAAGAAGTATTCTTGCTCCAACGTCAAGCAGTTTTGGCAGTTTTGAATAGGTTATGCTGACCATATCTTTTGTTCCAACAACTTCCTTTGTTGTTAGGGTGAAAGTGGCATTTTCAGCAAGATTTATTTCGCCATTTTTGAACTGTTTAATTCTGATTTCTGGGCCTTTGGTGTCTATTAAAATGGCAACAGAGGTGTTTTTGTTTTTTCTTGCAATTTTCACAGCATCAATCAGTTCTTTGTGCGAATCGTGTGTGCCGTGACTCATGTTGAAACGCGCAACATTCATTCCGGCATCAATCATTTTTTCCAAAGTTCTTATATCCGAACTTGTTGGGCCTATTGAGCAGACAATTTTTGTTCTATTCATTTTTTCCTCTCTTTTAATTGTTTATATTTAAAATATTATCATTATTTTTGTAAAAAAGCAAATATTCTGTCATATTTGCCTTAATTATCACAATATTTTTTACTTTTATCTTAAAAAGAGTTGAAAAATTTGTTTTAGTATGTTAAAATATTGGCAAGGAGTGTTTATGAGAGCATTGTTGCTGAACATTTGGGACGATTTTTCAAACTGGGTTACTCACGGATGGACTGATTTAACTTACATCCTTGTTGTTGGTGCCTTTGGCTTGATTGCTTTGGTGTGCTTACTCGGATTTTTAAAAGGCCCAAAATTTAACAAAGATGTTAAACCTTTCAAATGGGGCTCGGTTGTTGTGTGCGTTTTGTCACTTTTGATAATCGGGGTTATTTCACTCGCTCGTTATATGTAGTTAAAAGGAGATTAAAATGGAAAATTCAAACTTAGCACCTTGGATTACATCATCTTTTCCAATAATAAGAATTGTGCTTTTTTGCTTGGTTGTTGTTTGCGCACTTGTGATTGTTGCAACAACACTTTTCCAAAACACTGATGGTGACGGCGAAAGCACAAATGTCATCACAGGACAACAAGAAAGTTATTATTCAAAAAATAAAGGCGGCTCACGTGATGGCAGACTTAAACTCATCACAATTATTTTCTCTATAATTGCTGTGGTTTGCGTTATACTTTATTTTGTCACACTTTTGGTATATCACCCATAAAAGAGGCTTTTCATGAGCGTGAAAAAGCAAATAATAGAACTTTTGGATAAAAATAGTTTGATTTACAGCGATGTAAACAAACTTTTTTCTTTTCTTTCATCCGCTTTGAAAATTGATGAGCAGCAGGTGAAAAAAAATTTTTATGACCTTGTTGGCAATGGCGACATTTTTGAAATAAGAAAAAACAAATTTTTGACAATTCCTTCGCACGGCTATGTTAAGGGTGAATTTTTTGGCACAGCAAAAGGCTTTGGGTTTGTGAAAGTTGACGGCTTTAAAGAAGACGTTTTCATAAGCGCAAACAAAACTTTTGGCGCGCTTGACGGAGAGGGCGTTATTGTTAAAATTTTGTCCAGAAATGAAGATGGCGCGGATGGCGAGGTTGTTTCCATTTATAGAGAACTTGAAAACATTGTGGGAACAGTTGAGATTGTTGGCGGGAACTTTTTCTTGAACCCAGACAACAACAAGATAAATTTTGATCTTCCAATCATGAAAACAGGGCTAAAATTGCAAAAAAACTTAAAAGTTTTGGCAAAAATCGTTAGAACTGACAAAGGAAAAGTGAAATGTTGCGTCAATGAAATTTTGGGTTTTCAAGATGATGTTAAGGCGTTGGAACTTTCAATTATAAGAGACCACAACTTGTTTGAAACTTTTCCAGAAAGCGTTGTTGAGGCTGAGAAAAAAGTGCCAAAAACTGTGTCGGAGGCACAAAAGAAGGGCAGGCTTGACCTCACAAAAGAAACAATTTTCACGATTGATGGGGCGGATGCAAAGGATTTGGATGATGCAGTCAGCATAAAAAAATTTGATAAATTTTATGAACTTGGCGTGCATATTGCCGATGTTGGCGAATATGTTAAGCAAAATTCTGTTATAGACGAAGAGGCATATAAAAGAGGCACATCGGTGTATTTTCCAACTTCTGTGCTTCCAATGCTTCCAAAATCACTTTCCAATGGAATTTGTTCGCTGAATGAAGGCGTTGAAAGGCTGACACTTTCATGCATTATGAAGGTGGATTTTTCGGGAAAAGTTTTTGATTACAATATTTGCGAAAGTTATATTAAAAGCGTTGCAAGGCTCACCTATGACGAAGTTTATGATGCAATCACAGGCACAAAATTGAATGAAAAAACCAAAAAATTGCAAAAAAACTTCATTTTAATGCGCGAACTTTGCGATATTCTTGAAAAAAACACTGTTAAACGCGGTGCGCTTGACTTGGATTTGCCAGAGGTGCAATTTGTTTTTGACGAAAACGGAATGGCTGTTGATTTGACAAGAAGAGAAAGAAATTGCGCACACAGACTCATTGAGGATTTTATGGTTTTGGCAAATGAAACGATTGCTGCTCATTTTCACAAGAGGGGCGTTCCTTTTGTTTATCGTGTGCATGAAGCGCCAACAAGAGAAAAAATACTTGCAGTTTGTGACTTTTTGCGTGGAATTGGTGTTAAATTTCCAAAAATTCCTGATGACGATGTGAAACCGGCATATTTTCAAGAAATTTTAAATGGTGTTGAAAATTCAAGCACAAAAGATGTTGTAAACAAAATGGTGCTGCGTTCTATGCAAAAGGCTGTTTATGCAAATCAAGATAAGGGGCATTTTGGCTTGGCACTCACAGATTATTGCCATTTCACTTCACCAATTAGACGATATCCCGATTTGACAATTCACAGAATTATTAAGGAATGGCTTCATAATGGCAAAAAATTTGGGCAAACCAGAATGGAAGCACTTGAAGATTTCACTTATGATGCTTCCATGCAAGCTTCTGCGTGCGAAAGGAATGCAGACATGGCAGAGAGGGGTGTTGATGACCTTTGGAAAGCATATCTTATGAAAGACAGAGTTGGGCAACAGTTTGATGCAACAATTTCATCTGTTACAAATTTTGGAATTTTTGTGGCATTGGAAAACACTGTTGAGGGGCTTGTGAGAATTGAAGATTTGCCCGATGATGCCTATCTATTTTTGGAAAAACAACTTAAACTTAAAGGCTCGGCTCATGTTTTTTCGATTGGTGACAATGTTAAGGTGACTCTAACAAATGTTAATATGAGCAATCGAAACCTTGATTTTAAGATTGCGGAGTAGTTAGGTTTAACCTAAAAAATTGCAAAAAACGTTGTTTTTTAAGCAAAATTTCAAAAAAAATCTAAAAATTTTCGATTTTTTTGCAAAATGGTATTGAAAAATGAAAAATAAGGTGTTATAATAGGAGAGGAAATGAAGGTTATATCAAACAATAAGAAGGCATTCTTTGATTTCTTCGTTTCAGACTTGGTTGAGGCTGGAATTGTGCTGGAAGGTTGTGAAGTTAAGTCGGTGAGAGATGGCGGAGCAAGTTTGAGAGACAGTTTTGTTGTCATTAAAAACGGCGAAATGTTCTTGAAAAACGCTTACATCAAATCTTACGAAAAAACTTCTTCCTACAAACCAGACGAAAGGCGAACAAGAAAATTGCTTTTAAACAAAAGTGAAATTCAAAAGTTTGAAAGGCTGGTTAAGGAAAAAGGTTTCACCATTGTTGCCACAAAGATTTATTTCAATAAATCAAACAGGGTGAAAGTGGAAATTGGGCTTGCAAGAGGAAAAAAACTTTACGACAAAAGGCAATCTATTAAGGAAAGGCAGCAAAAGCGCGACCTTCAAAGGTTGACCTAACGGGGACGATTTTGGTTTCGACGGGGACAAATGCAGAATATGTAAAGCACGTGGTGGGTGCCCAACACCTTAAACAGGACAATGCGAAAATAAACGCAGACAAAAATGACAATGTTGTTTCTTTCAACAGATTTGCAGTTGCTGCCTAGTTGAAGAAATAACGACCTGATTGATTTATTCAATCTGTCCACCTTTAAACTTGCCATTTAAAGATTGGGCATGAACTTAGGCAAAAACTTTATGGTGAGTTGTTCTTGCAGCCATAAAAAATTTAAGAAATAGTTTTTAAAACTTGTTTATGGGTTAATTAAAAACGAAATTCAAGCATAAACTAAACGTGTAGAAAGATATTTTGGATTGTTTTCGGACGAGGGTTCAATTCCCTCCGTCTCCACCAAAGTTTGAAGTTGTTTGAAAACTTTCAAGCACAAAAAATCAAAAAACTAGAAAAAAACAAAAAAGGAAGGTAATTTGCTATGTTTAAATCTCTTTTAAATGCAGTTGTTGGCGCTGATGGCGGAAATAGCACAACAAGTTTGATTTTCAACATCTTAATCATTCTTGGTGTTGTTGTTGCTGGCGCACTTGTTCTTTACCTTTTGTGGGAAGTTGTTTCTTACATGGTTAACAGAACAAAAAATCCTGCTAAACGTGAAAAACGCGAAGCACCAGATCTTGGAAAGAAGGAAGAACAGAACTCAAAGAAGGATCGTGTTGTGGTTGTTGATTACAGCATTGATGCAGTTCCAGAAAAAGTTGAAACTCCTGTTGAAACCGTTGAGCCTGTTGCAGAAGAACAAAGCTTGATTGACGAAAGCAAACTTGAAGAGGTTGATGAAAATAAAGCCGAAGAAGAAAAGGCAGAAGTTGCTGCAGAAAACGACTCTCAAGAGCAAGAAAGACTTGAAAGACGTGCATATTTGGAGGCAAGACGTCAAGAAATTCTTCGCAGAATGCAAGCAGACATGGAGCAAGAAGAGGAAAACGAAGAAACAGAAGAGGCAGAGGCTGAACCTGAGGTTGCTCCTGTTGAAGAAGAACAAGAGGAAGAGCAAGAAGAAGTTGAAAGCACAACAGACGCTTTGGCTGATGAAAGAGAAGCGCTTAACGCTGAAAAAGCCAGATATGAAGCAATGGTTAGAGAACTTGAAGCTGCAAAACAAGCACTTGCTCAACAAGCACAATCAGAGCCTAAGGTTGAAACCAGAGTTGAGACAAGAGTTGAAACTGTTGTTGAAAACTTAACTTTGGAAGAACTCAAAGCAAGACTTGCTGCTGCTGAGGAACGCCTTAGAGTAACAGAAAAAGAATTTAAACAATGCAAAAAAGAATATATTCCACTTCGTAAAGTTTGGCACACACATGAAAAAGATGAAAAGAAACTCAGAAGAAAAGAAGCACTTGTTGCTAAGCAAAAAGTTATTCTTTATGGTGTGAACAATTATGCAGACATCGATGAAGAAAAGGCTAAAAAACTTGCTGAGGACCTTGACCTTTTGGATGGGCTTAAACTTTCAGTTCAACACTGCGAAGAAGTTATGAAGAAGAATGAAGAAAGATATCCATATCTTGAAAAAATGTATAACGTTTTGAAACTTCGTAACGATGAACTTAAAGCAGATATTGCAAAATACAGACAAGAAATTGAAAGAATTGAAAACGAAGAAAACAATCAATAAAAACAAAAAACCGCTTTAAAACAGCGGTTTTTTTATTATTTTTTATTGTTTTTTGTTATAATCCACGCAAATTTCTTAATTTTCTTAAAAGTGCCTGTTTTGTTTGCATATATTTTTCTTGCGTTGAAATGTCATTGTTTTTCAACATTTCATCGTCAAGTTCATCAATCATTGCTTTATAAAATTTGATTTGTTTATCTTTTGAAACTTCCATACAATTATATTAATATATTAAAACAAAAAAATCAATCATATTTTAACAAATTTTTGTTTTTAAAGCAAAAATCTTTTGTAAATTGGCTTATGTTTGATATAATAAATCATATGGAAAAGGCGTTTAGCAAAACCATTGAACAAACTTTTGAAGAACTGCACACAAGTGCGGAAGGGCTTTCTGTTGCAGAAAGCAAAACAAGGCTTGAAAAAAATGGCAAAAACGCCCTTATTGAAAAAAAGAAAAAAAACGCCTTCCTTCAATTTTTGGGGCAATTTAAAGAAATTTTGATTATTGTGCTTATTGTCAGCGCCGTTGTGTCAATTGTGATTGGAGCAGTGCAAAATTCTGTGAATGAATTTATTGATGCGGCAATCATTTTTATTGTTGTGCTGTTTAATGCCGTTATCGGCTTTTTGCAAGAGCGAAAAAGTGAAAAAGCAATGGATGCGCTCAAAAACATGACAAAACCTTATTGCACTGTTATAAGAAACAACAAAGTTTTGAAAATTAAGTCGGAAGAGTTGGTTGTTGGGGATGTGGTTGTGCTTGAAGCGGGGGATATTGTTCCGGCCGATTTGAGACTTTTTGAAAGCAATTCCCTAAAAATTGAAGAAAGCGCTTTAACAGGCGAAAGTGTGGCAGTTGAAAAAGACTGCTTGTGTGTGCTTGGAGAAAACTCTGTGCTTGGTGACCGCGTGAACATGGCGTTTATGGGCAGCGTTGTTACATATGGGCGAGGCAAAGGTGTGGTTTTTGAAACGGGCATGAACACCGAAATGGGAAAAATTGCCTCCGCGCTTTCTGAGATGGACGAAACCACAACACCTTTAACAAAAAGATTGAAATCAACAAGCATCATATTGACAATCATTGTGCTTGTGGTTTGCCTGATTGTGTTTATTGTTGAAATTGCAAGTGGAATGGGAAATGGTGACATTTGGTCAAGAATTTTTTCAGCCTTTTCAATGGCAACGGCAATTGCAGTTTGTGCAATTCCGGAGGGGCTTCCTGCCTGCAACACAGTCACTTTGTCACTTGGCGTGAAGCGCATGAGCGAACAACGCGCCATTGTGAAAACTTTGCCAGCGGTTGAAACTCTTGGCAGCACTGAGGTTATTTGTTCGGATAAAACAGGAACTTTGACACTTAACAAAATGACGGTGCAAAAAATCTTTTATTTTGGCGAAAATTGCGAAGAGATAAACAACCTAAAATTTGAAAATGTTGCCGGCGAAAATGCTGTTGACAGCATTGTTACTTTGGATAAACTTGAAAAAATCAGCCAAGAGAAGTTTGAAAATGACAAAACTCTCACTGAACTTATGAGATGTATGCTTTTATGTAATGACACCAAAGTGAGAATTGAAAACGACAAACTTGAAAGCATTGGAGACCCAACTGAGATTGCTCTTGTGCATTATGGCTACAAATTTGGCTTCAACAAAGAAAATGTTGACGGAAAATTTCCAAGAGTGAACGAAATTCCTTTTGACAGCGACAGAAAACTTATGACAACCTTTAATTCTGTTGACGAAAAAACTGTTGTTTACACAAAAGGGGCGGTTGATAACATCTTAAATCGCTGCTCACGCGTTTTGGAAAACGGAAAAATTAGAAAAATCACCGATGCGGACAAAGAGAGCATATTAAACAAAAATGCTGAATTTGCCTCTTTTGCGCTTAGATGCTTGGGTTTTGCCTACAAAACTGTTGATAAAATTGGAAAACCAACCAGCGAAAACACCGAAAATGACTTAATCTTTTTGGGGCTTGTGGGCATGATTGACCCTCCAAGAGAGGAAGTTAAGGATGCAATCAAAACATGCAAG
>CANRFP010000041.1 GCA_947629895.1 uncultured Clostridia bacterium | reverse complement strand
TCCTTAATCTCAACAGTTTCGCCCACCTGCGAAAAACTTGGCGCTTGTTTGATTGATGAGCGATAATATGCGTTTCCATGTCCGCCAACGCCACCTCGCAAAGCCAAAAATTCCTGCCCGTTTTCGCTTAAATCTGCCAAAACTTTGTTGGTTTTTGGATTTATCAGCACCGTTCCCGTTGGAACAAGTATGATTTCGTCTTTTCCGTTCTTTCCGGTTTGATTTTTTTGATGTCCGTCCTCGCCATTTTCTGCAACAAACTTCTTTTTAAAGCGGAAAGAATAAAGAGTGTTCATTTCATCTGTGGCACGAAAAATGACATGTCCGCCTCTGCCACCATCTCCACCGTCTGGCCCGCCCTTCATTGTGAGTTTGGTGCGCAAAAAAGAGGTGGAACCCTTTCCGCCATTTCCTGCTTTAATTGAAATTTTAACTCTATCTAAAAACATTCTTCTCCTTTTTGCCCAATTCGCTTTTGTTTTAAACTCGGCTGTCTGGGCATTCTCGATTAAACAAACATCTTGCGCATTCCGGCTTTATTGCTTTGCATGTGTATCTTCCAAACAACACCATTTGATAGTGCAATTTAGACCACTTGTTTTTTGGAAAAAATGCACAAAGTTTTTCTTCACACTTGTTTGGATCTTTTGTTTTCACAATGCCAAGCCTGTTGGAAACTCGCAAAACATGCGTATCCACAGCAAAGGCATCTCCTCCAAAAGCAACTGCCACAACAACATTGGCTGTTTTCCTGCCCACGCCCGCAAGAGTGAGCAAGTCATCAAAATTGTCTGGCACATCGCCGCCATATCTTTTCAAAATATCTTGGCTTGCAGATATTATTGCCTTGGCCTTATTGTGATAAAATCCGCAAGAATGAATTTTTTGTTCAAGTTCCCCCAAAGGCATAGAGGCAAAGTCGCTTGGCGTGTTGTGCGTTTTAAAAAGTTTTCTTGTCACCGCATTCACGCGCTTGTCGGTGCATTGAGCGGACAATATAACTGCAACCAAAAGTTCAAAAGGCGTTTTGTGTTCAAGTTCGCATCTTGGATTCTCAACCATGGCATCAAGCCCGCTCATAATAAATTTTGCGTCCATCAATTTCTCCTATTTCATAAGAGGGAACAGCACAACATCGCGGATATTTGGGCAATCAAAAACAAACTGCAAAAATCTGTCAATTCCAAAGCCAAGCCCCGAAATTGGAGGCATTCCATGCTCCATAGCAAGCAAAAAGCCCTCATCAACGTCCATAGTTTCCTCATCGCCCTGTGCTTTTTCTTTCAACTGCTCTTCAAGCGTTCTTCTTTGCACAATTGGGTCAACAAGTTCGCTGTAGGCTTTCACAATTTCCTGTCCGCCCGCAACAACTTGAAAAACATCAATAATTCTGTCATCTTTATCATTTCTGCGTGCAAGCGGCATGAGAGATGCTGGATAGTTGAACAAAATTGTTGGCTCAACAATGTCAGCACGAATTTTGCGTTTATAGATATAGTCAATCAAAGTGCGCACCGTCTTGCATTCTTCAAGTTCGCTATATCCAAAAAGCCCTTTTTCAACAACAATTTTTTTAAGCAAGTCAACATCATCAATGGCAAGGAAATCGCAACCCAAAAGTTCTTTCATTGTGGCAACATAATCAATGCGTGGCCACTGTCCATCAAAATCAATTTCCTGCCCTTGATAATTTACTTTTGTTGTGCCAAAGCATGATTTGAACATTTCAACTATAAACTTTTTGAAAAATTTGATGTTGTCCTCATAGTTCCAATAGGAAGCATACCACTCAACCTGCGTGAACTCTTGAAGGTGCGCTGGGTCCATACCCTCATTTCTAAAATCTTTGCCAAGTTCAAAAACGCGGTCAATTCCGCCAGCAATACATTCCTTTAAAGCACATTCTGTGGCAATTCGAAGGTTACACTGCATATCAAGAGCATTGTGATGCGTGAAGAATGGCTTTGCGCTTGCTCCCGAAACGCTTGTTTGCAAAACAGGAGTTTCCACTTCAATAAAGCCGTTATCCTCCAAAAACCTGCGGATAAAAGATGTCACCTTGCTTCTTGTGAGGAAAATTTTTCGGCTCTCTTCACTTGTGATAAGGTCCAAATAACGCTGACGATATTTTATTTCAGTGTCAGCAATTCCGTGAAATTTTTCAGGAAGTGGCCTTAATGTTTTTGAAAGCAAAACAATTTTCTCGGCTCTAACTGTCACCTCGCCCGTTTGAGTTTGATAAACTTCGCCTTCAACGCCAATAAAGTCACCAATATCAATCATTTTTTTGTAAAAGTTGTAATCTTCTTCCGAAAATTCATTTCTGCCAACAGAAATTTGTATTTTGTCATAAACATCTCTTATTTGGCAAAATCCAAATTTTCCCATTATGCGCCTAAACACAATTCTGCCGGCAATGGCAACCCTTTCGCCCAACTTTTCACGTGCTTCTTGGATTGTGCAAGTGCGGTCAAATTTTTCTTTATATGGAATTTCTCCACTCTTTCTAAGTTCGTCAATTTTTTGACGGCGAATGTCAACTTCATTTGATAATTCTTCCATAAAACCTCCAAAGCGAATATATTTCATCTAAATATATCATATAATTTAATTCTAAGTCAATTAATTTTTTTGATTTCAACATTTTTTGCGTGTTCTTTTGTCTTTTTTTGTGCTAAAAATATTTGGAAAACAACCTTTGCTTGTGTTAGAATAATTTAGTAAGTTAGTTTTGAGGTGATTTAATGATAAAAATTATAACAGACAGCACAGCCTACGCACCCACCGAATTTTTAGAAAAACACGACATAACAGTCGTTCCGCTTAGATATCTATATCGTGACCAAGAATTTATTGAAGGCCCACCAGGAACATTTGGGCAATTTTTTGATGACTTCACATCAACAAAACTTTTTCCAAAAACAAGCCAGCCTTCGCTTGAACTTTTCATTGAGCAATACAACAAAGCGATTGATGCAGGAAACGAAGTTTTGGTTTTCACCATCAGCAGCACCGTTTCTGGCTCGCACAACGTTGCAAACCTTGCAAAAGAGCAATGCAAAAACCCTTCCAAAGTCACTGTTTTTGACAGCCTTGCCCTTGCACAAACCATTTTGGGATACATCATGGAAGCCGTTAAGATGCGTGACGAAGGAAAATCAGTGAGTGAGATAGTTGAAAGGCTGAAATCCCTCCAAGAAACAAGCATAATCACCTTCATTCCCGACACTTTGGAATATATCTTCAAAGGTGGAAGAATTGGAAGAGTGACCGCCGTTTTGGGTTCAATATTAAAAATAAGGCCAATCGTCACCTTTAAAAAGGGAATATTGTCAAATAAAAACAGTTTTGGGCTTCAAAAGGCAATGCGAGACCTTATCGCAACCATTCCGCCAGAAGGAAAACTTGTTAGGATTTTCATTCTGCATATAGCAAAAACCACTTTGTTTGAGCAGTTTAGAGAGATGGTTTACGCCGTTTTGAAAGTGCGCGAAGATTATGGCAAGTTTGAAATTTATGAAGGCGAAGTTGGCCCCGTTGTTGCAACTCATGCTGGGCCTGCGGTTGGGCTGGCATGGTCAAGTGAGCCTTATTAAATTTTTCAAAACAAATAAGCAATAAAAAGCATAACAAAAAAGCAGAAACATACGAAAAAAACAAATTGGAGTTTATATGATAAGAAAAACCGCTGTGATTATTGGTGCATCAAGCGATATTGGACAAAAAACTGCCCTGCTTTTCGCAGAGAACGGATACAATTTGGCTCTAACTTACAATAACACAAAATTTGGAGTTAAGCCAAAGAAAGATGTCAAAATTAAATATTACAAACTCAATTTAACCGACAAAGGGAAGGTTGAAGGGTTTTTCCGCGAAGTTGAAAACGATTTTGAAAGCCTAGACGTTCTTGTTTTTGCAAGTGGTGTCGCCCAAAAACGCGCTTTGATAATTGATTGCAAAGATGAAGAAATTGACAACCTTTTTGAAGTGAATATAAAAGCCGCAATAAAATGCGTTAAGAGTTTTTGCAAGCGCACTGTCAATGTGCGAAACGCAAGCGTTGTTTTAATTGGTTCTTTTGCAGAAAAAATTGGCTGCTCGTGCGAAAGCGTTTATGCCGCAACAAAATCTGCCATGAGTGGGCTTTGCAAATCACTTGCAAGTGAACTTGGAAATTTGGGTGTGAGGATAAATGTTGTTGCTCCCGGCTTTATTGACACAAAAATGAACAACAACCTCACCCAAGAAGAGAAAGATGAAATTGCTGATATGACCCCTCTTCAAAGGCTTGGCTCAACAGAAGATGTTGCAGAGGCGGTTTACTTTTTGGCCAGCGACAAAGCATCCTTCATAACAGGGCAAACTTTGTTTGTTGACGGCGGCCTTGTTTTAGAATAAAAAAAGACACAAAACTGTGTCTTATTTTTTTGTTATTTGTTTTCTGCTGATTTAACTTTTGCAGCACGCCCTGTGAGTTCTCTTACATAATAGAGTTTTGCTCTCCTTGGCTTACCCTTTCTAACAACTTCAATAGAAGCGATTTTTGGTGAATGAATTGGAAATGTTTTTTCAACGCCCACACCGTAAGAAATTTTACGAACTGTGAAAGTTTCTCTAATTCCGCCATTCTTGCGAGCGATTACAACGCCTTCAAAAGCCTGCAATCTTTCCTTGTCGCCTTCTTTGATTTTTTGTTGCACTCTAACAGTGTCACCAATAGCAAATTCAGGAACGGTTTCTTTCATGCCTTCATTTTCGATTTGCTTAACCAAATTGTTCATTGACTTATCTCCTTTTTTCAGATTTTCGACAAAATGCTCATTCTGACCAAGTCACAGCGGAACATCCGAAGTCTTTCCAATTATAGCATATATAATTTCCAAAAAACAAGTGTTTTTGCAAAAATTTTTATTTTGTTTAAAGAAAATTTAAAAATTTAATAAAAAAATGAGGTTTTCCCTCAAAAAATAGCGCAAAATTGCGGTTTTTATCACCTAGAAAGCGTTTTCGATGTGCGTTATTTCGCTTCCAACAATCTCAATTACATCAAAACGAACATCATTTTCGGTTTTGTTGGTTTGCATAAGATACAGTTGTGCACAGTTTCGTATTTTTTGCTGCTTTCTAAAATCAACCGCCTCACAAGGCCTGCCAAAAGCAAGTGTTTCGCGCTTTTTAACTTCAACAAAAACAATCACATTCTTTTGCAAAGCGATGATGTCAATTTCGCCCAATTTGGTTTTGTAATTGGTTTTCACGATTATGTAGCCCTTTGCTTTAAGAAAGTTGGTGGCCTCAATTTCGCCGCTGTCACCGTTGATTTTGTTTCTAACTTTTGTTACGTCTTTTGAATACATAAATTCCCTCATTTAAAAGCTAATCAAGAGTGAGTTTGCCAATTCTTCCTTTTCTAAAATCGTCAATCACGCTTTTTGCGGTGCGTTCCAAATCCGCCTCGCCGCCAACCGTGACAAATTTTCTTAGAACAGCAATCTCTTCAAGCGTTTTAGCCTTGCCATAGCGTTTTTCCAATTCTGCCGGATATAAAGTTTGCAAAAGAGAAATGAGTTGTCCAGAAAGTTCAACAAAATCCAAAACCTCATCGCGAACACTGCCAACAAAGGCAAGTTTTTGTGCCACATCTTGATTTTCAATGTTTGGATAGAGTGTTCCCGGTGTGTCAAAAACCTCAATGCAGTCACCCACCGAAAGCCATTGACCTCTTTTGGTGACACCTGCTTTATTTCCAGTTAATGTTTTTGCTTTTTTACACAAATTGTTCACAAGAGTGCTTTTTCCGCAGTTTGGAATGCCCACAACCATTGTTCGAATTGTAGCTTTTATGCCTTTTGCTTTGTATTTTTGAATTTTATCATGGGCAAGAGCCTTAATTTTGTTAAGCAGAATGTCGCTTTTGCCAGAAAGAGTGCTGTTGAAAAGCAAATAATCACAATTAACGCCCTTAAATTTTGGCAAAAGGGCTTTAATTTTAACTTGGTCTGCCATATCAATTTTGTTTATAACAAAAAGTGTTGGCTTGTTTTGAGAAAGTTGTGAAAGTTTTGGATTTAGTGAAGAAATTGGAATGCGTGCATCAAGAACATAAGTGACAACATCAACCTTTTTAAGTTGGTCACTTATTTCTTTCAAAGCCTTATTCATGTGTCCCGGAAACCAATTTATTTTCACAGCGTCCTCTCTATATATTGTGGTGTTATGCATTGCATACCACACTTTATGTTGTGTATTATGCAATATTTTTTAATTAAGCAAATCACTTCTATTTTCTTTTGTTCGCTTCAAACTTTGCGCTTTCCGCCATTCATCAATTTGCTTGTGATTGCCCGAAATCAAAACTTCTGGCACTTTCAGTCCCCTAAATTCTTGTGGCCTTGTGTATTGAGGATATTCCAAAAGCCCATTTGAAAAACTTTCATTTGTTAAACTATCTGCCGAAATAACCCCATCAACAAATCTGGCAAGAGTGTCAATGATAACCATGGTTGGCAGTTCCCCGCCTGTTAGAACATAGTCGCCAATTGAAATTTGTTCAATGTCAAAAAGTTCAAACAAGCGTTCGTCAACCCCTTCATAATGTCCACACACAAAAATCAAGTGTTCATTTTTTGAAAGTTCAACAGCTTTTGCAACATTCAGCGTTTTTCCAATTGGTGAAGGAAATATGATTTTGCTGTTTTCTTTTTTAACGGACATAATGGCATCAAACAAAGGCTGAACAGTCATAAGCATGCCTGCCCCACCGCCAAAGGGTTCATCATCGCATTTTTTATGCTTATCTTTTGAAAAATCCCTTATGTTTATTAAGTTAATTTCAAGTTTTCCAGAAGTTGTTGCCCGCCCCAAAATGCTTGTTTGAAGTGGCGCAAATGCTTCTGGAAAAAGTGTCAAAATGTCAATTTTCAACTTTCGCTCCGTCATATTCTGCTCTTATCACATACAAACTTTTGTCTTTTGTTTTAAAAATAGCTTTTTTAAAAGGCACTTCATACAAATGTTCGTTTTCTTTAATGATTAAAATGTCATCAAAGCCATAATTTTCAACATTCATTATTTGCCCAACATAAGCCCCATTTTCGTCATAGATAAGTGTTCCCACAAGTTCCTCAATCAAAAAATCGTCTTCCGCAAGTGCATCAAAATCTTCTCGCGAAATGAAAACCTTTTTGTTGCGAAACTTCTCTGCCACATTTCTGTCTGGAATGGTTTCAAACTGCGCATAAGCATAGCCTAGCCTGAAACTTGCTCTCGCAAAACCGCTTTCTTTTTTCTCAATAAAAAGTTTGTGTTTTCCATTAAAAATCGCAGGAATATCAATTAGAGGCTTAATTTTAACTTCCCCTTTGATACCCTGCGGTTTAATGATTTCCCCTACGCAAACAAATTCCATTAGTCCTCAAATTTAACAAAAACTTTTTTGTGCGTTTTTGCTGTGACTGATTTCATGATTGTTCTGATGCTGGTTGCGGTTTTGCCATTTTTTCCAATCACTTTGCCAATGTCTTGGCTTGCCACTTTAACGCGATATGTGATTGCTCCGTCATCTTCTTCGGTTTCAACCTCAACTGACTTTTCATCGTCAACTAAGGCGCAAACCAAAAATTTCAATAATTCTTCCATGCTTCCTCCTAATCTTTTGAAATTGCACCGCTCTTCACAAGAAGTGCTTTTGCAGTGTCAGTTGGAAGAGCACCTTTTTTGAGCCAATCTTGTGCCTTAGCGTTGTCAATTTTAATTTCAGCAGGGTCTGTAAGTGGATTGTAAGTTCCAAGAAGGTCGATGTATTTTCCATCTCTTGGGCTTTTTGAATCTGCTACAACAACACGGTAGAAAGGTGACTTTTTATCTCCCATTCTTGTAAGTCTGATTTTAACAGCCATTTTATTCTCTCCTTTTTTATAAATTTTTGAAAGTTTTCTCTTTCGTTTTATATATAAATCGGTTGCCCGAATTTATATCATCATCTTCCAAACATTCCGCGCATTCCACGTTTGTTTTTGAGCATTTTCATCATTTCTTTTGATTGCTCAAACTGTTTCAAAAGCATGTTCACTTGTTGAATGCTTGTGCCGCTGCCATCCGCAATACGCTTTCTGCGGCTTGCCTTGATGATTTCTGGATGCAAGCGCTCTTCCTTTGTCATGCTTTGAATGATTGCCTTGTTGACAAGCAATTGCTTTTCGTCAATTGCCATGTTTTTCACTTTGGCGGACATTCCCGGAATCATTCCCAAAATGTCTTGAATACTGCCCATCTTTTTCATGTTTTCCATTTGAACAAGATAGTCCTCAAAAGTGAAGGAATTTTCACGCAATTTTTGTTCAAGTTCTTTTGCTTGCTCCTCCGTGACAGCCTCTTGCGCCTTCTCAATCAACGAAAGCACATCGCCCATGCCCAAAATTCTGCTTGCAATTCTGTCTGGATGAAAAGGCTCTAAATCGCCAATCTTTTCGCCAACGCCGGAAAATTTGATTGGCTTGCCCGTGATTGCCTTAATTGAAAGCGCCGCACCGCCACGAGTGTCGCCGTCAAGTTTTGTTAGGATGATGCCTGAAATGTCGAGGTCATTATTAAAACTTTCGCTGATTGTAACTGCATCTTGCCCCGTCATGGCATCAACAACAAGCAAAATTTCAGTTGGCTTCACCTCTTTTTTAATTTCTTTCAACTCTTCCATAAGTTCGGCATTAATGTGAAGTCTGCCGGCAGTGTCGATAATCACAACATCATAGCCTTGTTTTTTTGCATGGTCAAGGGCTTGTTTTGCCGTTTTAACAGGGTTCTGCGTTCCTCTCTCAAACACCTCCGCACCAGCAGTTTTTCCCACAACTTGAAGTTGGTTGATTGCCGCAGGCCTATAAATGTCGCACGCAACAAGAAGTGGTTTTTTGCCTTGTTTTTTGAGGTGAAAGGCAAGTTTTCCGCACATTGTGGTTTTGCCCGCCCCTTGAAGCCCGCACATCATGATGATTGTTGGCGGATTTGAAGCAATTTGAAGTTTTTGATTGTCGGAAGAAATCAGTTTTGTGAGTTCATCTTTAACAATTTTAATCACCATTTGCCCTGGTGTGAGGCTTTTCATAACATCTTCGCCAACGGCTTTTTCAGAGATGTCGGCAACAAATTTCTTTGCAACCATATAGTTTACATCTGCTTCCAAAAGCGCCATTCTAACCTCGCGCATCGCCTCTTTGATTTCAAGTTCGGTGAGTTTTCCGCGTTTGGTCAGTTTTGAGAAAATGTGGTTAAATTTTTCAGATAATGATGAGAAAAGTGCCATTTAAATTTTCCTTAATATTTTTTCGACTTTTTCTTTTATATTTTTTTCATTTGCAAGATTTTGCAGTTCTTGCCTCAAATTTTCTTTCAATTTAAGCAGCCCAAGTTTTGTTTCATATTCGTCAAGTTTTTTGCAAGATTTATCGATGCAATCAAGCACCGCCTGCCTTGAAATTTTGCGTTCTGTGGCAATTTCTGTTAGGGTCATGTTGAAATCGAAATAACTTTTCATGATGCTTTGCCTATCTTCACTCAAAAGTTTTCCATAACACGAAAACAACTTTCCATAGCGAACAAAGCCTTCAAGTTCGGTTTTTGTCATTTCTCCCTCCGAAGTTGTCAAGCAAAAACGCTTTACATTGGCATTATAACACATAAATTTTGAAATTGCAACTGTTTTTTCATCAATTTGGCAACAAATTTGAAATAATTGTGTTGCTCAAATGATAGTAAAGCGGATTTAGATAAAGCCGAGAATTTTCTTCTTTTAAAATTCCCTGCGCCAG
Source organism: uncultured Clostridia bacterium (assembly GCA_947629895.1). Next base: position 1,352 of record CANRFP010000041.1, on the reverse strand, counting down.
ATACTGCTCAAAATAAGGGTTTTTCTCAATTTCGTAGCCAGAAATTGGAAGCGCAACACCCAAGTTGCAACGCAGCCCCAACATAATTTCCTCTTCAACAACCTCTTTTGGCGAAAGAATTTCATCAAATTTTTCACCTTTCTCATATCCCTCAATTGTGGCGGCATTTTCCGTTCTCACGCCGTCAAAAAAACTGTGGGCCGCAATTCCAAAGCCCAAATATTCACCTCTTGCCCAATAATTTAAGTTGTGTTTGCTTTGATAATTTTCAAGCGCAAAATTGCTTATTTCATATCTCTCAAAGCCGCAGTCCACCAAATAATTTGAAAGTTTGTTGAAAGCAAGAATGGTGTTTTCATCATTTTCTGGCATATATTTTTTGTCAGCCACAAGTTTTCCAAGTTTTGTGTTGTCATAAACTTCCAAAAGATAGCACGATATGTGTTTTATTCCAAGTTCAATCAAACTTTTTGCGTGCAAACACAAATCTTTGCCACTTTCGTGCTGCAACCCAACAATCAAATCGCATGAAACATTGTCGAAGTATTTTCTTGCCTTTTTAACCGCCTGCAACGCCATTTTTTTGTCATGTAATCTGCCAATTTCTTTCAAAGTTTTGTCATTTAAACTTTGCACTCCAACGCTCACTCTGTTAACGCGCAGCCCTTTCCAAGTTTGCAAAATTTCCTCCGTCAAACTCTCTGGATTGGCCTCAATGGTGAATTCGGCATCCTCATAAACATCAAAATTGTCATAAATCGCCTTCACAACTCTTTGAATTTCATGTGGCGTCAAAATGCTTGGCGTGCCCCCGCCAATATAAATTGTTTTAACCACACAATCGGCTCGTTTTCGCTGGCAAATTTCCTTGCACAACAAGCCCAAATAATGTTTTCTTGTTTGTTCGTCTGCACAAAAAGAATTGAAGGCGCAATAAAAGCACTTTTGCTTGCAAAAAGGAATGTGCACGTAAATGGAAATTTCCCTCATTATTTATCGTCCTCGTCAAGTTTCAGAATGCTCATAAATGCTTCGGAAGGAATTTCAACTGAGCCTATTTTTCGCATCTTTTTCTTGCCCTCTTTTTGTTTTTCAAGAAGTTTTCTCTTTCGCGAAATATCGCCGCCATAACACTTTGCCAAAACATCTTTCCTCATCGCCGAGATTGTTTCGCGTGCAATGATTTTGTTGCCAATGCATGCTTGAATTGGCACTTCAAAAAGTTGTCTTGGAATAATTTTTTTCAGCCTCTCAGCAAGTTCTCGCCCACGACTATATGCTTTGTCCTTATGAACAATAAGAGAAAGTGCATCGCATTTTTCGCCGTTAAGTAGTAAGTCCACTTTCACAAG
>CANRFP010000040.1 GCA_947629895.1 uncultured Clostridia bacterium | reverse complement strand
CTAATCCTCATTGGCGACTCCTTTTAATAAATTTATACCTACATTATACTCCACTTAGCCCAAAATGTCAACACTTTCTAAAAACTAATTTTCGTATAAAGCAAATTTATCATCTATCGCATCAAACAAACGTTTGATTTCTTTTTTACTCTCAGCAGAAAAATCGCATTCATCAATTTTATCTAACAACATTTTAGAATCTAAATATTTAGAATTTTTATTTTTGGCGATTTCTGAATTAGATAAAGTTAATTTTGCAAATTTTTCGTCTCCATTCAAATAATACTTTTTAAAATCTTCTTTGCTCAAAATATCTTCAATGCTCATTTTGTTTATAATTTTTGCAGGAAACAATTTTTCTTGTTCAGTAATTTCATGCGTAAAAACAGCATAATCTTGAATATATGGCATCTCTCCATATGCTTTTGCCCCATCCCTATCTTTATCAAATAACGCAACTATTTTCTTTATTCCTAAACCTGATAATAAAGCATACATAATATCCATTTTTGATGATGACTTTGCAAAAAATATATCATAATCAAGGCTTTTTTGTATTATCTTAGCGTATGCTTTTAATAATAAAAGATCTGAAATTCCCTCTACTATCAAAGCTTTATCACTATGATAACTCAAGCCTTTATGTATATTATAACCAATAGCATCGCATAAAGTTTGAATTGTGTCGTTATCTTTAAACGAATGTAAATTTTTATAAACTTTTGTTTCACTAAAAGATTGGGAATCCAATGAACTATCAACTTTTTCTACAAGTCTTACAATAGGGATCATATCCGGATCAATTAAATATGGACTATGAGTGCAAATTATGATTTGTCTTTCATTAGACAACCTTTTTAATAGAGACAACATATTTTGCTGCCCCTCTAAGTGTAAATACATACCGGGTTCATCCAACACAAAAATTTCGTTGTCATCAAAGCTATTACATGTTATAACAAAAGAAACGAACCAATTTAATCCTGTACTCCTTTGATCTAAATATAACCCCATTCCATCATCTTGATTTTCTTTAAAATAATCTTTTACATAAATATCTATTTTATTTGAATCGGGTGTTAAATCAAATTTCAATTCATATTGTTTATAGTTCTCCTCAAAAAATCGTGTTAAAACTTTTGAAACATTGTCGCAAAGTCTTTTCCTTTCTTGTGAATCTGGACATTCTAAAATCTTTTGAAAAATTGCATCGTCAAATTTACCTAAACTCTGCTTCTTTATAAATTGGGCTAACAGTTTTACTGGAACACTGCTTAAATTGGTCGTTTCTATTTTTTCAGGTAGTACATTGTCCATTGTCGATAAATACTTTATTTTTGGCAAAAGTTTAGTAATGTCTTCACATAACTCGTTTGTTTTTTTATTTTTTGCTTCTCGCATTTCATTATACAAACCTATATACGCTTGTTTATTCTCTTCTCCACATTCTGATACAATATTTTCGTCATCTGCCTGTTCTGAATTAAAATGAATGTCTACACCTGTTTGATTTTTAAAATCATTTATGAAGGGTTTCTCTATTTCGTCCCAGATGTCTCGTTCTAATTCTACAGAAAATTTATCTCCAATTTCTATGTAAATTACGGCAACGGATATATTTACCCCATATTTGTTAAGAAAAAAGGATTTTTCTTTTTCTGTCAATAAAACATTCAATGTAATTTGGGGTGGATAATCACGATTATGGTATGGATAAATTTTTACATTGTCTTGCAGACAATTAATGTCCCTTATAGCCTGTAACAAGTTGGATTTCCCCGATTCGTTTTTACCAATAAGAATAGTTAATTTGTCCTCAAGATGGATTTTATTGGAATCCAAAATCGATTTGTAATTTTTTATTTGAATATCTGTTATAATCATTTGCTTCCTCCGATACACCATTATAACACATAATTTAAAAAAATGCATTAAAAACTTCAATGCAAAACGAAATTTTTCTAACGAAAAGTTGCAAAATGCAAAAATAAATTGCAAAAACTTAAAAAGTATGATATAATATAAAACGACAAAACTTAACAGGTGCAAAAGACGATTTGTCTTTATTTTCGGGGCGTTCAGGGGAACAAAACAACTTATTTGTCATCAAAAGAGAACAAATGACAAGTTGATTAGAAAACTCAAAATCCCGCGAGGGCAACTTCATGAGGGTTCGACCCCCTCCTCCGGCACCAACAAAAAAATCGAGCAAATCTCGATTTTTTTATTTTAAACAACTTTTAGATTTCTGCACTTAAAAATTCAAAATTCAAAGTTTTTTGCAAATATAAAGTAAATGCGAACTATATCCAAGTTGGTCTGCCCTTTCGCAAGTTGCAAAGTGCCAGTTCAAAAGCAAGTTGTAATCTTTTTCGCTCATTTTGCCATCAATATAATCTCTCATAGTGGTTGCCAGCCCACTTGTGGCAACATTTTTAAAAATTTTGTGTTTGTTTTTTTGTATGAGTTCATACGCACAAAACACACCGCTTGGCCCCATTCCAACAATAATTAAATCGTATTTTTTATTCATAAAAACAAATTCCCTTAACAATAATAACACAAGTTAATGAAATTTAAAAAATATTTTGTCATTTTTTCAATTTTTTTGAAAATCTCTTGACAAATTTTCCCCCCCCCGAGTATAATTGAAGGTGAAGGAGAGAAAAATGGATATTAATGCTTATTTTCAAAATGTAAAAAAAGAAAAAAAAGAAGAATTGGACAGGCTGTTATCAGAATTGAACAACAAAATTGAACATGCTCGTGCTTGGCTGGAAGCAATAAAGGCAAGAACAGATTTCCCAGAAAAAACTGATACACTTGCAAAACTTGAAAAATCAAGTGGCCGAACCGTGGAAGTGTATAGCCATTATGGGAAAGAAACAACCGCTTATGAATTTGTGGGTGGAAGAATCAATACAAAAGGAGTTTCTTATCCGCTAATTGGCGACAAAAACCAAGGGGTTGAAAGAATGGTTGATGCAGAAACCGGGGAAGTTATTTTTGATAACCCTTATTACAACTATGACATTGCTGTGCAATATGGCATGTTGCTTGGAAGAGAAGCCGCTGTTCAAGAAGCCGAAGCGGAAGTTGATTCACAAATTAGGTCCAAAGAATATTGGGAAAATGATTATAAAGAAACATTGGAGGCAATAGAAAAGGTGCCTGCATGGATAGAAAAAGGTGAAAAATTAATTTTCCCACAACGTGCGGATAAATGGAAAGAATGTGTTGCAAAAAGAGCAACAGATCTTTACAGAGGACTTGAACTTGACAACGCTCTTGAAATTATGGAAACTTTGGCAAATGGCGGAACTGTTGAACAAGCCAAAGAAGTTCTAGATAAGGCCAACCATTCAGCACTGAGTTATAACACGACCATGACTATTATTACAAATTTCAGTAAGCGTGGCCCAGAATTTTATAAAGAAGTTGAACATGAAAATCCAGAATGGTTACAAAAAATAGAAAGAGAAAATCAAACCTTTGAAAGAGAACTTTCTGGTGGTGGAAAACAATAAACAAAAAAATCGAGCAACCCTCGATTTTTTTATTGTTCCAAAAAGAAGTGTTATTTGCTTAATTTTGTGACTTGGTTTATCAATTTTTCCAACTCAAACCAATCATTCACTCGAAGAATGCCAAGTTCAGTTAGTTTTTCATCTGGAATGTTTTTATTATGAAAGCAAGTAAATAAAACTTTGTATTTATAATTTCCTTTCAAATTTTCAAGTCTATCGTCAACCAGCATATCAGCAATGAACACATCTTTTTGTGCAGCAAATATTATATTTTCAGGTGGAAAGAAAGGAAGTTTTGTGAGTAAAAATTTCCATTTGTCAGTAAATTGTCTGCCAAACTCCAATTTCCTTTCGTCATGACAAGCACTACTAAGAAAAAGAACTCTGTATTTTGTAATCAGCCTTTTAAGAACTTCATAACAGCCCTTTTTTAATTCACATTTTTCATATGAATCAACTGTTATATAGAAATCATTAAACTTATCCCTTTCTTTTTTGGATGGAAAAAGTTCTTGCTCCAAATGTGCAATCTTAAAATCATCTTCCTTATAATTCTTTTTCAAATAATCATTAACAACAGGGACAAAATGATTTGTGCAAACAACATCATCCACGTCAATTAAAATTGTTGCCATTTTTACTCCTCAGATTTTAAATTCTTTCCTAAGCCTATCCAAATATGTATTCATTTCTTGAATAGAATTTATAATTATTTGTTTCATAGTTTCATTATAACAAATAAATCAACGCTTTGCACATAAATTTTTATTAAAATTTTAATTATTTTACCAATTTCAAAATACTTTTCGAAAAAATACTCTTTTCAAAAAGCTATCATATGCAAAACTGCGAAAAACTTTAAAAAACGGCAGCCCTTTTGGACCGCCGCCAAGTTAGTTATCTCAAATTTCGATTTGCACGTTGTTTGTCAATTCGTGCCGCTTCTTTGTCACACATTTCTTTTGTGAGTGGACGATATGGCAAATCTTTGTGTTTAGAGCAAAGTTTTTCAATGGTAATGTTTTCTATATCTTCAATTTTAGCAGGCGTTGTGTTAAATGTTTCAATCAACTCTTTTTCAGACAAAGTTTGAGCCATGGTTCCAAAGTCGCCATGTTGTGCTTCATATATTGTAACTGCGGCTCTGTCACCATACCACTCTCCCGTCAGCAAAGTTCTTTTTGCATAGCCACCAATTATTCCTTTGACAGCATTCATGATAAATTCATCCTTTCCCTTATCAGTGGCCACAGTTGCTCCGTTTGCATAATAGCGCAAAAATTCACTTGCAGTGCCTTGATAGCCTTTTTGAATGCTGTAAGTGATAATATCCTTAATAAGATTATCCATCTCTTTCAAAGTTGATTTGCTGAAATATTCTAACTTCCTAAACTGTGCAACTTTTCCTCTAAAAGAATCCAGCCTGTTTTTTTCTTCATCTTGAGCCACCCAACATTTGCTGTGATATTCTTCCGGAACAGCAACATATCTTGGAGTGTTTAATGAGTAGTCAATTTTTTTAGTTGCGGCATCCGTCACATATTCAATTGTTGATGTTTTCTTAATGTCTGCAAGCATAACCTTTCCCAATCCCACAATAAATTGTCCTGCTTGAATATCCGCCAAAATTTCTTTTTCAATGCTTTTATTCTTTTCCATAATTTACTCCTTGGCTTTAAGTATAACATAACAAGTTTGCAAAGTCAACACTTCCTCCAAAATAAACTTGTCATAAAAACACGTTATGTTTTGCGCTCTAAATTGCCTAAATATCCGTATAATAACTTTTTATTAGAAAACTCTTGACAAACCTTTTCCTTTCAATTTTAATTTAAAAAAGGAGTGAAAATATGGATTTTAATGCTGAATTACAAAGTTTAAGGTCATATCAAAAAAGGATTGATAAAGAAATTGAACAGGCTCAAACACATTTGCAAGCACTGGAAAACAGAACAGATTTTCCAGAAAAAACTGACACTCTTGCAAAACTTAAAGATGCAAGTGGCAGAACAGTGAAGATTGAAATTGGTTTAGGTAAGAAAGGTTTTGAAACAAAAACAGCAGTTTATAAACTGGAAAATGGCAAAATAGTTGTGGGCAATGGTTCTTATCCAATCACTGGCATAAACAACCACGGCATTAAATCAATTGTTGATGCAGAAACTAAAGAAGTGATTTTTGAAAACCCTTGGTATGATGAAAATGACCTTTATGTGAAAGACGGATTGTTATTTGGAAAGGAGTTTGCCATAGAAGAAGCCAAAGCCGAACTTGATTATCTAAACAAAGAAAAAGAATGGACGGCAGAAAAACTTGAAGAAACTCAAAAGTTGGCAGAGCTTGTTCCCACATTGATTGAAAAGGGTGAAAAATTGGTTTTCCCAAAGATGGCTAAAGAATGGGAACGATATGTTGCTGACAATGCTCTCACATCAAGCAAAGAGTTTCAAAGCGCTGTTGAGTTAATGGAAACGTTATCAAATGGAACTTTGGAGGAGGCGAGCAAAAAGGCAGACTTAATTTTTGACTGTTCCAATTGGTCAAAATTTAATTCCAAATTTGTGCTGAACGCAGTTACAACATTCAGCCGACAAGGTCCAGAATTCTATCAAAAAATGAAAGGTGAAACTCCTAAATTGGTTCAAGATGTGGCAAATCAAAATAAAAAGTTTGAAAGAGAACTCTCTGGCGGCGGAAAACAATAAGAAAAAAATCGAGCAATGCTCGACTTTTATATGTTTAATAGGGTTATAATAGCAAATATTGCTGTTTTTCGCATCGTTTTTTGCTAAATTTTTTCAATCTCCAATAAATTGTCTAAAATTATCTTTTTTGCACCCACTTTCAAGCACTGTTCTTCAATGATAAGTTTTGCTTCGCCACAAACTTGCTTGTTATGCCCATCTTCAAAGTATGTGGCGTTTACTTTGTCGCCTTTTTCAAGGTTGATGAGAACTTTTGAAATCTCAGCCGCTTTCTCTTCCTGGATTTCGCCTTTTTGAACTCTTTCGTGCTGATATTCTTTCAATCGCAGGGCATTTTGCAACCCTTTCAATGCATCAAATGGGGCAAATTGCTTTGCTCTGTCCGCCCTTGGCATCTTAGTTCTCTCCACTTTTATGCCCTCCTATTTGCCTATTTCTGTCCCTTTGCGTGGCTTTTTCTTCCAAATCCAACCCCTTAAGCACAGAATTTTTTCCATATTTATCTTGCAACTCAATCACGCTCTCTGTAAGCCTTTTTTCCTTTTCAATTTGTTCCAAATCTGTGAAAAAGTCATATTGCTCGTTCTCTTCCGGCATAAGGTCGGCAAAATCATATCCTATTCGCCTAATTGGTCGACTTCTGTCAACAATTTTGTCGAACAACTTGCAAGCATATTCGCCTATGATGGAATAAAGGTTTGTTGTCACGTTCATTCGTGTTGTGCCTTTTGCACCCTCTCCCTTGCTATCCCCATAACCTATATACAAGTGGATGAGTTGCGTGACATAGTGCTGCCTAAACAAGTCATAGCAACCGTTTTGCACCATCTCTTGCATCACAAGTTTAGCATCTTTGAAATTGTAGTTCTCTGGCAAGATTTGTGACGATGAAAAAGATTTGGTTTTGGATTTGTAATTTTTGATGTCACTCATAAGGCAAGGTTCTCTTCCCCAAGCGTGGTCAATTAAAAGTTCAGCATTGATTCCAAATTCCTTGTAAAGCAAATCTTCGTTCGCCTTTGCAATGCCTTCCATGTCATAAATGCCATATTTTGCAAGCCTGTCTATTGTGCCATGGGATATCCCCCAAAAGTCGCTGAGTGGCTGATGTTTCCAAAGCGTGCGCACAAACTTTTCTTCGGTCAGCCAGCCAGTTCTGTCTGGTGCATGTTTGGCGGTGATGTCAAGCGCAATTTTAGCAAGATACATGTTGCTCCCAATTCCGGTTGTTGAAGGAATGTGCAGTTTTTCATTTATCTCGCCCATAAGTTTTGAGGCAAATTCTTTGGCCTTTAATTTGTAAATTTTGAGATAGTCCGTGGCATCAATTATGCATTCATCAATCGAATAAACATGAATGTCACTTTTGTCAATGTATTTCAAATAGATGCCATAGATTTCGGCGGCATACTCAATATACTTTTTCATTCTTGGCGATGCAATAATGAAATCGATGTTTTTTGGTATTTCAAACAGCCTGCACCTGTTCTTTATCCCCAGCGCTTTCAAAGCGGGCGAAACAGCAAGGCAGATGGTTTTTTCTGTCCTAGTTTCATCAGCCACCACAAGTTTAGTTGTCATGGCATCAAGTCCCCTTTCGGCACACTCCACCGATGCGAAAAAGGACTTCATGTCAATCACAAAATACACCCGCTGTTTTTCCATATCCTTATTATAACACAAATCAACTTATTTAATTTTTAAAAAATAAGATTTTAGTCCTATTTCGTTTGCACCAATTTTGCCCATAATGTTTTGCATAGCAATGTTTTCATCACCAACAAACGCAAACATGAAATTATAATTTTTATCTTTATTTATCGTTTGTAAAAACATGTTAAAAATATTTTTCTTGCGAAATTCTGGCAAAACATAAACATTTGCCAAATAATAACCTATTCCATGATTTGCCATATACATATCAGCATAAAGACACATCCCAACAGCCTGTCCATGTTCATCTGCAATTAGACAGTGAAATTTTGGATTTTTGCAAAATAAATCTTTATCAATAAACTCATCAAGTCTGGAATTTTTAAGTCCCGAAACTTCATTAACCTTTCTATTTGTTTCCAAAATAAAATCTTTATGGCTTTTGTTTGCTTTTATGATTTGCATATGCCCTCCTCAAATTTTTTCAACTTTAATTTGATACACCATTCTTGGTTTTAGATACTCCTCTTCGTTTCGTGTCATCGAAACTTTTTTATATTCAATTTTCCGATTTCTCCAAAAAATTTTTTAATATCTTTATCATCAAAAAAGCGCTTTGTATAAGCCCCTTCAAAATAAAAATTTGGTTCAAGTTTTTCCCCAACACTAATGCCCTGAATGTTGTCAACGGAAACAACTCTTGCAAGAAGATAGCCGCCTGTTTTTAAAATTCTTTTAATTTCACGCATTATTTGAAATGTTGTGTTTTCATCAAAATAATGCAACGATAAATCTGCTATTATCACAGAAAAACTGTTGTCCTTAAACGGAAATTTCTCTTGCATATTGAGATGTTTTGTTTTGCTGTTTGGAATGTTTTCCTTTATATTTTTCAGTGCCTCTTTGGAAAAATCACAAGAAAGGACTTTATATTTTTTTGTAATCAAATATAATGTGTCTGCACCATTGCCACAGCCCAAATCCAAAATCTCGGTTGACTGATTGTCTTTTAATATGTTTTCATACTCTTCCAGCCATAAATCATAAACAGGCACTCCGCTACGCTTTTTCGCCCATCCATCCCACATATCAATAAAGCCATCATTATCCACTTTTTTCTTCAATTAAAAACTCCAACTTTATCTGGGCATCCCCGCCAAAAAAATCGACTTTTGATTTTTATTTTTGCAACTTTTCTTCCGCCAACATTTTGGTTGGGAAAAACTCACCCATTTGGATTGACACAATCTTTGCTGTTATCGGCTTAAACAATTTTTGCAAAACTTCTTTTGCCATTGTCACTTCTTTCTCGTTTCCACAAAACATAGTTGCATGAGCATGCCATGAAAAGCCACCATGGAAATTGCTATCAAACAAACTATGCAAATCCTTTAAGTCCTTGTTGAGTTTTGGTTCGATAAACAGCACCCTGTTGTTAAAATGATTGACTTTTGTCAAAACAATATCAAAAGTTCTTTTGCATGCACAAACTTTTTTAATTTTCGATTTTAACTCTTCTTCGTCTTTAACCGGAAAACTTCCAAGAGAAATGTGAAAAGGGATGTCCATTGTTTGTGTTCCCAAATTCCCCAATTTCAAAATTTCATCTTGCATCTTTTTTAACTTTTTTTGTGTTTCGTTGTCAAAAACAGCAAATACAGTCAAAAATTTCTCTCCCATCATTTCCCCCTCAAATTAAGACAAATTACTCGCTTTATTTGGCTGTCACCGCCAAAAAGTCGGCCCTTGATTTTTTTGTTTGATTTTGCGATGGCGTTTTGATTTTGCGAAAATCAAACTATTTTAACAAACTAATCGCTTCCTTGCTTCCGCCTTTTGCGTTCGCTATAGCAGATAAGATTAATGTTGGATTTCTCAACATTTCTGTGTGATTTTTTATAAAATTTACATCATAAAAGTCAAATTTTAGTTCATTCTCTTTTGATAAATCGTGTTTTATTTCTCCTTTAAAGACAAATGCAACATAGGATTTTTCTTTTCGATTAAAATACTGAACATCTATCAGATGTGTTATTTTCACATTTAATCCTGTCTCCTCAAAAACCTCGCGACATGCACCTTGCGTTAAAGTTTCTCCCATCTCAAGATGACCAGCTGGAAGATTTAATTTTCCAATGACTTCTTCTTTTTTCTCTGTCACAAGCAAAACCTTGTTATCTTTGCAAATCAAAGTTGCAACCAAAATCTCAAACAAAATTTCTCCTCCTTAAATTAAGACAATTTACTTACTTTATATGGGAGTTACCGCCAAAAAGTCGACTTTTGATTTCTCGTTTTGATATTGCGATTATACCACATTTTGATTAAAAATCAAAAATAATCAAATTTGATTTCGTGAAATTTTCTTTAATCGATTATATATCCTTTTTTCAACAAAAAGTTTTTAATGTCTTCAAGTTCTGTTTTAGGGTTAACTGTTATAACATATCTAGTTTTTGAAACTTTAGCCGATATAGACTCATCGTAAACAGCAACATCAACACGAATTGGCTTTTTAAATGATAGCGACCATATAAATTCTGAAAGTTCTTTATTTCTACTTTCATCTTTTGTCGCTCTAATCAGCATTCCTTTAATCGCCATAATTTCTCCTCCAACTAAGACTATTTACTTACTTTATATGGAGCTGGTGGTGGGAATCGGACCCACGACCTATTGATTACGAAGGAAGTGTTCTCCCCGCCCGCAATCAACTGCTCTTGCCGCCTTTTCCCCTTTATTTTTCGGTTGTCTACAATAGGCAAAGAAAAATAGGTGTATAAGTTTTCACTCCTTATACACCTATTTTACACCTAAATATCAAATTTTGCAAATATTTTACGCTTTTAAACTGCCTAAAACAATCTATAACTGAGTTTTTCTGCCATGACATAGCAAGCCCCACTTTGATTAGTGTTGATTTCGTTCACATCATCATCAATATCACTGACAAAAACAAATTTGTGATTTTTTAAAATGATATTTGCCTCAAAAATGTTGGTCGTAAAATTTCGTTCAATTGGCGAAATAAAAGCCTTTATCAACCCCTCAAACAAAAGTTCAACTCCGTCAATAGTTGTTTCGTTATAATTACAACCTTCAATTCTCAGCAAAATTCTTGGGTTTTTATCAATTGGATAAGTTCCGTCCTTTGAACCAGAAGAGCCAGAAACATATTCTATCTTTGAAATAACCCCATCATGAAAATTCCAAATTTCATCTAAAAAATTTTTCAATTGTTTTTCATCTTTGATTTCAGTAAATTCGTCCATAAAAATGCCTCCTATTTATATTCAAATTCAAGTTCGGTTTTGCGGTCATAAATTTCGCCAGAAAGCTTGTCAAGCATGCTTTTTAGCTGGCCTTTTCGCGCATAACAATAGTTGCAGCCGTGGCGACAAGTGTCATAGCGTCCAATATCTACTGATGGCATACAGCCACAAAATTTTCTTTGTCCGTCCAGTTTGTTGTTTTTGCGTTTGACGGTCAGATTTTGCTCGGCAAATTTTTCGGTGAGCAGTTTCTCAAAAATCTCGCCATCAATGCACTTGCTTGGCACAATGTTATAAGCACTCCAATCGC
>CANRFP010000039.1 GCA_947629895.1 uncultured Clostridia bacterium | reverse complement strand
CATACATGGGGAAAGGGCTTGAGAAGGGAACGGATTTTGATGTTTCTTATCCAAGCGACATGAAAAATGTTGGAACAAAACAAATCACCATTTTGGGTGTGGGCAATTTTACGGGCGAAAAGACTGTTAACTTTGAAATTACCGCAAAACCTTTCAGCGATGGCGTGTCGGTTGGCGAAATTGGAAGCCAAACCTACACGGGAGAGCAAATTACGCCAACCGTTGTTGTTAGTGACGGGGCTGACGAACTTGTTCTTGGGCAGGATTATGATGTTGATTATCAAAACAACATAGACGTTGGACAAGCAACAGTGACTGTTACTGGAAACGGAAATTATTCCGGAACACTTAGCGCGCAGTTTGAAATTGTTCAACTTGCAATCAGCACTTTTGAAGTGGAATACACATATAATGATGCTCAGTTGCAAGAGCAAACCACAAAAGGCAATGATGTTGTTATTCCATACATTTATTTGACCAAATCTGCACCAGGCGAACATTTGTTCTTCGTTTTGACCGATGCAAATGGCGATGAACACAGAATTTTGTTCAACGAGACCCAAGAGGATTGGACTGTTGAGTATTATTGTGCAGATGTGACAGTTGAAACGGACAAATATTTTGCAAAAACAGAAAATATTGGGCAAAAAATTGAGATTAGAATTTCTTCAAAGAACTACGCAACAACATCGGCATATATAACAGTTGAGAAGATGCAAATTGGGGATGTTAAATTCAATTTGTCATACTTTGACTACGCTCAAAAAACAAGCGCAAGAGCATTTACTGCTGAGCAAACAATCAAATTTTATCCAACAAATTCGGCAAGCGTTCTTGTTTATGAAAAATATGGCTTTGATATAACCAATGACGGGCTTGTTCAAATTGCATACAACTTCAACAGCGGCGCAATTGAGGGACTGCCAGAACTTTTGGCTGTTGGAAGTTATAAGGCAACTGCCACATCTTTGGATGCAAGCCTTCTTGACGGAACGGGAGTGGCAAATTTGACTGTTGAGGCCATTGACTTTAAGTCTTTGCTTGATGCACAGCAAAGAATTGCACATAATGAAACATATAAAGGGGATGTTGAGGTTGCAATTGTTGTTAAATCGCAGCACACATACAATGGTGAAAGCCAAATTCCTGAAATAAACATTACAATCAAGGCAGAAAGCGTTTCGCTTAACGAGAGTTTAACTGTGGCTGAACTTCTTGCAAAATACACCTACCTTTCACAAGAGGTTGGCTATGCAAGCAATGTTAATGTTGGCCAAGCGGAGGTTACACTTACACTCAAGGGCAATGTTGTTGACACATTGAAAGCAAATTTTGAAATTCAAGCCAGAAGTATCGCACTTGAAGATGTTGTTGTTGATGATATTGATGACCAAACCTACACGGGCGAGGAAATAACGCCAACCCTTCATATTATTGATTCAATCAATTCTGGAAAAACACTTCAACTTAACGTGGACTATAAGGTTGAATACAGTTCAAACACAGATGTTGGAACTGCAACGGTGACCATTTTGGGCTATGGAAACTACACAGGCACGCGCGAAGTTACCTTTGAGATTGTTGGAAAGGGCTTGGAAGGGCTGACTTTCTCAGAAGTGGAAGACGTTGAGTGGAACAACGAGGAGCACACTCCACAAGTTGTTGTTACAGACCCAGAGAATGGCATTTTGGAAAGTCCTCGAGACTATGTTCTTTCATACTCAAACAACAAAGATGTGGGAACTGCAACAATCACCATTGAAGGCAAAGGCAATTATTCTGGAACAAAAACAATCAAATTCCAAATAACGCAAAGAGACCTTGAAAAATACATTCAAGTTGAAGGCGTTCAAGACAAAACTTACACAGGAACGGGAATCACTTTGGATTTGACTGTCACTGACACAGGGCTTGATGCCACTTTGAATGTTAATGTGGATTATAAGGTGGAATATTCTGCAAATGTTAATGTTGGCAGAGTTACAGTTACAATTTCTGGCATGGGGAATTACAGAGGAGAAGTTATTGAGCATTTCACAATCAATCCAAAGAGCCTTGACGGCGCAGAGTTGACACTCAGCGAAAACACGTTTAAATATGACGGAAAGAGCCACTTGCCAGATGTTGTGAAAGTGACTTTGGAAGGAGATATTATTGGCGAAGAGAACTATGATGTAAGCTATCAAGATGTTTCAAGAGGGCCAATTACTGAGGCAAAGGCAGTTGGAACTTATTACGTTCTTGTTAAAGGCAAAGGCAATTACAGTGAAAGTGCAAGCAAAGAGTTCTATATTTCACAGGCCAACCTTTCAGAAGCGCAAGTTACACTTGACTGGAAAGAGAAAACATATAACAGAGCCGAACAAACTCCAACCGTGACAGTTGTTTTGGACGGAAACACGCTTTCACAAGGGCAAGATTACAATTTGGAATACAAGAAAGACAGCACGAATGGTGCAACAGTGGAAAACCCAACCGATGCTGGAACTTACTATATAATCCTCACAGGTGCAGGGAGTTATCAAGGGAAATATGACACTGCAAGCTTCACAATCAATCCTGCAAGTTTGGTTGGAGCAAGCATTGTTCTGAACGAAATTGACACGGTTTGGAAAAATGCTGACATAAAACCTAACGTAAGCGGAGTTACTTTGGCCACTGAGCAAAATTCTTTGATTTTGCAAGAAGGGGAATATGAAGTAACATATTATAGAGCGGGCGAAGTTTGCCAAGACTTCAAAAGTGTTGGAACAATTGCGGTTAGAATAACTTCAACAAATGCAAACTTTGCTGGACAAGAGGAAACATCTTACACAATCACCGCAAGAAGTTTTGAGAAGGCAACACTTGTTGAGGCATTGCAAAATAAGGTTTATAACCGACAAGCGCAAACACAAAATATAACTTTGAAAGACGAAGAACTTAATTATCAACTTGAAGTTGGCAAAGATTATTCAGTTGGCTATGAAAACAATGAAAATGCCGGCGAAGCCACTGTGACAATCACAGCGCAAGGCAACTATGATGGCACAAAGACATTAACCTTCCAAATTACAGCGGCAAAAATAACCAAAGTTACACTGACTTCAAGCGGGACAACATATGATACAAAATCTCACCAACCTGTTGTTTCCAAAGTTTTGGCGGACACACTTGAACTTTTGGAAAATGAATATAAAGTCACCTACAAGAGGGGCGCCGAGGAAACAGATGACTTTGTGAGTGTTGGAACAATTATTGTGGAAATTGCAGTTGCAGACGGAAACGATAACTTTGTTGTGGAAGAGACTGTAAGTGCCGAATTTACAATTTCTCCTGCAAGCATAACAGAGGTTTATCTTGAAAGCGAAAGCGCAACATATGACACCTTAGAGCATAAAAACCTCATTTCTTCTGTTGTGGCAGGCGGGCTTACTTTAAGTGATGATGACTATGACGTCACCTACACTCATTCAAACGGTGTGAAAGATGACTTCACAAGCGCTGGAACAATAACAATCAAAGTTGTTGCAAAAGGAAATTACTCTGGCGAAATAACAAAACAGTTTACAATTGAGAGAAGAGATATAAGGGTTAACTTCACAGTTACTTATTATTTCAAATACAATAACGAGCCTGTTGGAGAGGACATTGACCAAATATATGTTGGGCATGAAGTTTATCCAAAGTTGAAATTCAATGTTAATGAGAGCGAAGTCACACTTGTTGAAACGCAGGACTACACAGTGAGCATCAAGTTTAACAATGAAGTTGAAGATAAAAAATTTTCAAATGCTGGGCAATACACCATAACAATTGTGGGAAATGGCAACTACACGGGAACGATTGAAAAGAACTATAAAGTTGTTGCTGCGAAGTTTAATGACAAAAACATTCGTGTAACTTTTGATGAGCAGAACAATGGGGAATTTGAATTTACCAATTCAGAAATTGAGCCAACACCAGACAAGGACTTCACTGTTGAATTCCAAGATGAACAAACAAAGGAGTGGTCTAAGGTTGTTTATGGCTTGGATTACAATCTATACACCGGCGAAGTTAAACTTGATGGTGATGGAAATGTTGTTAAGGGCGATGGAGAGTATGAAAGCACAATCACAACAACAACGGGCTATTATGCAAACATAGAGGCAGGCACGGGGCTTATCTTCATCAAGGGCACAGGTGACAACTTCACAAGCGATGTTATCTGCGTTCACTTCACAATCACAAAAGTTTCACTTAAAAACAGTGAAAAAGCGGAAATTAAAGTTGACGGAACTTACACCTACACCGGCAAACAGATAAAGCCAACAGTTGTTGTAAAATGGCTTGGGCATGACGACTACACCATGACAGAAGGCCGCGACTATGAACTTTCTTATGGTGAAAACATCAGTGCGGGGCAAGGAAGTGTTACAATTTCCGGACTTAACAATTTTGAAGAGCAAGTTGACCTTACATTTGATATTGCAAAGAGAAATTTGAGTGAAGTTAAGGCGACAGTAAGCGACACAACTTACAACAAAACCGAACAAAAGCAATCATTCACTTTGTCTTATGGCGATGTGACCGTTTCAACGGATGAATACACATTTGAGTATTACAGACGTGACAACAAGAGCGGTTTTGTGAACGCTGGAACTGTGACAATTGTTGCCACAGCAAAGGACATCAATTTCATAGGTGAGAAAGTGTTCACCTATCAAATTTTGAAGCTTCAAATCTCAAAAGTGGAATTGAGAAAGGCAAGTGTTGTTTATAACTTTGAAAATCAAAAACCAACAATAACAGTTAAAGACATAAATGGCGGAGTGGTTGATGACAACGAATATACAATTGATTATTCAACTTCTGACTTTGACTTTGTGAATGTTGGCACGGTGACAATCACAATTAGAGCGGTTGAAAACGGAAATTATGTTGTGAACGTAAACTCTCCTGTTAGAACATCCTTTGAAATTCAAACACTTGAAATTTCAAAAGTTGATGCTCCAACAATTTCAAAAGAGACTTACACAGGAAAGAAGCTTACACCAAAAATTTCTCTTACATATAACGGACACGATTTGACAGAGAAAAAAGATTTTAATGTTATCTATGGCGACAACACCAATGTTGGCAAAGGACAAGTTTTTGTCAGCGGAATTGGAAATTTGAGCGGCTCAACCACCTACACTTTTGACATTGAGGCAAAGGATTTGTCAAGTGAAGTTGAAGTTTCTGGAATTGAAGATGTAACATACAACGGCGATGAACAAAAACTGACACCTATTGTAACTTACAACGATGCCGTTCTTGGCGCGAAAGACATCACAGTTACATATAACACATCTGATTTCACAAATGCAACTTCAAGCCCAATAGTTGTTACAATCAAAGCAAATGAAGGGGGCAATTATTCTGGCAAAATTGATATATCTTACAACATCTTAAAGCGTTCAATTCAAAGTGGGCTTACAGTTGTTTTGGCGGAAACTGATTTGAATTACACTGGAACAAAAATTCAGCCAACAATTTCCAGTGCACAACTTAAATTCAATGACAAGCACGAATACACCTTAAATTTAAGCGCACAAGATTACAACATTAAGGAATATGGCGAAAACACAAATGTTGGAGATGGAACAATCACCATTGAGGGCAAGGGCAACTTTAAAGATGAGTTTGTTTACACCTTCCAAATTGGAGAAAGAAATCTCAATCAGGTGACAGTTGATTTCACACAAACTTATTCCTACACAGGAAAGCCGGTTGAACTTGCATACACTCTTGCATACAACGCTTACAGTTTGACAAGCAGCGATTTTGATGTTAAATTTGTCGGCCAAGCAAGTGCACCAACCAAGAAAGGCTCTTACACCGTTCAATTTGTTGGAAAGGGCAACTTCACAGGAATGGTTGAAAAGACTTTTGAGATTAAATCACTTGGCATAACGCAAGAGAATATATCTTGGACAAAGACCATTGAATATAACGGGAGAGACCGCTTTGAGGAAATAAAGAACAGCATCACAATTTCAATAAACGGCATTTCTTTGGTTTATGGAACAGACTTCACGGTGACCAAAGTTTCTGAGGACACGACAAATGTGGGCGAGTTAAACGGAGTTAAAACCATTGCGGTTGCTGGAAACGGGAACTTTGAAGGAAGAGTTGAAATAACCTTCACAATCACCGCAAAGGCTCTTGAAAACAGCATGCTTAGTGTGGTTGAAGAAACTTATCACTATCAGGGTGGAAAAGAAATCAAACCAAAATACACTTTGAAATATATAAACATGGTGCTTGATCTTGGAAAAGATTTTGAAGCTTCCTTCACTGACAACACAGAAGCCGGCTCAAATGCGGTTATGACAATCAGAGGAATTGGAAACTACACAGGCAGCATTGATTATCACTACACAATCTTAAAGGCAAAACCAACTGTTCACCCACTTGTTGAGAAGAGAACAGTGTATGTTGGAGAAAACGCACAAGATATTAAAATTTCACTTGCAGAAGATGACACAAAGGGCACGATTTCCTTTGACAGTTATGTTCTTGAAGAACGCCCAGACGGAAATAACGTTTACACTTTGAAGTGGACATTCAAACCAACAGACACAAACGACTTTGAACAATTAACCGGAACTTATCAAATCACTGCTTACATCAAGGTTGAAGTTGAATTTAATGACCAGCAAATTGACAACATTGTTGATGAGGATTACGAATTTGTGGATGTGAAAGTTTACAAAGTTGTTGGAGAGGAAAGAACTTTGTTGGAGGAAAAATTCTATTCTGTAACGCTCACAAACAAAGACACGGGCATGACTGTTAATGATGCAAGCGAAAGCGGGCATTACACAGTGGAAGTGAAATTGTCGGATGGTAAATATGCGTTCGCACCAGAGGCGGAAACCAAAAAAGATTTCTATGTTAAAGCGGCATTGTTGAAAGGTGAATATGGCGTTGAAGCATACTGTGAAAACGGCTTTGAAGAGGGTGTTGAACTTGTGTTAAATGTGATTGACAACAAAGAAGAAATTAAAGCGCTTTTGGGTGAAAACTTCTCTCAAATTGCAAATATTCATCATATTGTAAACATAAAGTTTACAAAAAATGGAGAAGACTATTTGCCAGCAGATGCTTTGATTTACCTAAATGGAAACGCTGGAAACTTTAATGTGTTTAAGTTTTCAGATGGAGTTTTTGAAAACATTACAAAACAAGTTAACAACGGCAGAAGTGTTGTTTTTGATAACGGAACGGGAATTATTATATATCAGAGAATTGTTGAAAAATCATCCACTCTTTGGGCTGTGCTTGGCGTTGTTATTGGGCTTTCAATCTTGATTATATTGTTTGTTTTAGATCAATATAGAAGAAGAAAGAAAGCAAAAGACATTTCAAAGCAAGATGCAAACAAAAACAAATAAAAATAAAAGACCATATAACTTTGCTTATATGGTTTTTTATTGTTTAAAAAGATTGCCTGATATAATTTTTGAAAGGGGATTTTAAATAGATAAAAAAAGTTTAAGCGGGTGAAGCGCTTAAACCTAGATATAATCATTTAAAATCAATTATTGCAACTCTTTTTTAATCAAATTCATTTTAAGTTTATTAAATTCTTCTTCTGTGATAAGCCCATCGTTTTTCATTGCAAGCAATCTTTGCAATTCTTGATTAAGAGGGGTGGTTTGCTGTTGCTCTTCTGGGTTATCCACCTTTTTCGATTGTTGAAAAGATGAGCAAAGGCCTATGATATAAAAAATCGCACCGCAAACAATCAACACACGGAAAATCAACACAAGCACAAATTGAATTAATGACCAATATGTTACATCTATCAGAAACAGATTTATCATAACTGTTGGAATTACAAGCATATAAGTTGTTTTATCATTTTTTGAAAGAGATGACTCAATTGTGCAACAAATTGTCATGACAAACGCAATAAGTATAAAAATAAGTTCAATGATAGATATTGCATTGAACATTTCATATGTAACACCAATAATTATGCTGATTATCATCAATGCAAAAAGTGCAACTGCCGAAATTATGCCACCCAATAAATACGCTAATTTACTTTTCATATTCACTCCTTTAAAAGTTTGTCCACTTCGATTTTTCTAAGTTTTTCAAATTCTTCTTCGCTTAAAATGCCTTGTTCTTTCAATTCTTTCAACTTTTTGATGTTTTCGGAAATTTTTGACATATTGTCTTGTGGAGAGGCAAAATTGTTTGTGTTGTTGGTTTTAACAATGTTTTGTGCATTATTGTTGCCCAAATCTTTATCGCTCATACACAACATTAAAATCCCAGCAATTGTGCTGCAAAACAGGAGGGTGATGACCGCCATTCCGGTGAGTTCCTCCTTTTTTTTGGCATTTTCAAGTTTATTAAGAGCAAAAATGCCAACAATAAGTGGAACAATGTAAAAAAAGCCCAAAACCATACTTATGATTATAAAAACCTTACAAGTTGTTTTCATTTTTTCTCCTTTTTTTATTTTAAAAAAATTGCCAAATTTTGTCAACAGTTTAACATAATTTCCCAAAACATTTTTTGATTAAAGATTTTTTTAAATATTCTTTCAGTTTTCAATTTTTGTTTTTCCAAGCGAAAAATTTGGAGAAAAAGAATATTTGATTTGGGGTAAATTCTTTGGACTCAATCATTTTCAAAATTTTGTCTTTTGTAAACCAAGCAACAGAATCCACTTCTTCAATTTGCAAAACAAGTTTGTTTATGTTCACATCTTTTTTGCAATAGAACATTTCTCTGCAAACTCTTCCGTCAAAGCCAAGCCAAAAACTTTCAATTTTGTCCTTTGATATATCAAGCCCCAACTCTTCCTTTACTTCTCTCACAACTGCTTGCTTGTTGTTTTCGTCAAAGGTTGGGTGTCCGCCTGTTACTGTCCAGGTTAGGGGATGGGACTTGAATTTTGAGCGCTTTTGCATCAAAAATTCGCCCTTGCTGTTTTCAATGGCAATCATCACCACAATTGGATAACCACCTTCGGGAATGGGTTCGTCAGCAAAATAATAAAGCCCAGTTGGCTGGCAATCTGAATTGAATGCTTGACGCTTTTCTTTCATAAAACACCTCTTTAAAAAGTTTGTTTGTTAAAGCTTTCAATTGTTGAAAGCAATCTGCTATCCAAAAACTGTAACGCTTGCTCTTTTATGTTTTGCGGCACACCGTAATAGGCGGCGGCTATCGCTCCACAAATTGCGCCGGTTGTGTCACAGTCGCCACCAATGGAAACAACTGTTCTTATTGCATCTTCCAAGTCTTTGGAAATTAAAAAGCAAAATATCGCTTGAGGAACAGTGTTTTGGCAAGCCATAGAATATTTATAATTTTGTTTCAGGCTTTCATAGTCAAAGTTCAACGAATAATAATTTTGTTGAATGTGCTCTTTTATTTCCTCTTTTGACTTTTTGTTTAAGGCAAGCCAAACAGCCACAGCGGTTGCTTCTGCACCTTTCAATCCTTCTGGGTGATTGTGTGAAACTTTTGTCACTTCATTGCTTAAAAATTTAACTTGCTCTAAGTTTTTTGCAAAATACGCCACAGGGCTCACTCTCATTGCCGCACCATCGCCATATGAATTGTAAGGATTTGGATTTTTGCGGCATAGCCACAACAGGAATTTGCTGCCATAGCCGGCGTTTAAATACATCTGGCCATATTCTTGCATAAATTTGATTGCGTTTTGGGATAAATTGGAATAATCTCCATGACAGCTTTCAAGAGCCTTATACACCGCAATGGTCATAACGGTGTCATCTGTGAAACGACAGTCCTCTGAAAAAAGAGGAAAGTGTTTTGTTTTTATGTTGTTAAATTCATATTTTGAGCCGACAATATCTCCAATAATAGCTCCTATCATTTGAACTCCTTTGTGAACTTATCATTTTGTTTTCAAAACAACATTATCTAATTTATTATAACATATTAAAAAAACAAACAAAAGAAAAAAAGTAAAATTGCGTAAGGTTTTGAAATTTGTTGACAGTTTTTGCGCGATTGATTATACTTCTTTTAATGATTATTTTTTTTAGGAGGAAAAATGACAAATCAAAAAAGGTCAAGGGCGGCAGCTATTGTTTTGCAAGATGGAAAAATTGTTTCTATGTATAGAGAGTTTAATGGCAGAAAATATAACACTTTTCCTGGCGGCGGAATGGAAGAAGGCGAAAAAGAGGAAGAGTGCGTTAAAAGAGAAGTTTTTGAGGAATTTGGCATACAAGTTGAGATAGTTAAAAAACTTTATGATTATGAGGATGAAAAATCCATAGAGCATTTTTATTTGTGCAAGTGGGTTGCGGGCGAATTTGGAACGGGCAAGGGCGAGGAGTTCCAACCGGGCAGAGATAGAGGAATTTACAAGCCAATGTTTATCAATGTTTTGGACATTCCAAATTTAACTCTTTTTCCAGAAGCGGTTGCCAAAACGTTTTATGAGGACTATCAAAAATTTGGTGAAAAACTTGACAGCAAAGTTAAGAAAATTGTTGGCCACAGAATATAAAATCAATTAAAAATGCAAAAAAATATTAAAAATTTTCAAAAAAATTAAAAAAACAATATTTTTTGTGCTTTTTTAATGATTTGACCATATTTTTAAGATTTGAGTAAAAAATGTTAAAATATGCTTGTATTTGTTGAATTTTGTGGTATAATATATATGATAATGGAGGGGCATATGATATATTTTAAAGATGTCATAACTGAAATTACATCCATGATTTTGGAAGCGCTTAAATTCAAACAGAACCCAATGCTTTGCCCAGTGTGCGGAAAAGGCATTTTGAAAAAAAATTCCGAACTTGAGCATATGATTGAGGTTGCAGCTGGAAAAGGAGCATCTTGTTCAGGTGCGGGAGCGATTTCTGCGCCAGCATATGGTTCAGGCACGCCTTTGGGAAGTGCAGTTCCTGCGCCAGACTATTGGTTCATGTGCCCAAACCCAAAATGCCATAGAGTGTTTATTATGGTTGATGACATTATATCTGGCGGAAAAAGATTTGTTAATATCAATATTTTTGACAGAATTTTCTCTCGTGGTGGAAACAAGAAAGACAGCAGTAAAAGAGGCGGCGGCAGCAGCATACAAGCGGCTCCAGAACCACAAGAAGAAGAGGAAAACGAGGAAGAGTATAACGCCTAGTTTAATCTTCCAAACCGGCAAGATAATCCAACGAAACTTTGAAAAACTTTGCAAGTTTCAACAAACTTTCTAATGACACATCTGCTTGTGCGTTTTCCCAACGAACAATGGAAGAATGACTAACTTCAATCTCTTTGGCAAGAGCCCAAGTTGAAGTGTTCATTTCTTTTCTTAACTCTTTTAATCTTTTTAAATAGGTATACATTTTATCACATCCTTTATTTTATCTTAGCATATTTTAAATTAAAAATGTTCAGTTTAAGAACATTATTTATTTTAGCATAAAAATAATATAAAATCTATTAGATAATGTTCCAAATTAGAACAGACATTTTTGTGAAAATATGATAAAGTAGAACAAAGGACGTGATTTAATGGATCAATTTGCAAACAGACTTAAACAAGCAAGAAAAAAGGCTGGACTTACTCAGG
>CANRFP010000038.1 GCA_947629895.1 uncultured Clostridia bacterium | reverse complement strand
CAGTCTTTGGAACTCAAAGAACTTATCAACCAAATGCAAAAAACGTTTGCCACAAAAGTCTCTGCGATTGGTAACGACAACAAAGGAAGAATTTATATCGATTATTACACTCGTGACGACCTTGATAGGATTGCAGAATTGCTTGAATTGTTAAATAAAAAGGAAATGACCCTTCAAGATTTACAAAATTACAACAAGCGCCATGGGAAAAATGCTTAAAACTCACTTTTAAAACCGTTTTTTTTAAGAAAATGTTTCACGTGAAACATTTTCTTTTTTTACCTGGCGAAAAACAATTGTTTCACGTGAAACATTGTGTCGCCTATTTTAAAAAATTTTAGAGGTTGAAATTTTTCAATCGTGACAAAAACAAAAAGTAAATCGATTTGGCCTTCGGTTCAAAAACAAATTGTTTCACGTGAAACATTTTAAAAAAGAGAAAAAGTTTTTGAGATGATTGGAGTATGTTTGACAATTCAGTTGGCATCGTGATATAATAAATAGGTCAAAAAGACACAAAAGGAGTTTATAAAATGAAAAGTTTGAAAGGAACAAAAACAGAGAAAAATCTTATGGAGGCTTTTGCTGGCGAAAGTCAAGCGCGCAACAAATATACCTATTATAGTTCACGCGCAAAGAAAGACGGATATGAGCAAATTGCCGCAGTATTTGCTGAAACCGCAGATAATGAAAAAGAACATGCGAAAATTTGGTTTAAATACCTTCATGGGGGTGAAGTTCCAGAAACAGTTGAGAATTTGATTGATGCGGCTGCAGGTGAACACGGCGAATGGACAGAAATGTATAAAAGAATGGCAGAAGAAGCCAAGGAAGAAGGTTTTGCTGACCTTGCATACAAATTTGCTGCTGTTGCTGAAATTGAAAAAAGGCATGAAGAAAGATATAACACTCTTTTGCAACTTGTCAAGGAAGGAAAGGTTTTCAAGAAGTCGGAAAAGAAGATGTGGATTTGCAGAAACTGCGGCCATGTATATGTCGGCGAAAAAGCCCCAGAAGTTTGCCCAGTTTGCAATCATCCAAAGGCATATTTTGAGATTTTGAACGAAGAATTTTAATTATATAACCAACAACTCTGGCAGTTGTTTGTAACCAGTCAATAGTTATATTTATATAACAATGCTGGTTTTTTTATACGACGTAAAAGCGGCTTTTATAAAAAAATACGAAACTCAGATTTCGTATTTTTTTGTGTTGCAGGGTTAGAAAGCTTTATTGAACCGAAATTGCGTCGATATAAATAGGAGCACTTAGCAATCATAGGAGCGGTCAATCATTTTCAATTCATTAAATGTGTCAATTTCGATGACGCTCTCTTGCTTGCAAGGGCGAACACTGAGCTTATAGTGCTCTTTGAACATTTCAAATGGAACTTGGTCCCAAAATCTTTCTTTTCCGCCGGGAAGTTTCATGCAGGAAGCAATATCTTTTGACAATTGTTCACCGTCTTTTTCTGTCCAATATGAAATTCCCACAAGTTTATAACAATTTTTTCCACCAATTGACAAATTTGAAATGTAATTGTTTTTTAAATAAAAACACCAATCATCCGTTTCTTCCACAGGAATGCCCAAATAATTGGAAGAATATTGATATTTTTTAATAAGGGACGGGTCATATAAAAACAAATCGGCCTCCAAAATATATGCGTTTTGCAAGTAGTCTTTTGCACAAAAAATAGATCCGATGTTGTTCCCTTCATTATAATTTGGGTTTTCAACAAATTTGATTGTTGGATATTTGTACAGCAAATCGTCAAATTGCGAAGCAAGATAGCCGCGCACAATGAAAATGTCCTCAATTCCGACAGCAATCAAAGCGTCAAGCAGCGTCTCAATGATTCTTCTGCCTTTGATCCTAACCAAAGGTTTTGGGGTGTTCAGTGTAATTGGCACCAGCCGAGAGCCAAAACCTGCGGCCATGATCACGGCACGTTTGACGCGATATGGCTCCAAAGCATCCAGGCCTGCTTGGGTTAGATGACAATCAGCAACATACCCTGAGGCGTTGAGTTCGGCCAGGACTTTGTTGACTGTGCCCGCAGAAATGTCCAAAATGTCCGCAATTTTTCTTTGGGACATTTTCTCTTGTTTACTGGACAACAAAGAAAGAATGTCAAATTGATTTTTTGTTAACATGTTTTGCTCCTTTTTTAATTGCAAAAATTATGCCTTTCATCAAAATATTGACGCAAAGAATCATCAGTGCAACGACCGCCGAGCATTCAATCATGTTGTAGGATTCAAACTGATTGATAAGCAGTGAGAGTGGCTGATTTTCGCTTGTTGCCAGAAAGGCCACCGCAGAGATTGTCATCATGCTGTTTACGAAAAAATAGGAAAAAGATTCTGCCAGCGAAGATTTGCACTGAGGAAGAATGCAATCGGTGATCACCCGATATCTTGGAACATTCAAAACTTGCCCAACTGATTCCAAATTCATGTTGATTTTCAGCAAAGCGTTGTACATGATTTGATAAGGCGAGGCAAAGAAGTGGACCGTATTGACCAAAATCAGCAAGGTCAGTGTGCCATATAAAAAGGAAGATTTGAAAATGATTATGTATGACAAGCCCAAAACAAGTCCGGGAATTGAGAGTGACAAAATTGAAACAAGATGAAGAAGTTTTGTGAACTTTGTTTTAACCCTTGCGGTGAAGTATGCCACAATGAAAGACATCGCCATGCCAACAAACGCTGTGATCAAAGACATAAGGACGGAATTCAACAAAAATGAAAGGCCGTTTTGATTTATGGTTTCGGCAAAGTGTGAAAGCGTGAAACTCATGTCTGTTGGATAAGAAACCGTGAATGCTTGAATGCAAAATGGCAAAAGTACAAGAACAACAAGCACTGATGCAAGCCCGCAAATGACATAGCCGGCAGCATCTTTTCCAGAGTTTTTTCGAGGGGTGAATTGTTGTGATGTAAAAGATGACTTTTCGGTGTTTTTGTTGAAAAAATCATATAAGCAAGCAATGATTGCAGGAATCAACAGAAAGACGCCAATCAAAGCGCCTGCCGAATAATTAAGTTGCCCAGCCGCGTTTTCATAAAGAAGAACTGACAGCGTCTTGACTTTTCCGCCCACTGCCAAAGGCACACCATAATCAGTGACGATCAGAGTGAACACTGTGAAAAACACGGAAACCAAAGTCTTTTTCAAATAAGGCAATGTGATGTGAAAAAATTGACTTTTTTTCGGGATCCCCAAAACATCAGCCGCGTTGTAGACGGTTGCGTCCTCATATTTCAAGATGTCAACAAACATCAAAAAGGCGATTGGGAAAGAGTACATTATTGAGCCCCAAATGATGCCAAAATATCCATAAAGATGAGAGGTCGCATGGAACAAATTTGTGAAAATGCCGTTGTTGCCGAACAATATCACAAGCCCCAAGCCGTGGGAAATTGAAGGAATCAGCATTGGAAGGACAAGCAGCGCGCTGAAAAGACCTTTGCACTTTATGTTTGTGCGCGAAATTGCCCAGGCGAGCACATAGGCGATGAAAACAGAGATGATTGTTGAAATGGTTGTTGTAAGAAGCGAGTTGCCCAGCGCTGTCCAAAATTGTCCACCGTTGAACACGGTGTCCCACGCTTTGCCGTCAATTTTGCACAACAGTGTGACAAGCGGCACAACAACAAGAACAAGCATCACCGCCGAAAGCAGAATGATCAAACTCAAATCAAAATGCTTTTTTCCCAGTCTGTTTTTTTGTTTGACGTGATTTTTGTTTAATGAGATTGCCTTCATTTTTTATTCTCCATAATTTTGTTCAAGGAATCAATTTTTTTGGAAATATTATCACAAACGAAAGTTTTAACATATTCGTTTTCGGGATTGGACAAAATTTGGCTTGGAGTTCCAATTTGAGAAATCTTTGCCGGGCTCATCACCATAATGCGATCGGAAAGAGAAAATGCTTCTTCTTGATCGTGAGTTATGTAAATGATTGTGGTTTTGAAATCTTTTTGTACGCGCTTGATTTCTTGGCAAAGTTCCAATCTTGTTGAGGCGTCAAGAGCGGACATCGGCTCATCAAAAAGAATGACGTCAGGATTCATGGCAAGCGTTCTTGCAATCGCCACACGTTGTTGCTGGCCGCCGGAGAGGGAAGAAGGTTTCTTTCCCGCAAGCTCCGTCAGGTGCATTTTTTCAAGCAAAGCCGCCGTCGTTTCTTGAGCGGTGGATTTTGTGCTTTTGTTGACCTTCAAAGCAAATTCAATGTTTTGCTTGACGGTCATGTTTTCAAACAGAGCATAGTTTTGAAACACCATGCCCATTCCTCGCTTGGAAATTTTCAAATTTGTGATGTCTTGACCATCTTTGAATATTTGCCCAGAGGTTGGCGCAACAAGGCCGATCAAAATTTTTATGATTGTAGATTTGCCGCAGCCAGATGGTCCGAGAATTGAAAGAAATTCGCCGTCATAAACGTCAAAAGAAATGTCGTCAATGGCGTTCAACATCTCGTTATCATAGTTTTTTGTCAAATTTTTTACACTCAATTTGATTTTTTTGTTTTCTTTTGTGTTCATCAGTATTTCCACTTCCTTAACAAATCTTCTTTTTTTGAAATCGTGTTGCCACTCATATCGCAGTAAGCCAGATCTTCTGGGAAATTTTCAAGAGTGTAATCAACGCCTTTAAAAATTGCTTCTGGATAAAATTTTGCACAACATTCATTGGTGAACGTAGTATACATATAGTCAAAAATTTCAAGCACGCCGCGATTGTTTTCTTTTCCTTTAACAACAAACGACCCATATGTGCTGAAAGCGGCACCTTCATCCGTCAGGACAACTTCCAGGTCCGTTTGCCCGCCGGAAATTTTTTCAACTGCCTGGGAAATCATGCCAATTCCGATCCCGGCTTCTTTTGAAACAAGATCGTTGACCGGGCCGGAGCCGGATGAGGTGAATTGATAAACATTCTTGGAGAAACTTTCAAAATATTGTTGAGCGCCTTCATCGCCGAGCATATTGACCATTGCAAGGTAGAACGCATAGCCTGTCCCGGAGCTTGCAGGGGAAGGCATGGAAATCATGTTTTTGTAAATTGGATTGGTCAAGTCCAAATATGATGTCGGCTTTGGAATGTTTTTCTCAGCAAGGACAGAATTGTTGACGATGATGCTGATTCCCGACCTGCAACTTGGAATTATGCAATCTTTGATGTCGCCATAAACCAAGTCATCCTCAAAGATCGACATGTCATACCTTCCTTTAAAGTTGAAAGCGAGATCGTTTTCGACAATCTTTTGAATGTAGGCATATTCAAGTCCAAAAACAAGGTCTGCTTCACATCTTGAGCCCTCTTCAAGGACTTTTGTCGCGATTGTGCTTGTTGATTTGGTGACAAATTTGACGTTGTAGTTTGGAAATTCTTCTTCAACACGCTCCTGCAACAGGGCGACCGCATATTCTTCCATGGAGGTGTAAATCACAATCGACTGTTTTGTCAAAGTCGATTTTAAGATGGCTCCACAGCAGATTATCAAAAAAAGTGAAAACAAAATCAACAACTTTTTCATCTTTTGTCCATTTATTCATTTTTGAATAACAATAAACTTATAATAAACAATTTTGCTGCTTAATGTCAACAAATTTGTTTAAATTTCAATTTTTTTTGACAAAAACTGAACATAACGTGGCAAAGAATTTGTATTAAATATATTAAAACATATAAAACGGCATCTTTTGCTTGACAATAATTCGACAAAAATTTTATAATATAAGCGGTCTGGAAGAGTCGGGGCGGTTTGCGCCTTGATTGCTTAAAATTCCAAACTTGAAAAATTGGCTTGAGATTGAAGCGGGCCGCTCTTTTTTGAGAAGGAAAACATGCATTCTGTTCTATATTACATATGTTTGCCACTTGGCTATTTGATGAAAGGCTGCTTTTTGCTTATTAAAAACTATGGCATTGCCATAATCCTTTTCACGTTGATAACAAAAATCGTCTTGATGCCAATTTCGGTTTGGATTCAAAAGAATTCCATTCTCATGGTAAAAATCCAGCCACAAATAAATTTCATCAAAGCAAGGTTGAGCGGCAATTTTGACGCAATTGCTGAAGAACAAACAAAACTGTATAAAAAAGAAAAATATCACCCTTTTGCATCAATCATTCCGCTGATAATCCAAATTGTTCTGTTGCTTGGGGTCGTTTATGTCATAAATCGCCCGCTTGAATATTTGTTTGGAGCGTCAAATGACACAATCAACGCTCTTGCAAACTTCATCAATGCTGACACCAGCGACTCATCTTTCCAAATTCAAATCATTGAAGCGATAAAGAACGGCACAATCTCCACCTCGTCAGTAATAACGGGTGGGGGAATTGACGCAAATGTTCTTGGAGATTTGATTGGAAGAGTGATGCAGTTCAACACCGGCTTTTGTGGCCTGGATTTGCTGGTGGTCACAAGCCAAGTTGGAGGATGGTATGTCCTTGTTCCAATCATTGCGGCGCTTTCATCTTGGGTGATGTGCTACACACAAAATCGGTCAAACGTAATTCAGCACGAGCAAGGAAAAATAAACAAATATGGCATCATGATTTTGAGTGTTGGGCTGTCTTTGGTGCTTGGGATTTTTGTTCCAACGGCAACGGCGCTCTATTGGACAGCAAGCAATTTGCTTTCAATTGCGGTGATGTATCTTTTAAACGCGCTGATCAACCCAAAAAAATATGTTGACTATGAAGCGCTTGAAGCGAGTCGAAAAGCACTTGCGGAATCAAAAGCTTTTGGCGTAATTGACAAAAAAGACCCTCTTTACAAACAGATGAAGGCGAAAGAAAAAGAAGATTACAAAAAGTTCAAACACATAATAAACAAACATATTGTGTTCTATTCTGAAAAAAGCGGGTTCTATAAATATTATAAAAACATAATCGACGAACTTTTGAAAAGCTCCGATGTCGTCATACACTATGTGACCAATGACTATGAAGACGCAATTTTTGAAATAGCCAAAAGCGAGCCGAGAATCAAGCCATATTTCATAAGCCTAAAAAAGACGGCCCTTCTTATGATGCTTGTTGAAGCGGACATTTTCATCATGACGACCCCTGACCTTGATAAATATTATCTAAAACGATCGTTCATAAAAAAAGATATTGAATATATATATGTTCCGCATGACTCAATGAGTGTTCACATGGGATTTAAAGAGGGCGCGCTTGACGCTTTTGACACAATCTTTTGCAGCGGGCCACATGTTGCAAAAGAAATACGGGCCACAGAGCAAGTTTACAAGCTGAAAGAAAAAACTTTGGTTGAATTTGGCTTTCCGCTGCTTGACAACCTTGTTGAAGACTTCAAGAAAAAAGAACGGGACGATGCCGACAAAAACAATCACAAAAGAAAAGAAATTTTGATTGCGCCAACTTGGAACGAAGACAACATTTTGGATTCCTGCATCGACGACATAATAAAGTCTTTGGGAAATTCAAACTGTCATTTGACAATAAGACCTCACCCGGAATATGTCAAGAGGTTCAAAGTGCAAATGAACGAACTTGTTGAGAAATACAAGGACTATGACAAAAACAAACTTTCTTTTGAACTAGATTTTTCAAGCAACAAATCAATTTACAGCTCAGATCTTCTGATAACAGACTGGTCGGGCATTTCGGCAGAATTTGCATTTGCAACAAGCAAGCCGGTGCTGTTTATTAACACAAAAATGAAAACACTGAATCCTAATTGGGAAAAGATTGGAATCACTCCTGTTGAAATTCAGCTGAGGGACATCATTGGTGTCAACATCAACAAAGAAGAAATTGGCAAATTGCCTGAAGTTATTGACGATTTGTTTAAGAATCGCGACAAATATAAAAAGCAAATTGACGAGTTCTATCAAACCTTTACATACAATCATGGCCACGCCGGAAAGGAAGGTGCGAAATATATATTGAAGTCGTTAATAACAAAACAAAACAACAAAAAACAATAAAAGAGAGGTGAAAAATTATGGAATTTTTAAGTTTGATTTGTGGTGGTATGCAATTTGGTGAACTTTTGTACATTGATCCAGCGGCAACGTCGGTGCTTTTGTCTTCCGTCGCAGCCATTGCTGTGGCCATTGCGGCTTCGGCAATCGTCATTTGGAAAAAGGTCAAAAACAATGTAAAAAAGATTGTGAAAACCGATCCAAACAAAAATAAAGAAGTCGAAAAAGACATCGTTTTGGTTGATGAAGAGGCCTTGAAAGGGCAAGAAAAAGAAAACAAAGAAGAAGCTTCTCAAACGAAAACTACAGAAAAAGAGACAAAAACCGAAGTTTCGTCAACAAAAAAGCAACCACAAAAACAAGAAAGCGCCAAAAACAAACAAAAAAAATAACAGAAAAACGAGCCTGTTTTGGTTCGTTTTATTGCTATTTCAATTTTTTGCATTCATAAAAAAGGGAATATAATGAAAAAAGAAACAAAAGAGCTTTTGAAAAAGATTTTAATAACGCTTGCAATATCCTGCGTTTTGCCAATGTTTATTTTCTTCAGCACGCCATTTGATATTTATGCGGCAAATTATGATGAATTTGTGTTTTCGTTTTCCAACTATTTTTGGGCATGTTTTGGATATTTCATTGCAGGAACAGCGATTTGCTTTTTGATATTGTTTTTCCTCCCCAAAAAGGCGTATCGGATTGTGGCAGGCTTGTTTTTGGGTTTGTCTTTTTTGATGTTCATTCAAAGCAGCTTTTTGAACGGAAAGCTCTCGACTCTCAAGGGTGACGGCGAAGGCAACACAACCTCTTTGGCATGGATGATTGCCAACATTGTGATTTGGGCGGTTGTTTTGGCATTGTTTATGGGCATTGCTTCCATTATGGACAAAAAAGGAATTGTCTCAACAATCGGTTTGGTCATCACTGCCGTGCTGATTGGATCCCAAATTATAATTCCCGTTTCTGCAAGCATTTCTCATGGGGACATGTTTTTGTCTTATCAAGAAAGACAAAAGCGGGGAGACAACGAATATCAGCACATGTTGTTGACAAACAAAAATTTGACCACCGCTGGCAAAGAGGGAAACATTTTTGTTTTCTGTGTCGACAGAATGGATGAAGATTGGCTGGAATATATATATAAAACAGAGCCTTCTCTTTTTGACGATTTTAAGGGGTTCACATGGTTTCAAGATCACACTTCAAGATACGGACACACATATCCATCCATTGTCACCATGCTTACTGAAAAACCATTTTTGCCAGAAACTCAAACGAAACGTGAAAAATTTCTAAACGAAGCCTTTAAAGACGCACACGGATTGGAGACATTGCATAATGAGGGGTGGAAAATCAACATTTACTCAGAAAAATTCTATACATACAATGACGCGTTTTATTTGCCCGAATATTTCGAAAACAGGGCGCAAGCAAATGTGTATAATGTGACAAACGCAGGGCTTCTTGGATTGAAAATGGCTGAATTGGGACTTTATCGAACCATGCCGTTTTTCTTGAAAGATGCTTTGAGCGGAGTGAACTCTGACACGTTCAGTCGCGCCATCCAGGAAAACGACCCAGATGGCAACGACAATTATCAATCTTCTATAAACGTTTTGGACAAGTGGACGGATGAAAAAAGCTTTTCTAAAGTGGATGGCAAAGGTTTTTATTTCATTCACACCGAAGGGCTGCACAGCGCCTACTCTGCCAAAGAATCTGTTTCTCTGTTTAAAGAGAATATGAAAATAATAAACAAATATCTTTCTTTCTTAAAACAAGAGAACCTTTTTGAAGACGCAACAATAATAATCACCGGCGACCATGGAAGCGGATCTGCATATGACTGGTCGGGTTTGACGGATTCCATAAGAACAGCAATGTTCATAAAACCCGCAGGAATAGGTGAAGAGGAAATGAAAATTTCTCAAGCTCAAACCTCACATGATCAATTGTGGGCAACAATTCTTGAACAAGCTAATGCTGAAAATGGCGCTGACTTTGGAATGAGCATTTTGGAAACACCAGAAGGAGTCGACCAGGAGAGGGAATTTGTTTGGCACACATACAATTGCCCTTTGTATGAATATCGGTATGCAATTCATGGCTCAGCAAAGAATTTCGAAAATTGGGAACTTACAAAGGAAACTTATTATGGATGGAGAATCACAGATTGACATTCAAAAAAATGCTACAAGACTTTGTAGCATTTTTTTGGCGCAGGGTTTGCCACTTTATACGAACCTAAATAATTTTGTGAATAAAATAATACGAACTCATTTTCTGGGTTCGTATTATTGCCTAATGGCGCAGGGTTAGGGATTCGAACCCCAGTTACCTTCCGATAAAACGGTTTTCAAGTTTTTCATTCAAAACTTTAACTAAATCTCTTTTAGATTAGACAAGATTGATTTTTCCCTTATAAATAAGCACAAAACTGCTCACATAAAGCACTGAATTGATTATATTTGATTGGACAATAATTGTCAAAGATTTTTTAAGATTTTTATAAAAATCCACACTTTTGGTAGACATTTGGTAGACAAACCTGTCAGTTTTTTTCAACAAGAACAATAATATATTTATTTCTTCTTTGCTCTCATCACGACTTCAACTGCACCTTTAAGATATTTGTCTATTTCATCTTCCGGAATGCCTAAAATTTTTGGAGAAGATAACATTTGTTTGGCTTCTGTAAAATCGTGCCACTCAATTTCAAAGCCAATTTCTTCAAAGAATTTCGTCACATGCTCTCTATCCTTAAAGCGCCAATTTGGATTATTTCTATCTGTGACTTGTGTGAGATTTTGATTGTAATTTGACATGTTCTTATCTTGATTTTTAATCCAGCTTGCTGGCGTGACATCACAAGTTATCCAAACGCCGTTGTTTTGTGAAATGATTTTATAGATGTTTTCTGCAAGTTTGCGTTTTTCATCAAAATTCAAATATCTCATTAAGCCTTGATTTATTATGGCAATTGGCTTTTTTGTCCTAAACAAATTACAAAGATGTTGAAGCCTGTCAAAATCCAAAGCGTTGCCTTCAAAAATTTTCAAATTGTCAGGTATTTTGGTAAAACGATTTAACAACGCAGTCTTTGTGTTGACAACATCTGGCAGATCAACTTCGAAATATCTCATTTTGCTGTTTTTTTGACATAGCGAAAGCCCACGAGTTGTATAACCACATGCAAGTTCAATAACTTGATCTATTTTACTGTCGGCAAGCAATTTGTCGGTTAATTTGTATCTTGCTTCCAATTCAAGTGCCAAAGATTTGTTTTTCAAACTTTCTGGGAAGCCAAGTTTGTCAAGTTGCTCAAACATCTCTTTAATATAAGGAATGTCGGTATAAATAAGTGGATAAAGAGTATGCAAAGCGGTTGGCATAATGCTTTCAAAATCTTTGCTATCCGTTTTGTTTATTTTCTTAAAAATATAATCCAAACATTTTCTAAACTCTTTTTCTGTCTCTGGCGTTGTTTGCCAAATCGTGAGGAACGCCCGGCAAGGAAGTTAATTCTTTTTTACAATTAAGCATGTCCCAAATTTTTTGAGAGTTTTCTTTAATAAACTCGCTGTCCAGCATTCCTTGAATGATAAATGTGTGGGCAACAACATCAACAATGTAAGGAGTAAGATCTTGTCTTTTTAAATCTTCATTGA
The DNA here is from genome assembly GCA_947629895.1 of uncultured Clostridia bacterium. The sequence goes on along the minus strand of CANRFP010000038.1, from coordinate 22 downwards.
ATGCTTTTGTTATATGCAGCGT
>CANRFP010000037.1 GCA_947629895.1 uncultured Clostridia bacterium | reverse complement strand
GATGTTCCCCCTTTTATTTCTTGTGCGGTGCACTATGATAATTTTTTTGGAATTACAAACACAAACCGAAATACACTTATTTACACAAAAAACAAGGACTTGATAAATTGGGACGACAGCAAGAAATCAACAATTGAATTTTTGGATAATGTTGGCTCATTTAACAAGGTTGTTGCTTTTAATGATTATGTATATTTATTCAGAGATTTTGGCATCACAAAACTTTCAATTTACACCACAAAAGATGACTTTTCTTTCACTCATTTATACAATTCTCCATCCAAAATTTTTGAAAACACAATAAGTGTTTGCGGCGACAAGATTTTTTTCATGACGCGTGATGGGCTATACACTTTTAACGGAAATTCGGTTGACAAAATTTGTCAGCGTTATGATGTTTATTTTAAAAATCTTGACAACAAAAACGCAACTTGTGCTTGCTTAAACGGAAAATATTATCTTGCAACAAAATGTGATTTCAAAGACGGGCAACAGGTTGGCTGCGAAACGGGAGATTATGTTAACAATGTTCTTTTTGAAATTGATATCGACACCCTTGGGCTTAATCTTTTCAGGGGAGTTGACCTTTTGAAAGTGCTTGCAATTGACACGCCTTTCATGAACGAACTTTGCGTTTGTTTTAACACTGTTTACACAAAAAAGGTTGGCTTTTTAACAAACTCTGGAAGCGTTTTTGGAACGCCAACACAAAAAAGTTGGAAATCGTTTGAGTGCGATTTGGGTGTTAAATCAAAGAGAAAAAGAATTAAAGAAATTGTGTTAACAACTTTGTTCCCATGTTCTGTTAAAATTTCTTCTGATGAGGAAGAAAAAGTTTTTGAATTTGACGGAGCAGAGAAAGAACAAAGGCTGAATGTCAGTGTTTATGGGAAGAATTTCCAATTTGAATTTTTTACAAACGCTCAACAATGTTTTATTCAAAAGCCACTTATTATGTTTGATGTGATGTCATGAAAATCAAATTTTTTGATGTGTCACAACGGCTTGTGAGGGGCAATCTTTGCAAAGACTTTCAAACAATAAAATGCTTTATTGTGAAGGATAAGCATGAGCCTTTGGAATGAAATTATAAGCATTGTTGTTAGCAATGGAATTTTTGCAACTTTGTTTGTATTTTTGTTTTTCTATCAACTGAAAGACAGTTCAAAAAGGGAAAATAAATACTTAAAAACCATTGATGTGCTAACTGAAAGCCTTCAAACTTTGGACACTGTTAAACAAGATATTTCGGATATAAAAGAGCAACTTAAAATGGAGGATGATTGTGAAAAACTTCTTTAAAAAAATTCAATCTTATGGCTTTTGGCTGAGTTTGTCTTCTGCGCTGGTTATGCTTTTAACTTCGCTTGGGAAGGCGTTTGGCTTTGAAGTTCAAAATGAGGTTGTTGAGGATTGTGTTATGTCCATCGCTGGCTTTTTGGCAGTGTTTGGGATTGTTAGCCTTAAAAAAGATGGCGGCAATCCGGGCGATGAAACAGACGAAAATTTTGATGATAAAAAAGATGATGAAGACAGTTTTGATGACAACGATAATGATGAATAAAAATAACATATAATGCATAAATATGCAACAAAAATTGAACCGCTAAAAAAATTGGCGGTTCTTTTTTTATTTTTTGCCACAGTTTTGCGTGGATTTTACTTGAAATTGCTTCCTATTTATGATATTATAATAAAAGATATTGTTGAAAAAGGAGAGGTGAGGGTGATTTATGAAAAAAGTACTTTACACAATCTTGTCAGTTTTGTCCATTGTTTACATCTGCTTTTTGGTGGTTAATGTTGTTGCAACAAAAGTGCCAAGTTGGAACCCTGACATGGGCTGGTTTAAGCCTTATTTTGACTTGATTGTCAACTTTGGCGGCGTTGCAATTATTTTCTGTTTTGCTCTTGTCAATTTTTCGGGAAGCCCACTGAAAACCGCTTTCTTCATAGCCTTAATTTTGGCGATTGTTTGTTACGCGATTGTGCTTTGCGCGCCTGATTTCATTTACAAATTGTTTGGCGGAAAAGTTGCCGCAAATTTAATTGTTTAAAGGTTTTTAAGTGGAAAAGTTTATCATTGTTGATGGAAATAGTTTGGCAAATAGGGCATTTTATGCAATGCCTTATTTATCTAATCGTGAGAAACAGCCCTCTGGCGCGGTGTTCGGCTTTGCAAATTTGATTGTGAAGCTTATAGTTGAGCAAAAGCCAAAATATATGGCGGTTGCTTTTGACCATGCTCGAAAAACTTTCAGAAACAATTTATATGAGGGCTATAAGGCCAAGCGAAAGGAAACGCCAGAGGATTTGATTTTTCAATTTCCGGTTATCAAATCCATGCTTCAAAAAATGGGCATAAAAATTTTTGAAATTGCCGGCATTGAGGCGGATGATATAATTGGCACTTTGGCACAGAATAAGGACACTCAAAACATATTGGTTTCGGGTGATCGCGACCTTTTGCAACTGATAAACAACAACACAGAAGTTTGGCTCACAAAAAAAGGTGTAACCGATATTGAAAGGTTTGATGAGAAGGCGCTTTTTGAAAAATATCATCTTGCGCCAAGTGGCATAACCGACCTCAAAGGCCTTATGGGTGATGCTTCTGACAATATTCCGGGCGTTTTGGGAGTGGGCGAAAAAACGGCTCTTTCTTTGCTTGAAAAATATGCCACAGTTGAAAACATTTATCAAAATATTGATGAAATTTCTGGAAAATTGAAGGAAAAGTTGGAACTTGGCAAGGATATGGCTTTTCTTTCCAAAACGCTGGCAACAATCAAAACCGATTGCGAAATAAATTTTGAGATGTCCGATTTTTGCTTTGAGTTTCCTTTCTCGCAGGAACTTCGAGATTTTTTTGAGGCTTGGGATTTTAGAAGCTTAACCAACCGAAAGGATATTTTTGGTGACGGGGTGCATTCAAAAAGGCAAGAAGTTAAAAAGAATTGTCTCGAAAGTTTGACAGATGTTGAGGCGCTTGCGCAAAGAGTTAAAAATGTTTTTTGTTATGACTTAAAAAGCCTTGAATTTGCGATAAATGGGCAGGAAATTTACTTTTTGAAAAAAGAAATTGACCTTTTTTCTCAGACCATTGAATTGAACGATGTTTTGAAAATTTTTAAACCAATTTTTGAAAATAATTCCATTTTAAAAATCACTGAAAATTCAAAATTTGACCTCTCAGTTTTGGACGAAGTTGGAATTGCGCTTGAAAACTTTTTTGATTTGGAAATTGCACGATATGTGTTGTATGCGGGGCTGCCAAAACACGCCGAAAGCACAGTGAATGAGTTTATAAGTGACAAAGAAAATCTTGAAAAAAAGATGATTGAGCAAAATGTTCAAAAAATATACAGCGAAATTGAAATTCCGCTTGTGAAAGTTTTGTATTCAATGGAAAATGAGGGCTTTAAGGTTGACAGGGAAATGCTTGAAAGCCTAAGCCAAAAATATGATGCAGAACTTGCCGACATTTCAGCAAAAATATATGAATTGGCGGGCGAAACGTTCAACATAAATTCGCCAAAACAGGTTGCCGCAATTTTGTTTGATAAACTTGGGTTAAAATCCTTCAACAACAAAAAACAGTCCACAAACTTTGCCGTGCTTGATGACATTAGGTGGCAGCACGAAATTGTTGAACTTATCATTTCGCATCGAAAACTCAGCAAACTTATCAGCACTTACATTAATGTTTACAAAAACATCTGCCAAACTTCAGGCGATGTTATTCACACAGTTTTCAATCAAACGCTCACATCCACGGGCAGGCTTTCAAGTTCTGACCCAAACATGCAAAACATTCCAACTCGCGATGAGGAAGGAAAAAATTTGCGCAAAATTTTCATTTCAAAATATGATGGCGGGCAAATAATTTCGGCGGATTATAATCAAATTGAACTTCGACTTTTGGCAAACTTGGCAAACGAGGACAGCATGATTGAGGCTTATCAGCACGGCATAGATATCCACACAAAAACCGCAAGCGAAATCTTTGGAGTGCCTGTTGAAGAGGTCACGGCGGCGCAAAGTTGGAGGACAAAGGCGGTGAATTTTGGCATAATTTATGGCATAAGTGACTTTGGCCTTTCTCAAAACATCAAAACCTCACGCTTTAAAGCAAGGCAATATATCGACAGTTATTTTGATAGATATCCAAAAATCAAAACTTTTATGGAACAAAATGTGGATTTTGCACGCAAAAACACCTTCATTCGTTCTTATTTTGGAAGGATTAGGCACATTCCGGAAATCCAATCTTCAAATGCAAACGTGAGAAAATTTGGCGAAAGAGTTGCCATGAATATGCCTCTTCAAGGCACTGCTTCGGATGTTATCAAAATGGCTATGGTTGAGGTTTTTAAAAAACTAAAAGGCAAAAAGAGCCACGTGATTTTGCAAATTCATGATGAACTTATTGTTGACGCACCGCAAGAGGAAGTTGAAGAAGTGAAACAAATTCTAAAATCTTGCATGGAAAATGTTTGCAAATTCACAATTCCGCTGACAGTTTCGGTTTCTAGTGGCAAAAATTTGTTTGAGTGCAAATAAATTTTCAAGTTTTTTGTGTTTGTTTGCAAAATGATTGACTATTTTGTTTAAATTAGATAAAATAATTATGGTGAGATATGCAGTATTCAAGAAAAATGTGTTTGGACTATGGTAAGGCAAGAATTGGGGTGGCTTTTTCAGACCTAACTCAAACAATTGCATCTGCCGACCACATATACAAAACTCAAACAGAGCAAAAAGACCTTGAATATTTTGCCAAATTGATTGCCGAAAAAAGTGTTGACGAGGTTGTTTTTGGCTCGCCGCTCCAAACTGATGGAAGTGAGGGGGAATTGTGCAAAATTGTTCGCGATTTTGCCGGCAAGCTGAAAGAAAAAACGGACGTCAAAATTGCTTTTCAAGATGAAAGATACACATCTTATGAAGCGGAGGAGCTTTTGAAAGAGGCAAAAATAAATTGGCAAAAACGCAAAGAGTTTTTGGACAAAGTTTCGGCACAAATAATACTGCAAAATTATCTTGATAAAAAGTAAAGGAGATTTTTATGGATAAGAAAAAAGTTCAAAAAATTGAGGAAGTATCAAAAAATGTTCCAGAGGAAGTGCCAATCAACATCATTGATGTTTTAATGGATGAAAACAACAAAGAGCCAATCACTCTTATGGATGCAAATGGCAAAAGATTGTCTTTCGAGCAAATTGCTGTTATTCCACACAATGACAAGTTGTATTGTGTTTTAAAACCAATTGACAAAATTGAAAACGTTCAAGATGACGAAGCGATTGTGTTCTATGTTGACGAAACACAGGGAGACGAGCCTGTTCTTATGGTTGAAACTGATGAACAAGTGGCCATGGATGTTTTTGACGAATATTATGACCTTCTTGATGAAGAGCAAAACGCTCAGAAAAACAAAAATAAACCTGCCAAAAAGTAATTTTAAAAATAATGCAAAAAAGAACAAGAGCGAGGATTTCGTTTCTTGTTTTTTTGTTGAAAATTTGCCTTTAAATCATGTATAAAAATTTGTTATTTTGCCACAATAATATCACAAGGTGGTTTTGCCTTGAAAAAGGGAGGTATAGGCTATGTTCGGAAGGAAGAAGGCTAAAAGTCAAGCAAAAAATGTTGAGCAAAACAATGCTACAACAAAAAATGCTTCTTCAAAATCCACATCTGCATCTGCAAAAACAACTTCCAAAGCGTCTGCTAAAAAAACAACAGGAAGTTGCAGTGGAAAGAAGTCAAGTTCAACAAAGGCTTGCAACTAATCAACCTATCCAAAAGTTAAAGGCTCACAATCAGTGGGCTTTTTACTTTTCTTTTAGGAAAAAGAAAAGTAAACAAAAGAAAATCACTATTATTTTTGAGGGTGGTTAAGAATTGAAGCAAAATCCGTCGTGAACGTTTGAGCGCTAATTTATCTTCTAAAAATAAACAAAGAAAGTCGTTGCTGTCATCCTGAGCCGACACGAATGTGTCGTGCCGAAGGATCTCAAAGTTAAATATCAAATTTTGACACAATCGAAATGGTTTTGTTTGTTCTAAAATGCACAAATTCAACCTTTTTGAGCAGAAGATGTGCATAATCGCTTTCTTTTGCATTTGGATTGTAGATTGTGTCGCCAAGAAGTGGGTGCCCGATTGAGGAAAGGTGAACGCGGATTTGATGTGTTCGGCCTGTTTCCAAAATCAGCATGATTTTTGCGTAATTGGCTTTGTTCTCAACAACTGTCATATGTGTTATGGCAGGTTTTCCGTCTTTGGAAATCACTCTTTTTCGTTGATTGATGCCATTGTCTGTTAGGGTTAAAATTGGGCTGGAAATGGTGAAATTTTTCTCAGCAAAATTTCCTTCGCAAAGGGCATAATATTCCTTATACACGTCTTTTATGTTGTTTCGGGCTTCAATATTTTTGGCTATGATAACAACTCCGGCAGTCTCTCTGTCCAGGCGGTTTACAATTCTTAGCACAAAATTTTCGTCTTTCTGCCACATATATTTGCAAATTTGCCCACCCAAATTGTTACCAAAATGAGAGCGAGAAGGGGTGCATGAAAGGTTGTGCGGCTTGTCAACAATCAAATAGTCGTCATCTTCATATAAAATATTTAAAATCCCATCGCATGGGGCTATTTCAGTTGGCTTGTTTGGATTTTTTAACACATACAAAATGTCTTTGTCGCAAATTTTTGCACGCGTGTTCACAAATTCACCGTTTAACCAAAAAGATTTTGCATTGTTTCTCAGTGTTTTTACGTGATGTTCGGAAAACCCCAGCGTTTTAAGCAAATAATAAATGTTAGGGCGTTTTAAAAGTGCCACATTTTCAATTTTTATGCTGTTATATTGGGCCAAATTTTCCGGTTTTTGCTTATTCATGTTCAAATTTTAACACAAATTTCATTATTTGACAAAATCTTTTTGGTTAAAATAGGTTAAAAAGTTGACATAATTAAATTAGTGTGCTAAAATGCAAGTAATTTTAAAGACGTTTGAGGAAAGAGAGTAGGTTTTTGTGGTTTCTCACAGAGAGCCTGAGGCGCTGAAAATCGGGCAGAAACAGAAAATTGAAGTTCACTTTTCGAGTTGCACTTTGAAATAATATTAGGGGTGACGCTGAGGCTTGCGTAAAAGTCATAATGAGGCACTTTTTGTGTGAAATTAGGTGGTAACACGATGAAATCGTCCTAATGTTGGGCGATTTTTTTGTTTTAAAAGGAGCTATAATGAAACAAAAACTGGATGAAATCTTAAAAAATGGGGTTAAAGAAATTGAGTTTGCGCAGGACTTAAAATCTCTTGACGAAATGAGGGTGAAATATCTTGGCAAAACGGGGCAGTTGACCCAAATTTTGCGTGGAATGAAAGATGTTGCGCCAGAGGACAGAAAAGAGGTTGGCTCTCTTGCAAACAAGGTTAGAGAAAGTTTGGAAACTTCACTTGAAAAGAAGTTTAAAACTCTTGAAGAGGCAAGCCTTTTGGCTGAAATGGAAAAAGAAAAAGTTGATATAACAGAGCCAAGCAAAGGCACAAAACGCGGGGCTTTGCATCCTTTAACGCGTTTCAACAACAAGTTTATTGAAATCTGCGTTGAAATGGGATTTACTGTTATTCAAGGGCCAGAAGTTGAAACTGATTACTATAACTTTGAGGCTTTGAATGTGCCAAAAAACCATCCAGCGCGCGATATGCAGGACAGTTTTTACATTACTGACAATATTTTGATGAGAACGCAGACTTCAAACATGCAAATTCGTGCAATGGAAAAGATGAAACCTCCATTTAAAGTTGTTTGTCCGGGCAGGGTGTATAGAAATGACAGTGACAGTTCGCATTCACCAATTTTTAATCAGTTTGAAGCGCTTGTTGTTGATGAAAATGTTGGGCTTAAAGATTTGATGATGATGATAAAAGAAATTTTGAAGAGGTTGTATGGGGAAAATATAAAGATAAGAGTAAGGCCTTCATACTTTCCTTTCACGGAGCCAAGTATCGAAATTGATGCAACTTGCCAAATGTGCGGAGGAAAGGGCTGCAACCTTTGTAAAGGCACAGGTTTTTCAGAATTCTTTGCGGCAGGAGTGGTGAATCCAAAAGTGCTTGAAATGTCTGGAATTGACAGTAAAAAATATTCTGGGTTTGCATTTGGACCGGGAATTGACAGGAGCGTGATGGTGACAAACAAAATTCCAAACATCAAATATTTGTTTAGAAATGACATGAGATTTTTAAAACAAATGAGATAGGAAGAAAACAACATTTTGAGGTGTTATGCAATGCATACTACACCACATATTGTGTATTATGCAACAAATTAAAGGAGAAAGAAAAATGAAAGTTTCATATAATTGGCTTAAAGATTTTGTTGATATTGATGTTTCTGCCAAAGAAGTTGCGGAAAAATTGACAACTTCTGGTTTTGAGGTTGAGGATTTGATTTATCAAAATGAACATCTTCATGATGTTTATGTTTGTCGCATTGAAAAAATTGAAAAGCATCCAGAGGCAGATAGGTTGGTTGTTTGTCAAGTGAATGTTGGCTTTAAAACGGTGCAGATTATTACATCTGCAACAAATGTTTTTGAAGGGGCGATTGTTCCTGTTGCGCTTGATGGGGCAGACCTTTGCAATGGTGTGAAAATTAAGCCAACCAATTTTAGGGGTGTGAAAAGCGAAGGAATGTTTTGTTCAGGCGAAGAAATTGGCATTGACGAAAACTATTTTGAGGGTGCTGGAATAAACGGCATACTTATTTTGCCAAGTGATTTTAATCCTGGCACAAAGATTGAAGATGCGCTTCTTTTAAATGATGTTGTTTTTGATATAAATGTTACACCAAATAGGCCGGATTGCAACAGTGTTGTGGGCATTGCTCGCGAAATTTGCGCTATGTTTGACAAAAAGTTTAAAGATTTTGATGTTTCATACAAAACTGTTTCTGGGGATGTGAACAACTATGTTTCTGTTAATTTGAAAACTCCAAATTGCACAAGATATATGGCTGCATATGTTAAAAATATCAAACTTATGCGCTCTCCACTGTGGATACGCAGCAGGCTTAACGCGGTTGGCATCAAGCCAATCAATAATATGGTTGACATAACCAATTATATTTTGGTTGAGCAAGGGCAGCCTATGCACGCTTTTGATTATCGCTTTTTGGAAGGGAAGAAAATTGAGGTTCGACAAGCAAAGAAAGGTGAAAAGATTTCTGTTTTAAATGGAAACACTTATGAACTTGACGAAGATGTGATGGTTATTGCCGATGCAAAAAAGCCTGTGGTTATTGCGGGCGTGATTGGCGGAGTGAATAGTGCCATTGAAAATGACACCACAGAGAGCGTTTTTGAATGTGCTGTGTTTGATTTGAAAAGTGTTCGCTTAACCGCCAAGAAGTTTGGGCTTAGAACAGACAGCTCTGCAAGATATGAAAAGGGAGTGAATGTAAATTCTCCAACTTTGGCGCTTAAACGGGCGCTTCATCTTGTGGATATACTTGCTTGTGGCGAGATTGTGAACGGGCTTATTGATAAAGTTGGGGATGTTAAACTTGGGCAAACTCAAATTGTTAAGGCATCATATAATAAAATTTGTAAAATTTTGGGCTTTGAAATTCCAAAAGATAGAGTGCTTCAAATTTTGAATGGGCTTGGAATTGTGAGCAGTTTGAATGGTGATTGGTTAACTTGTGAGCCTCCAATTTTGCGCGAAGACATTCAAAATGACAACGATTTGGCTGATGAAATTATAAGAATTTATGGCTATGATGTTTATAATAATGTTGAGGGCGGAATTTTTGAAAATTCGTCAATATCCATAGGCGAATATGAGCCAAGGCTTGTGTTTGAAAACAATTTGAAAAACATTTTGGTTGATGCTGGCTTTTATGAAACTTTAAACTATTCGCTCTATTCTGGGCAGGCGTGTGACAAGTTGCTGCTTTCAGAAGATGATGAGAGAAGAAATGTTATAAAAATTGCAAATCCTATAAGTGAAGATTTGTCAACGGTTCGAACGGTTATGGCGCATGCATACAACTTGTCGGTTGGCAACAAAGATTTGAGATTTTTTGAGGTTGGAAGGGTTTATCAGCCAAAATCTTTGCCTTTAACTGAACTGCCAAATGAAAATAACAGATTGTCGTTTGCTGTTTGTGAGGCAGGGTTTGATTTCTTTAACATGAAGGCTGTTGTTGAAAATTTGCTTGTGGGCACATCGCTTGAATATTCGTTGGAAAGGGCGAAAGAGCCATATTTGCACAGCGGCGTAAGTGCGCAAATTGTTGCAAAAGATGGCAAAATTGTTGGCTGGTTTGGAAAGGTTCACAAAACGGTTTTGAAGAATTATGACATTGGGCAAGACGTTTATTATGGTGAACTTGACACTGATTATCTTTCAAGCTTGCCAGAGAAACAGTATGAAACGAAAGAAGTTTCCAAATTTCCTTCCGTTGAGCGTGATATTGCCATTGTTGTGGACGAAAAAGTTTCCAACGAAGAGCTTGTTAAGGCAATCAAATCTGCTGGCGGAAAAAATTGTGTTGAAGTCAATTTGTTTGATGTTTACAGAAGTGATGCTTTGGGGGCAAATAGAAAAAGTATGGCATATAAAATGCTGTTTGTGAGTGATGAAAAAACTTTGACTAGTGACGAAATTAACGCAGCAATCTCAAAGATTTTGAAAAGTCTTGAATTTAGATTTGGAGCAAAACTTAGGCAAGCATAGAAGATATTGTGTATTATGTTGCATACTACACAATATATTGTTGTGTTATGCAATAAGAGAGGATGAAGGATAAATGATTTTTTTGGATAATGCAGGAACAACAAAAATGTTTGAAGCGTGCGTGGAAGTTCATAAAGAATTTTCATGCGAAGATTTTTTCAATCCTTCGGCCGCCGGCATTAAATCTATGAACGTTTTTAAACAAATTTCTGAAACGGAAAAAATATTCTTAAAGAAATTGGGTGCATGTGAAGGCAATGTTTTGTTTACGGGCTGTGCCACTGAAAGCAACAATTTGGCTATTAAAGGAAGTTTGAGGTCTGGCAATTGGGAATATGTTTTCTCTTGCGGTGAACATCCTTCTGTGTTTAATGTTGCAAAGCAAATGGAACTTGAAGGGAAAGTTGTTCATTTTGTTCCTTTGACAAAAAATGGAACTGTTGATTTGCAAAAACTTGAAAGTGTTTTGAATGAGAGAACGCGTTTGATTTCAATTATGCATGTTTCCAATGAAACGGGTGCAATAAATGATTTGAAAAAGATTTCGGCTTTGAAAAATAAGTTGTGCCCAAAGGCGATTTTTCATGTTGACGGCGTGCAAGCGTTTATGAAAATTCCTTTTTCACTGAGAGGTTTGGCCGTTGATTTGTATTCTTTTAGCGCTCACAAAATTCATGGCCCAAAAGGCGTTGCAGGGCTTTATGTTAAAAACAAAAACTCACTGAAAGAACTTTTTCAAGGTGGAGGGCAACAATATGGACTGCGCTCGGGAACGGAAAATGTTTCTGGAATAATGCAATTTAGAAAAGCGGTTGAACTTATTGATGTTTCTGCAAATCTGGAAAAAGTGCAAAATTTGAAAGCAATTTTCAATTCTGGGCTGGCAGTTTCTGGAATTGAAGTTTTGGATTTTGGTGGCTCGCCATACATTGAATGCGTCAGATTTGAAGGTGTGAAAGGTGAAACAATGCTTCATGCGCTTGAAGAACACGGAGTTATTGTGGGGCTTGGA
>CANRFP010000036.1 GCA_947629895.1 uncultured Clostridia bacterium | reverse complement strand
CCAACAAAAATTGTCAAACACTATAACGAAGTAAGAAACGACATTGAAAAACGCCATAAAGCACGTGTTGCCAAACTCAATGCCATCAAGAAAAAATATAAAAACATGAAAAAAGAAAGCGAAGTTTCTAAGTAAATTTTAGCAATGGACAAAACCCCTTAAAACAATGCTCTTATTCAAACCTTGCAAGATTGGAAGAGATATCAGGCAAAGCACAGGTTCACTTGAGGGTAAATTGGAAGCGGAAATCCTGTTAATGTTTGCAAAAAATGTGGACACAAATTTAGACCGGGAGAATGAAAATAAAGTCGCTAAAATTTGTCGAATTTTAACTTTTGACGACAGTGCGTGTGCTTGTCTTGAACAAGTGGCGTCGCTGCGCTCCGCCAGACAAGCACACGCACTACGCAAAAAAAAGTTGGTGGAATCGCATTAAAACGGTGGCAAAATGCGAGGTTGTGGGGCAAGCCTATCCACAAACCATCGCATTTTTTCTTTGCCACCGTTTTTTTTAATTGCTTTTCCGCATTTGCTTGATTGTTTCTTCACAAACTTTCCCTATAAAGACTCCTTCGTCCCAACATCGAAAGTCGTCAAATAACAAAAGTTTTTGATCTTCCTGACCAATTCGTGAAGCAACATCTTCTTCTAAAATGTCGGAGATAAAGTATTGTGCTAATCCTTTGGAATACACAATCTTTTCTCCTGTTTTTTCAATATATTTCATCAAATATGCAAGCTCTTTTGACAATTCTTGTGGATTATTTACAAGTTCTTTAATATCAGACCTTCCAAATCTTTCATTAAAATACGAAGACTGCACGCTTTCTTGCATTCTCTTTCCAACTGTGTCATAATCACGAACAACTTTCAGTTCGCCGGGCATTGTGCCTTCAGGTATATTAAATAAACCGTGAAAATGTAATCTTTTTAATTCTGGTGACCTTTCCCAAACTCCCATATATTTCCAATCTTTTCTACTACTAAATAACGACAAACAATTTTTCAATTTTTTTCTAAAGCTCTGTTCTGTGTGCTTTTCGCTGTCATAGGTAAATGTGCAAAAATAATTGAATTTTGCTAAATTTGCTTTTCTTGCCATACGAACTTTTCTACAAGTTAAATTTCGCATTTTCCTTTCAAAATTTTTATCAACATAAATTTCACAACTTTTCCTATCTTTGAAATATTGTTGCATTTCATCTATAATTTTCTTTCTGCGTTCTTTTTTCGGCAAATCAATATACTTTAAATACAAATCGTTAAACAATTCTTTTCGAGTTGTCAAATAGCCAATTTTTAATAAATTCTGCGTGTTTTTTGCACTTTTTCCGCTATTTTTGTCTATTTTTTCATCATTTTCACTATTTTCAACACTTGCATTATTTTCATTTTCCTCATTGGTATTTTCTTCAATTTCACTTTGTGGAACAATAGTAATTGTTTCTTCATTTGTAATGTGACGGCGTTTTGACGGCCTTGTTGTGTGCGGAATTGCAATATAGTGAGAGCCGTCAGAATACACCTTGCTCTCTGCATAAATCATATAACAACTCCTTAAAACATCAATTTTTACAGTTTTTCTTGCATTTTTTCTTATATTCGGGCGTGTTTTTGTAAAGCATAGCATACTCAAAATTGCTATGTTCTTTCATAGCGTTTTTAAGTTCTTTTTCACTGCCCGAAAAAGATGCCCGTTCCAAATTTAATTCACTTCTTTCATAGCCATGCACCAATTCCTGTGTTGAACATTTTTTAGCCATCTTTTTTTGCTTTCTTGTGAAAAATGCCATTTTTACCTCCTTTTTTGCACTTTTTTTGCTTTATCTTTTGTTTTTTCTTAAATTTTCTTTGAAATTTTCTATCATCACGATCAATCTTCTTGAATGCTTTTTTCATATTTTTGAAAATATATTTGCTTATTTTGTCGTTATACGCATCAGGCACAAAATCAGCGGTGTCGAGTGTATAACTAAATGTTTCATAATAGTTTTTCAAAACTGTATTTATCAGTTTATTTTTATTAAAATTTATCATACAGCCTTTCTCCTTTGATAGAAATTATCTGGGAGTTCATCATCATTGTCTTTTAAATATTTGATATATCCTTCCATTGTTTCTTCGGTCGGTTCTGCTTCATTATAATCAAAATCCGTATTAAAGTGACCATCATAAAATTTCGGTTTACAGCATTGAGAGTTGTAGCAAGAAAATACATTGTAATTTGCCACTACAACATCTTCAAAATAACAATCTCTATCTCTTTTGCCACTGGACATATAACAGTCAAACAAAAAAGAATTTTCAATTTCTCTAATAAGCCAAATCAATTTATCAACTTTGCCATAACAATCCCTATGGATTTCCAATTTTACAATTTCAATAAAACTTGCAAGTTCGCGAATGTTGACATCTATCAGCATAGGCCTTTGTGTGTCCATAAAAATATCTAAATCATTGTGACCGTGTTGTTCATACCAGCGTGACTGCCACTCCGGGAAATACATTGACATTCTGCTATTCAAATATTTTTGTGCTTCAGTTATGCCAATTGCTTCAAACGGAAAATTAAAATGCGTTTCAACAGAATTGTTTGCAAAACCTAAACGATAAGGATTTATTCTTCGGTTGAAGCGTGGACTATACCGAAATTTGCGACCTGTGATATCATAGTTTGCACTGACGCAATGTTGCGGTATAGTCAATTCGCTAAAACCATTTTGTTTTTTTTGCATAATCTCGCGTGCCATCATCCTGTTTCTTTCCCTATCAAACATAATTTCGTTTAATAGGTGTGTCATAAAACAAGTTTTGCCGGTTCGAGGGGGTGCAAAAATGATTTTAATCAATCTCTGTTTCTTCCCAATATGCTATTGTTTTGAAAGACAATGATTCCATATTGAATTCGTATTTGATGTGATTGCTTGCATAGATAATCGCAATGTTGCCATTTACTTGAACATCTTTTACTTTTAACGAAGAAGATGATGCCAAACTCTTATACATATCTGTTTCAAAATCATAGTATTTGATGCCATCACTAATATACAAATACTTGTTTTCTGCCAACTTAACGCTGTCAGCTGTTGGTCTTACTTTCAAATTTATATTTTTGAAAGAAAATTCGCCATTTGCTTCAATTTGCATCAATGCAAAGTTTGAACCATCTGCAGAAACATAATAGCGATCTTCAAATCTATAAATATTGCATTGATAAGAAGATGATGATGTGACAAGAGCGGTGAAGATTGTTGTCAATGTTTTACTGTCTTCATCAAAAGTTGCAAGAGTTCCATTTTTGCTTCCACTTGAGCTTGAAGATGGTGATATCAAAATCTTGTCATTCACAACATATGCTATACAATATGATGAAGAAGAACCTGTCTGGATTTGTGTCGCACTATCATCTTCAAAAGAAACATAATAAGCTGTAGTCGAAGAATAACTTGAAGAATTTACATTCATATAATAGCAGTATAAAAAGCCTTTTTTAAGTTGGAAGATTGTTCCACCTGTATAGGTGAGGGTTTGAATTGTAGAAATTTCTCCACTAGTCAAATCAACAGAACAAATCTCTGTAGTTGAACTTCGTTTCAGTTGAGCATAAAGTTTTTTATCCTTAATTATATAGTTGCCTTCTCTATAAAGCATTGAGCTTTCCAATGTGTGTTTTTCTTTTGATTTTTTGTTGAAAATATACGAAGAAGCCGTGCTTGAAGATGATAGATTTGCATATACTTTTGTTGTCCACAAGTAATCTCCCAAATCAATACAAGAATCGATATTATAGCTTTCGCTTGAAGTTATAGAATATACTTCACTTTGTCCTTTTTCCGTATCAAAATCAACAACATAATAAGAAGTTCCTGATACAGCACTGCTGTTATATCCTTTCATAAACATATGAGTTTCTGTATTGCCAATGAAGGTTAAAGATGAAAAAGCTACACCAGAATTCATTGACACAATTTCATATTCACCTGTTTCAATATTGAACTTGAAAAGGTTGTTGTTTGAAAGCCAGAAATACTTATATCCGTTTACGATCTCTGAATGAGATGAAACATTTGAAGAATTGAAAAATTTGAAAGATTTTGTTTCTTTGTTCAGAACATAACTGCCTATCGTTGAAGATGAAAACAACGCAAATTTATCTCCAATATCATAAACAGTGTGCGAAACATAATTGAATTCTTCTGGAAAGTTATAATCCTTCAATTCGTAGATCGTCCCTTCATCATCTGTTGTGATGTTTGGTATTTGAACATTCTTTTTTGAGATGGCATCATTTATAAAATATCCGCCAACTCCACCGGCAATGGCAAGCCCAATACCAAGACTCGCCAAGCCAATAATCAATCCTTTTGACATTTTAATACCTTCCTTTTAAAAATTTTAAAAAGACTTAAACTATCTTTTTTTGTGCAAAGACACATTGCTTTGACTTACAGTCTATTTAGTTGTATTGAAAGTGAGATTGCGTGGATTTAAAGCAAAATTATAATTTTGCGACCACAATGCTTTAAGTTTGTTATTTGAATCGCCTTTATAGGTCAAATAAAAATTAAAGTTTTCATCTACACGAATAGATAAAGTAAAATCAGCAGAAACTCCACCAATACTAACTTCACCTTTTTTTGATTCAGCAACAATCGTGCAAGTGTTTGTCGTTTCATCAACTGTTTTTGAAAAACTTGACACTAATCCACTATCTAACAAAACTTGCATATTTTGTGTATAATCCTTACCAAACTTCACCTGATACTTGCTATAACTTTTTGACAATGTTTTAGAATAAAACTTATAGTCAGTTGTACTTGTGATGCTATAATCAAGAACGTGAACATTTCCTGTCTGCATTTTCGACACATTGAAATCTGGAACACTGATTGAATAAGATACGCTTATATAAAGTTCAGTTGAAGTTAAATTTGTCAATTTGGTATTTCCATCAATATATCTACCATTTGCATCTGTAAAACCAATATAGATATTTTCAAACTCTTTATAATAGGATGTGCTTGCAATTATCTCGTTTAATTTCAAAGTTGAATTATAATAAGCCGACGATACAAGCCCATTATCAGAAAACTCTTTTTCGCGAATTGTCAATTTTACAGCAGTTTCCAAATCAAATCTTGTATCAATGTTAAGCCTGTAATCTTCCAGGTTTACATATTCTCCGCCAACTTTCCAGCCCAAAATTTTTCTATCTTTCATATTATCTAAATTTACATTTCCAACAACATCATCATTCTTTACCTGCTTATAACCAATCAATTTGTTATCTTCGTAAAAAGTAGCCAAACTATATCCTTCTTTTTTTACATTTTTAAATTCTATATCTTCGCTTTTTACATAATCTGCTTGACCTATTGTGACAATAAAAGTGTTTTTATTGAAATAATAATTCCAAAACTTTACAGCATTTGCGCCACCATTTGTTTTTACAGTTAAAAGTGTAGAATTTGTGTAAAATGCAAATCTAAAATACAAGGTGTCAGTGCATAGAACTTCAAATCGTTCATTATAAAATGAATAGGTGTATTCTGCCGTCACATAATCTCTTGCATTTTCCACATTTACACAAGGTTCTCCATTTACTTTCACACCATAAACAATCCCATTTTCTAATTGTAAAACATCACTTGATGTTATTACAGCCGAATATGATTCATCTTTTGTTTGTGTTAGTTCAATGTTTGTGAATGAGAAACTTGCGTTTTCAACTTCAACAACATTCGTTTCAAAAATTCCAGATAGTTTTCCAAAAATTCCGCCACTTGCAGTGTAATAATAATTCAACTGAATTCCACAATAACAAGTTCCAGCAATCATTATCACCATACATATTGTTCCAAAGAACCACTTGCCCTGTGGGGATTTTACACAAATCGCAAGAATAATGAGCAAAAGGACAATGCCTAATACTACATAAATCACAGTGTTCATAGTTGCACCTCCAACCGTTGAATTTCACCATTGACAGTCTCTGTGGTATAACAATCTAAAACAACAAATTTTTCCAAACCAGAATTCTCAGCAAAACCGATAAATTCAATATTTTTCTCTTTTAGAACATCTAAATCAATGTGAATAGATAAAACCAAAACATCTCTATTCTCGTTATAACTTTCAATAAAAGAATTTTTCAATTTTAATGCATAATAATTGTCAATGATATTTAGAAATTCAAAATCATAAATATCGCATTTCAAAACTGTTCTGCCAACAAAATAATCATCAACATCATATTGACCTGTTGTGTTGTAATTTGCGTTTCCGTGCACCATATTGAACAAACTGTCACTTGCTTTTTGCACACCATCATCTACAACTTCTACATAGATTGAATAATAAGATTTTAAATTTTCGATAACACTATCCGCATTTTTTAATGCTGTATCACTATACGAACCTTTTGACGCATCATATTTGTAATAATTGAATATATCACCAAATTCAAAGACAAAAGCTTGTTTCGTCCCGGGCTTTAATGTTTTTACCGCGTCATATAAAAGTTTTGAAAAGTAATACGAGTCATAATAGGCGTAATAGTAGTTATAGTTGTCAACTCCCCAGAAAAAGTAAAAACTATATCCACCATATTCTTTGTAAACGAAGTTGTCGTCTTCCATTTCAGTTGATGTGCCTTTGAATTTCATATTGAATAAATCATCACCAAGCTGAATTTTGAAAACTGAATCATTATTGATTGGATTTGTAGAGATTGTTGTCGTTTTATAACTGTTGCCAGAAGCATAGTTATAAACCTTTGAAGTTACATCTTTCGTTCTGTATGAACCAAAAAATCCATAATTTCGATCTTGATTATACCACGAGTCCGCAACATAACTCATTTCAACTTTTGTAAAATTGGCGTCAACATAGTATTGCCAATCAATTTTGTCCGTTTTGGTGAAAGAATGCCGTCTTATTTTCGTCTAAAAGGTAATTGAACTGAACATCAAAACATTCTAAACCGTTTTCATTTCTATTCGAGTGATATTTTATTTTTGCGAAATAATCTGTTGTTCCATCTTCCAAAACTTGCAAACCCACTTCATAGGTATTGTCAATCAATTTGTCAGGAGCATAATAGAATACATATAAATACCAACCATCAATACCGACGCAGACAACGAAAAGCAATGCACTAATAATGACGAGAATGTTTTTAAAAAATCTCATTTTTTAGCCCTTAAAATAAAAAGCACTATAAGATTTTTCACTTGTAGTGCTTTTTCGACTTTTTAAATCAAGCCGTTCCATCCAAAAAAATTCAAAGCACCAGCAAGCCATTTGAACGCTATGCCAATATATTCAAAAATTATGGATAGAACTGACAATGGCCAAGTTCCAACCAATATAACCAAGACAATTAAGAGAATTGTCAGTATAATTGTTTTCATAAACATTAGCCTTTTTTGTTGTTTATTTCAAAAGCATATTCAAAAACAATTTATCAGATGTTCTGAACGGTTTAATGGTGCACTCATAGATTTCACCATCTTCTTCCGTATGCACTGCATAAGTTTTGCCTTTGACAACATTTCCTGTTGCTTGATCTTTAAATTCAAAAGGTCTTACAACGAGATCCGCTTTCATTGCATCACCAAAAACGACATCCAAAACTGCATATGCACTTCTGTCTGGCGGAACAACTGCAATGCGAACTTCTTTGCCTCGAATTGTGCCTTTGATAAAATACGAAAAATAAGTTTTTCCATCTTTTTCGTAGGTGTCTCTTTCAACCATTATTTTCTTTGTTTCTGTGTTTGTTGTTGTGTTTGTTTTCTTATCCATTTTTCTTTTTCCCCTTTCCAATTTGTTTTGATAATTTGCGTGCTTCTGCTTTGCTTAGACCTCTATCCAGAGCATCTTTATATTTGAAAGCACCAGCGTGATCGCTTTGACAAAGTAAATAGCCAGAACGCAAACCTTTGTCATAGTCAGTCAATTCTTCGCCTTCTTTGTCACCACGCATATGAACTTTTGCTTTTCGTTCTTCTGCGTAGCCTTTGGCCCTTTTGTTAGGCGTGAGCCATCTTCTTTCTCTTTTTTCACTGTCAGCCATAACTTCTCTCCTTTTTAAGATTTTGTTTTGTCCGTATTGCCGTTAACAAAGCATTTTACAAAATATTAAGTTGTAATTTTGTAGTCTTTGAAAAAGTGCCATTTGAAACTTTCCGTTTCCTGCGATTATGCGTAGGTGGCCACCTTTACTTTGCAAAAACGCATTTTATCGTAAAATTTACTCTTGCCTTTTCCTTGCAACTACACTTACATTTTAGGACAGTTTAAAAATTTTTACCAGAAACTTTACCTATAGTAAATCCCAACAGTTTTGAAAATTTACCCAAACAAAACCCAAAATAAATGAAACAAAAACAAAAGAAAAAGCAATCTAAAAAGACTGCTTTTAATCAATATAACTTCGTGCGCTGTTAGAAGTTGTAATTCTTTTACCATCAATATGTTTACGCTTTTTGAACCTTCTCTCATATTTGCGATCTCGATATTCATCTCTTTTATAGAAAATATCGTAACTGACCAGCTCATTGTTGTCAACATCATTCATTTTTAGATATAAATTTTGTTCAACAATATAGCATCTTGTGCGATAAACATTGATAACTTCTTGTGCCACAACTCTCTTTCTCATAATCTCTCCTTTATTCTTTAATTTTTGATTGCAAAAACTTAAGTAATTTCTTATTAAGCATTTGCACATACTCTGGTGTAAAACACAATTCATCTGAAAGCGACTCTTGTGTGTAATTTTTGATATAAAGGGAGAAATACAAATCATACAATTTAGGTGATGCACTTTTCATTGCTTCATTATAAACTTGGACTTTTTCTACAACAGCATTTTCGCCGGTGCACTTGAAAGCCTCATCAAACATTTCCTTTCTTGCATAATAATACCTAATGTCTTTCAAATCCTCCCTTATAGTAGATAAGCTTAACATTAAAAACTCCTCCCTTTTTTAATGTCGGACAATATCCGCGGACTTATCTTTTGTAAAGGTCAAGCCAACTTTTTGATAACTCTAACTGCAATACCAAAAATTTGAATATCAGAAACTCCTTTTCTATACCTCACAAAAACCATACTTTTATTTTCTTTCAAAACTATAATTTGTCCTTCTTCAGCAAAATGTTGTTGCTTCACTATTATAAAATCACCATCTGAAAACCCAACACTTATATTCTCGTGAACTTCAAATATGAAATAATTTCCTATATCAATCAACTCCTTTGAAATTGGCAAATATTTTGAAATGTTTGTTGTTTCTAAATAGGACTCATCAAATAAGTTTTTGATAACAGGCAAATAACATATATCGTGTGTTGATTTACAAATAAATTCTGTGCTAACCCCTCGCCAACAGTTGCTTTTTTCGACCAAGTTTTTGCTTTTCATTTCCTTTATATAATTGCTTACACAACTTTTTGAAATCTTTAATGATGCTGCAATTTCTCTCATCGTGGGCACTCTACCATGTTTGCAATATTCGCTATCTATAAGTTTGACTATTTTATCCATCAAAGCTGGACTTTTGCTACGCATTTTCTTTTTACATCCTTTTATCGTGAACTTTTGTCCACGATAGAAAAATTATAAACGAAAATTCTTTTGTATCAAAACCTATCCATTGTCAATATGAACAGCATTTTGTAATGTTTTGTCGATTTTTCTCACCCCCTTTCATTTTACAAATTCACTATACAAAATTTCGGGAGAGAAGAACAGAAACTTTACCTAAACAAAACCTATAAAAAAACAAAAATAACAAAAACAAAATCCAAAGTAAACCCCAACAGAACCCAAACAAAACCCAAACATTTTGCTTTCTTTCGGTTATAGGTTTGGCATCAAAACCATAGAAATGTCAAAAACCTAAAATTTGAAGACACAGGACGAAAAAATATTGTGAAAATCAAAAAGAAGTTGCTTTTTTACAATTTTTTTTCTCACACGCTTTTGACATTTCTCTGTTTTCGCTGCCTTTTTCAGTTTTACCGAAAGAAAGCAAAATGTATCGGTTTAAAAGGAGAGAAAGTTTAGAAAAACATTGGAAGAAGTTTGGGAAAAGTTTTGGAAAGTTTGGAAATTGCTGGGAAACAGTTGGGGAAAATCTTCTAATCTTTATCCAAAATTCTCGCTATGATTGAAGTGTCAATTCAATTTGGAGGTGAAAATGAAAATTGAAGCTTTAATCAGTGCAGAAGTTGAAAGGTTGAGTAAAAAATTCAACAAAGACTATTTAGAACTTAAAGATGTGATGGAGATAACTGGACTTGGTAGAGATAAGGTTAGAGAAATTTTCAATTCTAAAGATTTCCCACTTTCTTCCTATGGACACAAGAAAACTGTCACTATTATGGCTTTCGTAATATGGCAAATGAAAAATAACACCAATGGAGGAATCTATGAATAAACGAAAAGGACAAGAAAGGCGTGAAAGAAACTTCGGCTGCGTTTACAAAAACAAATCTGGGAAGTGGATTGGCCTTGCTGATTTAGGACTTGATGAAAATGGCAAAAGAATAAGAAAGCAAATTTATTATGGAAATTCTGAAAAAGACGCCATTGAAGCGGTCGAATTGGCAAACAGGCAAAAAAGAATTCTAAACAACGAAACATTTATAAAATCATTTTGTGGAATTATGAAGCGTTGGATGTTGACAACAAAGCAAAATTCAGTAAAATCCAGAACTTTTGAAATGTTGATGCAACTATACAACAACCACATTTATCCATTTTTGAAAGATATGGAAATGGTGCAAGTGAATATTGATGTATTGCAAAGGCTTTTGAAAAGTATTGACCACAAAGAGCCAAAGCGAAAAACAAAGTATTTGCTTAATGAATTTCTAAATTATGCAGTGACGATGCGTCTAATTGAATTTAATCCAATTCTTTCGATTGAAATTAAAGAGAAAAAGGAAGAAGATGTGCTGAAACAAGAACAAAAAGAAACATACAAGGCAATTAAGCCGGAATATAGAGAACAATTCTTTACTGCACTTGATAAAAACGAATTTTTGAAATCATTGTGTTTAGTTGCATATTATAGTGGAATGAGAATTGGAGAAATTCTTGGTTTGCGTTGGCAAGATGTGGATTTTACAAACAATATTTTAAGCATTGAACACGCTATAACTTTTGAAGTGACTTATGATTTTGAAGGGCACAGAGAAAGCAAAAAGACAATTTTGTCGAACACAAAAAGCGAAAGCTCTAAAGCGAAACTGCCTATGTCTAATAGATTGGCAGAAACATTCAAAGATTGGCGATCTATCCAGACAAAAAAAGGAAAGAAAAAGAACATAAACTTTACAGGTCCAAAAAATTTCATATTCTGTAATGATAATGGAGAAATGAGAACTTATCACGGAACAAGAAACATTTTAAGAAATTTTCTTAAAGCAAACGGACTTGATAATAAAGGCATTCACTTTCACGCTATTCGACATACATTTGGAGATGTGCTTCGAGAGAAAAATTGGAGTATATACGATATTCAAAAGATGCTACGTCACTCCAAAGCCAGCACAACAGAAATTTATCTTTCAATGGAACACAACCCAGCATTAAAATTGCAAAGCAAAATAAACGAAGTTTTCTAAAATTTTATGCCAAAAAAGAAAAAGACATCTTGCAAAAGGTGTCTTTTTTCATGCCATAATTTTATGCCTAACTTTATGCCTAAGTGGTAGTAATTGGTCAGTTTTTAGTTAGGGAGAGTTAGTAGAGGCGATATTCGACAGCATGCGATTTCTTTCTCATTTTGAACAAAAATCTTTATGCCTAACTTAAATTTTTATGCCAAACTCTAACATTTTCAACATTGTCAACCGGATTTTAGAAATGAAAAAGTCCCTATTTTAGGGACATTTAGGTGGTTGGCTTGAGTGGACTCGAACCACCGACCCCCACCTTATCAGGGTG
>CANRFP010000035.1 GCA_947629895.1 uncultured Clostridia bacterium | reverse complement strand
CAACTAGAATTTCTTAACGCGGACACGGCAGTGCCTAGCCGCTAAAATTCGTTTTCCCCGCGAGCCCCTTTCCGCACCTTGCAAAATCACGCTGTGCATTTTGCTGCGGTAGAAGTGCCACAAAATTTTTGAGAGCAGGCAAAGCCCTTTCTCATCAAAAATTTTATGGTGGGATTTTGAGAGTTTGAAAGTCCGTCTTTGTGGGGGACTCTTTTGCGAAGTGGAGCGTTGGAGAACTTTCAATTAGTTTTGTTTAAAGTATTGACTTTTAAATTTTTTAGAGTATAATATTATTTGAAATTCAGATGGGCCATTCAGTTGGCGTCTTGTGGTAACACAGCACGGGTACTGAATTTCTTTTTTTTATTTTGGCCTAAAATTTTTGGTCTTTTGTATTGATTTTTTGCTTTTATTAGAATATAATGTTCTTGAAATTCAACCAAGCCCAAAAGGCAATTTCTTGTGGTAACACAGCACGGGGTTGAATTTTTTTATTTGAAAAATTGTGGGTCTTATATTTTTTTGTTTATAAAAGCCTTGTGTTTTGCTCTACAAACAAAAATAACTTGTTTTTCTTTTGCCTACTTTTCTTTCTCAAAAGAAAAGTAGGGATTTAGTTGATTTTTTTTGTTGGGTTTGCTAAAATAGTGTTGCTATCATGGAGGGAAAAATGTTAGACAAGAAATACAACTTTGCGGAAAAAGAAAAAAAATGGCAGGACTTTTGGTATGAAAATGATGTCTATAAATTTGACGAAAATTCCAATGCGCCAAGATTTGCCATAGACACTCCACCGCCAACAGTAAATGGTCACATTCACATGGGGCATATTTCAAGTTACACCCACATTGAAACGGTTGCAAGGCATCATCGAATGAAGGGCGAGAATGTTTATTTTCCATTTGGCTTTGACGACAACGGCTTGCCAACAGAAAGATATGTTGAAAAGAAAATAAAAAAGCATGCCAGCGAACTTGAAAGACAAAAATTTATTGAAATTTGCTTGGACGAAACAAAAAAACTTGAAGATGAATTTTTTGATTTATACAAATCAACAGGTTTTTCATGCAATTTGAAAGAGCATTATTCTTCCATTTCCAAAAACACACAAAAAATTTCGCAACAATCCTTTTTGGATTTGTATAAAAAAGGTTATATCTATCAAGATAAAGCGCCATCTCTTTGGTGCACCGAGTGCCAAACTGCTTGCGCACAAAGCGAACTTGAAGATATGGACATTGAAAGCACTTTCAACTATCTCAAATTTTATATTGCTGGCAAAAATGAATATGTCACAGTTGCAACCACAAGGCCAGAGATGCTTTGCGGCGTTGTTTGCGTGTTCATCAATCCAAACGACAAGAAAAACGCTCACCTCTTGAACGAAAAATTGATTGTTCCACACTTTGGCTTTGAAGTTCCTGTGCTTGCCGACGAACTTGTCAGCATGGAAAAGGGCTCAGGCGTGGTTATGTGCTGCACTTTTGGTGACAATGTGGACAAAGAATGGCAAAGAAAGCACAATCTAGAAATTAAAGAATGCTTCACTTCCAACGGAAAAATGACCGCTCTTGCAAAAGAGTTTGAAGGACTTTCAATCATCGCGTGCAGAAAGGCAGTCATCGAAAAACTTAAAGAGGGAAATTTGCTTATAAAACAGGAAAACATAACCCACACTGTTTCAACGCATGACCGCTGCGGCACACCTGTTGAAATTGAAGTTAAAAAGCAGTGGTTTATTGACGTTCTTTCACACAAGCAAGAACTTTATGATGCTGGCATGAAACTTAATTGGCATCCACAAAATATGCGCGCAAGATACTTAAATTGGGTGGAAAATTTGTCTTGGAATTGGTGCATTTCAAGGCAGAGATATTATGGCGTTCCATTTCCTGTTTGGTATTGCAAAAAGTGCGGAAAGCCAATTTTTGCAGACGAGAAGGATTTGCCAGTTGACCCATTGAAGGACAAACCACACAAAAAATGCGAGTGCGGATGCGATGAATTTGAGCCAGAAACGGATGTTATGGACACTTGGGCAACATCCAGCCTAACGCCACAAATTTCTTCGGACATGGTCACGCACAAGGGGCTTGATGACAGTTTTGTGCCATTCAATTTGAGGCCAAACGCACACGACAACATAAGGGTTTGGGATTTCTACACCATTGTGAAGAGTTTGTATCACTTTGGCAAACTTCCATGGACAGACCTTATGATTTCGGGATATGTTACAAGTTCTGACGGAAACAAACTTTCAAAGTCTAAGAGCAACGGGGCAGGCTCGCCACAAGAAATTGTTAAAAATAACAGTGCGGATGTGACAAGATATTGGGCAAACAACATGGCGCTTGGAAAGGATACTGCGTTTTCACTTTTTGAGTTTGACAACGGCAAAAAGTTTGTTAATAAACTTTGGAACGCAAGCAAGTTTGTTTTAAGTTTCTTGGAAGATTACACGCCAAAAGAAATTAAGCTTGAAACAATGGATGCTTGGCTTTTGGAAAAATACAAAAATCTGTATAAGAGTTTCATAAAACATCTTGATGCCTATGAAATAAGTTTGGCGCTTGGCGAAGTTGAAAGGTTCTTCTGGGATTTCTGCGACAATTATGTTGAACTTGTTAAACGCAGACTATACAACCCAGACGTCTTTGGCGAGCGCGAATGTGAAAGTGCAAAATACACTTGTTTCCACGTGCTTTTGGGAATGCTTAAAATGTTCTCACCATTTGTGCCACATATCACAGAAGAAATTTATCAAAGTTATTATGCAAAAATTGAGAACAAAATTTCAATTCACGTTTCGGGCTATCTCAATTTGGGCGACAATGTGGACAAAACCATTTTGGATAAGGGTGAAGAGGTGCTTGACATCGTTTCAGCAGTCAGACAATTTAAGAGCGAAAACAAGTTGTCTTTGAAAACTGAGGTTGAGGACATAACCATAACCTCCAAGAATTGCGACTTCATCAAAAAAGCGGAAGCGGACCTTAAAGGTGTTGCGGGCGCAAGAAAAATAAATTACAAAAACGGCGATTTTAAAGTTGAAATTGGAAAAGTTATAATAGAAGAACAGCCTTAAAGACTGTTCTTTATTTTATTTCCAATGCCTGTTCTCTTTCAAGCATTGATTTTGTGTATTTGTTTGAAAAATCCGCATTTGGATTTGTTACTGTGTAAGTTGCGTGATAGGTGTAGCCAAAGAAAATTTTTTCTGGAACGCCTTGGAAAGCCATCACTTCATTTCTAAAGCCAAGTCTGTGTGTGTAAAAAGGAACACTTTTGCCTGCTGGCGACTCGTCAAGAACGAAGTGAAAATCCTTTTTCGCCCAAGGCTCATCTTCAGGCCTGAAATAAGCATGCACAAGCCAAGATTTAGGGTCTTTTAATATGATTGTTTTTGAACATTCTTCCACTTTCAGTCCCGTGTCCCGAACAAAATGCACAACATCATCAAAGATTGTGCTTTCATCGCCTTGCCAATTTCTAAAAGTTTCCTTATCTTCTTTTGTGAAGCCATAATCAAGCAAAATATCATTTGTTAAATTAAAGAATGCGTGAGCCAAACAGTTTGTTATTTGTGAGACGTCCGCGAATTTTTGGTCAACAGTCACATCATAATAGGATTGCAAAAGTCTGGATGGTCGATAGCCACCTTTAAACACCATATAAAGCTTTTCAAGCGTTTTTCCTCTGTCAATCATGAAAACATTATATATCACTTTAACCCGGTTGTCAATACTCAATTTTGTTTGTTTTGTGTTAGGGCCAAAGGCTTGTTGAAAAAATAAATAAACAGTAAATTCTGTTTATTTAATATAGAATATGATTTACAGAATGCTCCAAAAGTGGCTTGTTGTAAGGGTTGTTTTCATTTGCATGAACATTTGTTATGAGATATGTTGCAAAGTAGTCATAGCCAAAATACTCATTTGGGGTTTCACATAAAATTTGAACATCGCCAACATAGCCACCTTTGTGGGAGTATATTCCCTTTGATTCTTGAAGCATAAAGTGATAATCAGCAAAGGGATAACACTTAAAATAGGCATCCACTTTCCAAGATTCAAATTGATTGACGGTTTTGTTTCTTCCGCATTCTTCTGCTTTAAGTCCAACATCTTTTACAAAATGCAAAATTTCTGAAAAAGTTTTATCTGGCCCAATGGTTGGGTTGCAAAAGCTGAAAACATCGTCGCTTTTTGTGAATTTATAGTCGCGCAAAACTTCATTTGTTGGATTGAAAAAGGCATGCGCCAAACAATTCAAAACCTCAATTGGATGAATTTCGTCATGGTCGCCGATTTTTATCCAAGTGCGATAGGACTGCTTTAGCCTAGATGGGCGATAGCCGGCTTTAAAAACTTCATGAAGTTTGCTGATTGTTTTCTCGTTATTAACCATAATTTAAGTTTAACACTTTTTTATGGCTTTGTCAATATCCCAATTTTGTAAAAGTGGTTGTGTGTAAGGATAGGGGCTTGTTGTATTTGTTGGAAGCAGAAGTGTTTCTGTTTGTCACCATATAAGTGGCTTGATATTCATAGCCTTTGAAATCAAGGTTTGGCTGATGCAGCATAACATTCAAACCTCCAATAAATCCCATTTTGTGAGAATAAATTCCTTCAGACTCTTGCAAGAAGAAATGATAGTCGGGGCGGTTGGAATCAAAATAAGCGTCAACTTTCCAAGAACCGTAATGTTTTATTGGGTCATTTCTGTTGCACTCTTCAACATCAAGGCCAACATTTTCAGCAAAATAAATTGCGCTGTCAAGGCAACATGCCGGGCCAAGAAATATTGGCAAATTTGCAAAGGAAGAAGAGTCTTGTATTTTAAAGCCATATTCAATCAAAATGCCGTTTGTTAGATTAAAAAAGGCATGTGCAAAACAATTTATCATATCAGTTGGTCTAACCGTTTTGTTTCCAATTTTAAGTATTTTTTTGTAGGACTGGGCTATTCTGGAAGGGCGATAACCGTCCATAAACACCCTATAAAGCCTGCTTATAGTTTCTTCTTCATTTATCATAGAAAAATTATACGATTTTTTCTTTCATTTGTCAATACCAAAAATAAAAATGCTTGACAATAAGTGGGCTTGTGTGCAATAATTAGGCAGTGGTTGACTAGTCAATTTTTTGCATATAAAAAACTTGAGGAGACAAAAATGGCATTTTTAAAACTTGAAAATGTAACAAAAGAATACAAAACTGATGCTGGCGGCTTTTTGGCGTTGTCAGATGTTTCTTTTGAACTAGAAAATGGGGAATTTGTGGTTATTCTTGGCCCAAGTGGAGCGGGAAAAACAACTCTTTTAAATTTGCTTGGCGGCATGGACACAATAACCAGCGGCAAAATTGTGCTTGACGGCAAAGAAATTTCAAATTTCAATGAAAAGGAACTTACATATTACAGACGGGGCGACATTGGCTTTGTTTTTCAGTTTTACAACCTCATGCCAAACCTCACGGCGCTTGAAAATGTTGAACTTGCAACCGAAATTTGCAAAAATGCGCTTTCGCCGGAAGAGGTGTTAACTTCTGTGGGGCTGGCAAGCAAATTCAAAAACTTTCCGGCACAACTTTCTGGCGGGGAGCAACAAAGGGTGAGCATTGCGCGAGCAATAGCCAAAAATCCAAAAATTCTTTTGTGTGACGAGCCAACCGGCGCGCTGGATTACATAACAGGTAAAAACATTTTGCAACTTTTATATGAAACATCAAAACAGCAAAACAAACTTGTTGTGGTTGTGACGCACAATCAAGCCCTAAAAGAGATGGCAGACAGGGTGATATACATCAAAAATGGTCAAATTGAGAAGGACGAGAAAAACAAAAAACCAAAACCAATTATGGAGATTGAGTGGTGAAAAGTCGATATTTTAAATCTGCTTTGCGAATGTTTAGAAAGCACCTCATAAGGTTTTTGACGCTGATGGGAATAATAATTGTCAGCGTTGGTTTTATGTCGGGCTTAGGAGAAGTTAAAGGCAAGATTGACACAAATTTCAACAACTACTACATTTCGCAAAACGTTTCGGATTTGAATATCAAAAGCGAGAGCGCGTTTTTGCCTTTCAGTTCAAATGCTGAGAAGAACAAACAAAGCCTAAAAGATAAGTTTGGCGAAGAAAATGTTATGTTCGCTTTTTGCAATGATTATGAAATTGACGGAAATATTTACAGAGTTTACATGATGGACCTTGAAAACATAACCGTGAATAAACTCACCCTTGTGAGCGGAATTTTGCCAACTGTTGACGAAGAAATTTTGGTGGCGGCCGGCTCAAAGGGGCTTAAAAGTTTTAATTTAAGGCAAGAGGTGATGCTTGAAAATTCGCAGTTAAATATGCTTGCTGGCAAAACCACTTTTTATGTCAGCGGCATAGTTCAAAGCCCAATGCTATTGATTAAAGACAGTGAGCCAAGTTTTATTGAAGACAAAAACATTGACTATTGCATATTTTTAAACAGACCAAAAAACACATTTATAACTGATGCCTTCATCGCCTTGTCAGATAGAGCGCTTTTTGGAGCGTTTAGCCAAAACTACAAAACCACAATAAACCAACTTAAAGAGGAGTTGTCAAACACTTTGTCAGTGCCAAAAGAGCAAATTTTGTCCTTATATGAAAACTATGGCATTTGTTCTCTTCATGCCTATGCGGATAAGGTGGGCGACATTGCAATCATTTTTGTTATATTCTTTCTGCTTGTAACTGCGCTTGTTGTTTTTTCAACCATGACAAGGCTTTTGGACGAAGAGCGAGGGCAAATTGCTTGCCTAAAAACGCTTGGATTTGGCAACTTTAAAATTTTAAGCCGCTATCTGCTTTTCATCTTTGCGGCATCAATTTTGGGCGGCGCAGTTGGACTTCCGGTTGGAATTTTCCTCACCTATTTCATATACGCATCTTTTGACACACAATATTTCATGCCAAGCTTCATTTCTGGCGTAAGTTTTGGCTATTTTGGCATCACGCTTGGAATAATTTTGTGCGCCGCACTTGTTGTCACTTTCTTCACAGGGCTTAAAATGGTTAAGCAAAAGCCAGCAAAACTTCTCACGCCAAAAGCACCAAAGGCAGGCAAAAAGGTTATTCTTGAACGCATCCCATTTTTCTGGAACAGATTGAGTTTCAAATACAAATCTTGCCTTAGAAATGTTTTGCTTTTCAAAAGCAGGTTTTTCATGACAGTTGTTTCCATTGTTGGCTCAACCGTGCTTGTGCTTTCGGGGCTTGGACTGTTGGACAACACAATCAAATTGGAGGCAGGCGCAGCACTCATCATGCTGGCGGTTGCACTGATTGCCTTTGCGGGAATTTTAAGCGCCCTTGTCATATACAATCTTGCAAACATCAACATCAGCGAAAGAAATCGCGAAATTGCCACGCTTATGGTGCTTGGCTACAACAACAAAGAGGTTTGCGGCTATATATATCGTGAAATATACATCATGAGTGTTGTTGGCGCGCTTCTTGGCATTCCGCTTGCATATTGGTTTATGTCCTTTGTGTTTGGGTTCATAGATTTTGGCTCGGTGGGGGATGTGAATTGGTTCACTTGGATAATTGGTCCAATTTTGATGATGCTTTTCACCTTCCTTTCCACCATTCTTTTAAGAAAAAAGATTGTTAAAACCGACATGAACGCATCCCTTAAAAGTTTGGAATAAATTTTTAAGAAAAGTATTGTATTTTTATGTCGAAAGTGGTATAATAAGCGCTTGGAGGTTTGATACAAATGAAATTAGACAAAAAAGGGTTTCAAGAGATGGATGCAAGAATCAAAGAACTTGAACAAAAAAGAAAAGCGGCAATGCTGAGAGTTGGTGAAGAGGCTTTATTAACAAGCAACGAAAACTCTGCCTATGATGATGCAAAACAGCAAGTAAATTTGCTCAATCGAGAAATTACTGATTTAAAAAAAGCACAAGGAAAGGTTGAAATTGTTAAGGGGCACGGGCTTCAGGATAGAGTTGACATTGGCGATGTTGTCACAATTTATAATCAGCAAGTGAATGACAGTTTTAAGGTTAGACTTGTGGCAAGTTATGACGTAAACTATAAGGCCGATGTGGCTGAGGCATCAATTAACAGCCCACTTGGCGAGGCTTTATATGGCAAAAAGAAGGGTGATGTTGTAAATTACAGTGTTGAAAAAAGAGAATTCACCGTTCGTGTTGAAGAAATTTCAAAATCAAAAGAACGTTCATTAAATTAACAAACTCCCATTTTGGGAGTTTTTTGTTTAATTTCAAAAAGGTGCAGTTATTTGCACTTTTTTTAAGTTTAAAATGCGATAAATGAAAAGGATTTAATGCAAAAAGGTTTGTAAAAACAACAAAGTTTGATATAATTAGCGTATTGGGAGGCTTTTATGTGCACAGCAATAACATACAAAACAAAAGATTTTTATTTTGGCAGAAATTTGGACTATGAATTTTCTTACAATGAAACAGTCACGGTTACGCCAAGAAGTTTTCCTTTCAAATTTCGATGTATGGGCAAAAATTTTAAGCATTATGCCATGATTGGCATGGCGTTTGTGCAAAATGATTATCCTTTATATTATGATGCCACAAATGAAAAGGGGTTAAGCATTGCGGGATTAAACTTTCCGGGCAACGCATTCTATCCAAAAAAGATGCGCGGCAAAGATAATGTTGCGCCTTTTGAATTTATTCCTTACATTTTGGCAAACTGCAAAAGCGTGAGCGAAACACGCAAACTTCTTTCAAACATAAACATTTTTGACGAGAATTTTTCGGACAGCCTTCCGCACTCACCTTTGCATTGGCTTATTTCAGATTACAAGGAAAGCATTGTGGTTGAGCCACTAAAAAATGGTGTTGTGGTGCATGACGATCCCGTTGGCGTTTTGACAAACAATCCAACTTTTGATTTTCACATGACAAACCTTTGCAACTATCTTAATGTCACGCGCGAGGAGGCAACAAACAGATTTGCAAACAATTTTGCTCTTTCGCCATACAGCCGCGGCATGGGTGGCATTGGGCTTCCAGGGGATTTGTCCTCTGCATCCAGATTTGTTAAGGCCGCTTTCACAAAGTTAAATTCAATTTCGGGCGACAGCGAAGTTGAAAGCGTCAACCAATTCTTTCACATATTGGGCTCAGTTGAGCAGCAAAAGGGGTGTTGCAAAGTGGAAAAGGGCTTTGAACACACCATTTATTCTTCTTGCTGCAACACAAACAAAGGAATTTATTATTACACCACCTACAACAACAGCCAAATTGTTGGGGTGGACATGCATAAAGAAAATTTAAACTCCACCCAACTTTTCTCTTATCCACTTCTCACTCAAAACCGCCTATATTTGCAAAATTAAAAAAAAGAAAAATAAAAAAATGTAATAGTTCAGCCTCTTTATTTTCTAAACATAAAATCAAAATAGGTTTAAAAATGCTTTGAAAATTTGGGGATTCTGTGTTATTCTCTTTGTGAGAGGATTATTATGCAAAACAACAAAAAAGTGGGAATAATCACAATTCATGATGACATCAATTATGGCAACAGGCTGCAATGTTGGGCACTTCAATTTGTTTTAAAAAAGTTGGGAGTGCAGGCGGAGGAGTTGCGTATTGTTACAATTCATGGTGACAAAAGAAACAAAAAGTGGAAAGAAAAACGGCCCAAACTTTTAAAAGAAAGGGCAAAACAGTTTGACAAGTTCACAGAAGAAAAAACGTCTTTTAAGAATATATTATATAAAAACAAGGAAGAGTTGTGCGCAGTCAACAGCCAATATGATTTGTTTATAGCGGGAAGCGACCAAATTTGGAATCCTTATTTTATAACCAATTTTTATGTGACGTTCTTAAATTTCGCTGATAAAGAAAAGCGCGCATCTTATGCTGCAAGCATAGCAATTTCAAAACTTCCATTAAGATTTAAAGGAAGATATAAAAAAGCATTGCAAAATTTTGAGTATCTTTCGCTAAGGGAGGAGGCCAGCAAAACAATAGTTGATAAACTTTTGAAAGAAAATGTTGCGTGCGTGAATTTAGACCCAACTTTGCTTGTGAATAAACAGGATTGGATTGCCTTTTGCCAAAAAGAACAAGAAAATCGAAAACCATATATATTAACATATTTTTTAGGAGAAAGTAAGGCTTTTCAGGAGCAAGTTTTTTCTATTGCCAAAGAAAACAACATGGAAGTGATAAACCTTAATGATGCGAACGACAAAACACTTTTTATCGCAAGACCAGAAAAATTTGTCGCCTTATTTTCCCAGGCAAATTTGATATGCACAGATTCATTTCATGGCTGCGTGTTTTCAATTTTGTTTGAAAAGCCTTTTGTTATGTTTGAAAGAAAACATAAACTTGACATGAGCAGCAGATTTAAAACTTTGTTTGAAAAATTGGGTGTTGAGGACAGAAGATTTGAAAATTTGGACAAAAACAAGATATTCACGCTTGATTATGCCGAAATAAACAAAAAACTTGAAAATTTACGAAAAGAAAGCATGAAATATTTGAAAAAAATGATAAACGAAAGGAGCCAAAACAATGTTGGAAGTTCCAAAGCGATGTAATGGTTGTCATGCGTGTGCAAGCATATGTCCTCAAAAGTGCATAAAAATGGTTGCAAATGATGAGGGCTTTTTGTATCCGCAAATTGACAAAACAAGGTGTGTGAAATGCGGACTTTGCATCAAAACCTGCCCGTTGTTACATAAACAAATAAAAAGGCAAAACAAACCACAAAGATATGCATGTTTCAACAAGGACATAAACGTTAGGATGCAAAGTTCCTCTGGCGGAATATTCACTTTGCTTGCAGAGGAAATAATTAAGGGAGGAGGACACGTTTTTGGTGCAGCCTTTGACGAGAACTTGAAGGTGAAGCACATTTGCGTCAGCGAAATTTCTCAGTTGCAAAAATTAAGAGGCTCCAAATATGTTCAAAGCGAAATTGGCGATTGTTTTTTGAAAGCGCGAACGCTTTTAAACGAAGGCAAAAAGGTTTTGTTCACAGGAACGCCATGCCAAATTGGTGGCCTCAAAAACTTTTTGGGAAAGGACTATGACAATCTTTGGCTGCAAGATATAATATGTCACGGAGTGCCATCGCCGCTTGCGTGGGAAAAATATAAAGAGCATCTAAGCAAAAGTTTCAATTCAAATATAAACAAAGTTGCGTTTAGAGACAAGTCCACTGGCTGGCTTAATTATTCGATGAAAATTGATTTTGAAAATGGACAAAGCTACAAAACGCTTCACGGAAATGATGAATTTTTCAAGATTTTCCTAAAAGATGTGTGTTTAAGAAATTCTTGCTATGACTGTGCGTTTAAAGGTGAACAACGCGCCAGTGACATAACTTTGGCGGATTTTTGGGGCGCAGATAGGGGATATAAAAAAACTTTTGATGACAAGGGTTTGTCATATGTTGTCATTCACACACAAAAAGGAATGGAACTGTTTAACAAAATAAAAGATAAGATTGTTTGTATGCCTGCAAAAGTTTCTTTGGCGAGAAGATTCAACAAATCCTACTCCAAGTCTTGCAAAAGGCCGTTACAACGTGATTTGTTTATGAAAGAATTGCAAACAAGCGAATTTGACAAAGCATTTAAATGCTTAAAGAAAATATAAAAGCAGGAAGTGTTCCTGCTTTTGGTTATTTTTTTGTGGTGAAACAAACAAAGTTGAGAATGCGTTCAAATAAGTTCATCATTTTTTGCTTTTTTAAAAGTGTGCAAATTTCTTGAATGTCAACCAAGTGCTTGTGAGTGATTGCCCACAAAATCAGCCTGTGCTTTCTCTTTTTTAAATTGGACAAATCAAAGCAAGCACCATATTCTTCAAGTTTTCCTGCCAGCATCAAATTCAACATGGTGCGCTTGCACTTAACGCATTCGCTGCAATTGTTTATATCTTTAATGCAAACATTTAAATGTTGTTTCACAATTGGATTGTCGCAAATAAAATTCACTTTGCCCTGCCTTGTTGTTTCGCCGCCAACAAGTTCAAAGCGGG
>CANRFP010000034.1 GCA_947629895.1 uncultured Clostridia bacterium | reverse complement strand
ACGAGCTGGGCGGAGTGTTTGTTCCCGCTTCCGCACCGGATTTTAAAGATGCCGACAAGCGCCTTGTGAAGTGGTATCGCAAACAAATCGCTGACATGGGCATTGAGGTGAAGTTTGGAACGAAAATCACCGACCTTTCCGCACTTGACGCTGACGAAATTGTTGTCGCAACCGGCGCAAAGGCTCGAAAACTGAACATTCCGGGCTTTGACAAAGCGATTGAGGCTGTCGACTTTTTGAACGGCGCAAAAGTTGGCGAAAGAGTTGTGATCATCGGCGGCGGCTCAACGGGCTGCGAAATTGCAATGCAACTTTTCAATGACGGCAAAAAGCCGGAAATTGTTGAGACGATGCAAGACCTTATGGTGACAAACAAACTGAGTCTTGCAAACTCCTCCTTCCTGCGTGACTTTATGAAATCTAACAATATTCCCGTGCACCTGCTTTCAAAATGCAAACAAATTGATGCGGACGGCGTGGTCATCGTGGACGAAAAAGGTCAAGAGACCAAACTTTTGTGCGACAGCGTGATCTCGGCAGTTGGATATGTTCCAGCCCCAGCCTTCAAAGCAAGCAAACACGTTCACATTGTTGGCGATGCGCTTTCCGTTGGAAGTTTGCGCACTGTCATTTGGCGCGCTTGGGACGTTGCAGAAAAATTGTAAAGAGGGGCGCTCCAAAAAAAACAAATTTTTTGAAAAACGGCGATTGCCGTTTTTTTTGCACAAACTCCTTTTTTATGTCGAATTTTTCTAAATTGAGTCTTGACAAATTGTCAAAAATCATCTAAAATGTTTTCATAAAAGGGAAAAAACATGAAAGACGAGAAAACAGGCTTCTATCTGTGGGATTATGGCACTCGACCTGCCGCCCTGCCAAAAGAAGAAAGTGCAAGACTTTTGCGAGAATATCACAAATATGGCGACAAAGAAATTCGCGAAAAATTGATTTATGGACAATTGGGCCTGGTTCAAAAACTTGTCGGCAAATATTGCAAAAAATATGTTGAATTTGAGGACCAAATCAACCCGTCGTTTGAAGATTTGCTTGAAATTGGCACGGAAGTTTTGATTAAATCCATCGACGAATTTGACCCAGACAAGTTTAAATTTTTGTTTTCAACATATTATTCTCATCAATTGCGAAGCAAAATATCTCATATATATAGAGGGCAACACTCTGTTAGGACCAAAAAAAGTTTGGACGCGCTGTTGAAAGACAAATCCGGCGACGATTCCAAAACAAATCAAGGTGATCGAATTCCGTCAACCATGCGTGAGTTTGATGTTTTGCACGACAAATTGGAGTTGCAATACATTCAAAAAGAAATCTTGCCGCTGCTTTCAAGATATGAAAGAGATTTGTTTGTTGCAAAATTTTTTCAAAACAAAACGCAAGGCAAAATTGCTGAGCAATTTAAAAGTCCCCAGCCCTGTATTTCACGAGATATAAAAGAAGTTCAAAAGAAAGTTTTGAGAATGTACCTTGAAGGCCCAACCGCTTTGGACAAAGAACTTAAAGGCATCAAATTGAATGGAACAAATTTGCAATTTCTTGAAGAAAATGCAAAGCTTTTTGAAAAATATGGCAGAGAGTTTTTGAGGCAATATTTTCTTCCAACGCTTTCCCCAGCCGAACAAAAAATTTTTGATGCAACAGTTTTAAATTATCGCGGACAGTCTTTTGCTGAAATTGCTGAAATTGTGGGAATGAACGAAACCCATGCGTCGAAATGTAGGGGCATAGCCTTAAAAAAACTCGAACAAAATGTCAAAAAATTGAAACAAATGCAAGCGGAGGGAAAACTTCCAAAGCCTTGGAAGCCAACCCTGAAACAAACACAAGAAATCAATCGAAACGAAAGATACATTGAGCAATTTGGCGGAAGGTTTTTCTTGCAAAAATATTTTGTG
The DNA here is from genome assembly GCA_947629895.1 of uncultured Clostridia bacterium. The sequence goes on along the minus strand of CANRFP010000034.1, from coordinate 10,428 downwards.
CCGACTCTCACCCAAGTGCAAAAGAAAATTTTTATTTTTGGCGTTTTGCAATTTGAAGGGCAGCCAAAAAAGGAGTTGGCGGAGAAAGCAGGTGTTTCACAAACTCATTTTGCCACTACTTTAAAAACTGTGAAAGAAAAATTGGCGGCCACAAATTTTGAAACCCTTGTTGATTTTCTGGACAACAAAAACATGTTGAAAAATGGTGAAAACGTGGACATAGCCGAAAGAAAAATTGACTTTGACCAAGTTGAAAGACGCAGACAAATTGTCAAACAATATGGCGGAAAGGAAAAACTTGCCAAATATTTTTTGCCGATTTTGCCAGAAAAGCAAAGAGAAACTTTTGATTTGTTGTATATCAAACAATCCATTGCAACATATTCTGCCGCAGCAGAATATTTGCATACGGAACCAACATTCATTGTTGCGCAAGAAAAAATTTTATTGAAAAAACTTGAAAGCACAAATTTTGAAGAACTTGAAAAGATTGACAAAATGGCGGAAGAATATCTTTCAAAAAGTCGCGGTCAGCTTCTCTCTTCCAAAAAAAATTCTTTAAGACAAAAAGTCCTAAGTGAATATGGCGGCGTCGCATTTTTGAGAGAGGTGTTTTTGCCACAAATCATCACCAACGCCGACAGGGAAATTTTTGAAGGTGTTGTGCTTGAAGGGCAACCAATGAAAAATTTTGCTCATCTGTTTTCATATGAAAGGAAATACCGCTCTTCATCTTATTTTGACCAAGTTGATATTCAAACAAAAATAACCAGAATAAGACAGAGATTAAACAACGAAATCCTTCCTAAACTTGAGACATTCAAAGCCAACTTTGAAGATTTTGACAAAGCGGTCAAGGACTTTTATGTCAAGCGCGGCTTCGAACAAATTCACCCAGAAGACTTTGAGAAAATGGCCTTCGAAGAAGTTGAAAAAATCACAACGCTTTCACGAAAGCGAGAGAGAAAGCCTTTCATTACACCAGAACTTGTGGAAAAGGCCGGCGGCGAAAAAGTCTTGATGAGAAAGTTTAGGCCAACGCTGTGTTTGTCCCATCAAATGATCCTCATGAAAGCCTATGCTGACAAAATGACCGACTCACAAATTGCCGAAGATATGCAGTTGAGTCTCTCCAACATCGGCCACGCAAAAGAGACAATCGTGGAAAAATTGGAGGCCTTTGCCGAAAAGAAATCGCAATCAAAAAGCAAGACAAAGACAAAATAAAACGGCAAAAACGCCGTTTTTTCATTTTTTGATTTTTGTTTCTTCTTTTCATTTCACATCTCACTTTTTTGTCTTCACGCGGCCGAGGGTGTTGTTGTCACTTTTGCGGTCTTGCAAATCTTTGACCGGATTTGGCTTGGTCTCAAAGCGATAGTCCTCTCCAAACTGTGCGATGTGGTCTTTGATTGTGGTGTGTCCCGCTTCGTCCTCTGGATGCGCATTGACCTTGTTTTGATATTTGAAAAAGTTTGCGTCGTCAGGCAGGTCATTGACATCACAATAGTCCTCGCGATACGCAGTGTTCTCAACTGTCCCCCTCAAAATTTTGCGGATATATTCGGTGTTGGACTTGAACGCAATAAGTTCCGGAAATTCTCCATTTGGAATGACTTGTTGCCAATCTTTTTTCTCATATTTTCTCAAATTGTCCGCGGCGGCATGCAAGTGCGCGATTTCTTGTTCCAAAAATCGCTCCCAAATCTTTTTGACGTTCGGGTCGCTTTCGTCGGATAGCATGGAATAATATAAATAGCATTCAATATATTCATGCATCAAGCACATCTCAAACCAACTCGGGTTCGGGTCAATCAAACTGCCATACTGCGAAACATGCTGCTCTTCCACCATGCCAATTTCAGTGTAAAGCTCCCGCCCTTTTTGATTTTTATAGAAACTGCCAAGATTCATGTAATAGTTCATCGTCTGCTGTTCGGCGGCGGTGATGATTGACACTGCGCATTTTGTGAAAGGGTCGGCTTTTTTGTTGTCAATCGGCGCGCGCACGCTGTCATATGGGTGGCGGTGATGCGAAATGGTCGGCCTGCCCGGCGTGATCTCGGTGTAGTCGCCCACATAGTCCTCCGCCTTCGCGCCCATGTCGGTTTCCAAAAGATTGGAATAGCGATAAAGATGGTCAAAGTCCTCCAAAAGCGCAAAATCCAGCGCATCTTTCACGTGCTTGTCCTTGACGTGTTGCGCCAGAAATGCCGTCAAGTCCACAGCAAGTTGCTCATATCCAATCGTCGTTTCAAGCAAGTTTTCGTCCACCGGTTTCAGCCCGGCAATCACCTTTTGTTGCTGCTGTTCGCTTCTTCGCACAAGCGCAAGTTTTCGGCGCAAGTCGTTGTCGGCGCAATGCCTGTGAAACTGATGCGAAAACCACACCGCCTCATATTCCGTGCCGTTCATCAAGATGCACCTCACGCGCGTGTATGGACTGCTTTCAAATTTTTTGTAAGGTTTTGGCGCAAGGTCCTTCCAACTCATGATGATGCTTTCAAGTTTCTTTGGTTTTTCCAAAAACGGATTAAATTTCATAAAAAAATCCTCCATTTTGATAGTTTTTCCAAAACGGAGGAGGTTTATTCTTGAAATTTAGTCTTCCAAACCCAACAAATAATCTGCCGAAACCTGAAAATATTTGCAAAGTTTTATCAAAATTTCATATGACGGCTCGCGAATGCCTTGCTCATAATTCGAATAGGCACTGAGTGTGACACCAATGGCCTTTGCCACTTCTTTTTGCGAGACTCCTTTTTCATTTCTTAACATTTTCAATCGGTCATTCAACATTTAATCTTCAACTCCTGCAAGATAGTCGATTGATACACCAAAATAATTTGCTAACAAAACAACCGCATCCAAATTTGGCACTCGAGTTCTTTTCTCCCAAAAGCCAATTGCGGCTGCGCTGATTTGTCCGCCTAGTTCTTTGGACAACTGCATCTGGCTCAACCCTTTTTCTTGTCGAAGTTCTTTTAATCTACTTGCAAAATCATTTTTCATCTTTTAAATTTTAATACAAATGTTGTTGATTTTGCTTGACTAACTACATTTGTGGTTGATATAATAAATACAACAACGAATGTTGTTGTATGGAGAATTTTATGAATCAAATCAAAATAAATCAAAATGATAACAAAAACTGCATCAATGTTGAATTTTTGGAAGGCTATTTGAAAGAGAACAATCTTTCAAAAACGGCTTTTTGCAAAAAGTGCAAAATTGCGACAAAAACGTTTGACAAAATCATGTCAGGGAAAACAAATTTTAGGCTGGTCGCAATTTTCCGAATTGCACGCGCACTTGACATTGACTTTCGCACGCTTTTGAAAAAATGATTTCTAAATTCTTTGCAAAACTTGAGTTTTTGTTGTAATATTTATATATAATTTCAAAACTAATGGTGCTTTATGGGAAACAAATATTACAAATCATTTGATTTTTTCAACATGAAAAGTGGCGGTGGGCTGCATATCATTTCTCATTTCAAAACAATGCTCCAAACGACCGATTTCACCTGCGCGCCCGTTTGCGCCATGATGGTGCTTTCTCATCTTGGAATCACCCCCCCCGCCGAACTTGAAATGGCAAAACTTTGCAACACTCAATTTCAAAAGCCGGTCGGAACAAGGCTGATTGACCTCTTGGATGCGCTGCGCAAAATTGTCGGCCACAAAATTGTTTCAACATATGATTTGAAAGACGAAAATGGCGTTTGTTTTTCAACCTACGAGGGCTTCAAAAGCTTTGCAATCAAAAGCATTGACCAAGGTGCGCCAATCATTGTGGAAAATTGTGACTATGGCGGGCATTATCGCGTGCTCATTGGCTTTGATGAAGTCAATTCAAAAAATCCCGAAGAGGACATTTTGATTTTTGCCGACCCGAGCGACCTTAATGACGGCGAAAAAGATGGCTACACCTATGTTCCCGCCGACCGATTTTTCCTTATGTGGTTTGACGATCACCACATGGACAACGGCGCAGAAAAACAAGCCTTCATTCAAATTTTGCCTTATTAAATTCAATGAAAAAGACAAGCTTGACGGGCCTGTCATTTTTTTGTTTCAAAATTAACCTCATTGGACACTTTTAATTGGATTGGGGAACAATCTTGTTCTGTTTGATCTTGTTTTTAAAACAATCACTTTTTTCTTTCAACTTCTGCCACCATGGACACTTCAAAGCCGGCAATGGTGTGGTCAAGTTCCAAATTCATAATCTTCAAATTTGCGGCCTCGATTTCTTTTGCAAATTCGTCTTTTGTCACCATTCGACAAGATGTTGTTGCGACCTGGATTGTTTCGTCCCCAAATTGACGAGCGGCAAGTTCAAAGGCTTTTGTTTTGTCCGTTTTTCTTGTTGTCACACCGTCACCCATAATCACGATGAATGCCTTTCCTTCGGTTTTTAAATGGTCGAAAATGAATTTCAAAAACTTTTGCCTGTCCTTGTCTTCAACCAGCATGTGCAAGACGGCCACGGAATAAATGAAATCAAATTTTTCTCTGAGTTTGTTGGACAAAATGTCCATTACAAAAAACGCCTTTTCATTTACTCCTTTTTCCAAGGCTTTTTTCTTGCACCAGTTGATAGCTTCTGGAGACACGTCGCTTGCAATTACGTCATAGCCTTTTGAGAGCAAATATATCGCATTTTGCCCTTCGCCGCAGCCCACTTCCAAAATAGACGATTTTTCGTCCGCCCCATATTTTCGCAACAGTTTTTCTATTGTTGGGCTGTGCCCTTCGCCAGCCCAAGCAAGCCCTTTTTCACTGTGAACTTTTTTGTAACGATCCTCATATGCTTCATAATATTTTTTCATCTTTCCCACCTCCGCTTAATAATATATCATTTTGGAAAGCAAATTCAAACAAATTTTAATGCAGCGGCCAATGTCAATGGACGGCATACAGCCGCAGAATTTTCGCTGCCCGTCAAGTTTATTGTTCTTTCGTTTCACGGTCAAATTTTGTGCAGCAAATTTTTCAGTGAGCAATTTCTCAAAAATTTCACCGTCAATGCACTTGCTTGGCGCAATGTCATAAGTGCTCCAATCGCCACTCTCCGCACACGCCTCAATTTGAATTCCGTTTTGTTTTGCAATCTTTGAAAATGCGGACAAAATTTGGTGCTTTTGCGTGAGATTTGGCGCCCAAACACTCTTCGAGCAACCCGAATAACTTTCAATCACAAAACTGATTTTGCAGTGCTTTGCGTATCCTTTCAGACTCTCGCACAATTTGGTAAAATGTTCAATGTGCCAATCCACATCAATGCCGTCCGCAAGCAAAATCGGATCATAGCGCCAAATAACAGGGCAAAATTTTGAGAGTTCTTTAAAACTTTCAATTCGCTCCTCCAAACTTGGCAAATTGGCCTCAATTTTCGCCGGATAAGGATTAAGCGTGTAAAGAAAATAATATTTAGTGTCCCCAAGTTCTTGGAGTCGGCTCATCATCGGTCGCGGATTTTTTGTCCAAAAGACAATTCCTTCCAAATTTCCGCTCATCTCAACTTTTTTGTTGCCAAGCATATCTTCCTCTATGCTTTTGATTTTGATTGGCTTCAACTCAATCCGCGCAATCTTTTGCTGATTGATAGGATTTGGCACAAGCACAAAGCCCTCTTTCAGCCTATCAAAAAACCAATCGCTATAAAACGCCGGCACATCCGTCCGCCTCGAAACGCTTAAAATCATAACTCGTCCACCTTTATACCCAAGTTGTCCTCAAGCCACTTTGCCACCATTCGGCGATGGCAAAATGTTGTGCCATTTTCAATGTCGGCATATTTCTCATAACAAAGCAAAACTGCGTTATCGCCAAGTTCGTCAAAAACTTGCTGCGGATTCAACTTTGACAGCACTTTTTCATAATAAGTTTTCTCATAAAGTTTTTCATCTTTGATTTTGATTATCTCCGCCGGCGGTGCGAGTTTTTGATATGTATCTCCGTCCCAAAACTTTGCAAATCTCGCGATTGAAACAAAACGATAGCCCTTGTCTTTCGGATAACTTCTCATTTTTCCAAAATATCCCGTTTTCATTTCGCATCTCCATCAAACAAACTTGTTTGCACACTCTTGTCTTCGGCCCGGACTATGTACTCGTCCGGATTTTTCTCCTCTGGCAAAAGTTCAACATTTGGCGCAAGTTTTCGCAAGCAAAATTTGTAATAAACTTGCTTCCCAGTCGGCCTAAGCAAATCCACGCAATCTTGCAGATATTTTGGCCAATCCTGCCACTTATCTTCGCTTTTGTAGTTGTTGATTTTTCCAATTTTATAATGGTCCACACAGTCGAGTTCTAACGTTTTTCGAATAAGCGCCAAACTTTCTTCCGGCTCAATGGTCGGCTCAAAACTTGCAAAAGTCTTGATGCCATTGTCGTGCAAAATTTTCAAAGTTTCAAGTCTCTCGCTTGGAAGCGCGGCGAAAGGCTCCCAATATTTGCTTTTTTCTTCGTCCAAAAATGTCAACGTTGTTCCGACTGTTATGCGATCGCAAAAAGTTTTGAAAACGTCCAAATCCCGCAGCATTTTCTTTCCGCCCTTTGACAGCACTGCCACCGGCACATGATAAGCGCTCAGCATCTTCAACACTTCGCGCGTTGTGACGCTGTCGTCCGCGTTGTCACAATAGACATCTCCAACAAAAGACAAAAGCACCTGCATTTTGTAAACATTCTTTTGCAGGTCTTTTTCCAAATATTTCAAAATATCTTTTCGTGGTTCAGGCTTGCCAAAATATGCCGCGCTTGATTTTTGTAAAGTGTGCGGCGCATAACAATATCTACATCTATGGCTGCACCCGATATAAATGTTCAGCGCAAACGGACTATATTCCCTCGCCATGCCGCAAGGCCTATAAATCACACCCATGCAAAAATTATAGCACAAAATCTTGAAATTTCTATATGTTTAGTGTGATTTTACAAAAATTGATGCTATAATGAGTTATGGAAAAAGTTATAAGTGAGAGCGAATATGGGTTATTCACAACAAACAAAATCGGCAAAGTTTATGAATGAAATATAATAAAAATTTCACCAAAAATTTTATACAATTTTAAAGGAACTTTAAATATGAGCTTGTCAACTGTTAATTTTATAAAGTCTGACGTAAAATTAAAACAAATAATCTGGATAATAAAACAGCTTGGATATAAAGAACTGACATCAAACCATGGTGACAGGTTTTTTATTTGGGCCCCGGATGATGACAGCCTAGCCTATGTTGGAGTGCAATTATGTATTTCAAAAGAGAACGATAAATACCATATAACCACTCGAACTGGCGCTGGCAGGAATATATTTGAATTAAAAAAACAAAACGAAACAGTAAAAATTCTAAAAGAATTTTTTGGTGGAAGTTTTAATACTGATGAGGGAAGAAAATATTTAGATGAAGGAAATGCAGGCGATAAAAAAACTCCACTTTCAATAGCTCTTTACAAACAAATATCGATATTAAATGATTCGTTGTTGCCTATAAAAATTTTTAATGATTTTATTGATAAGCATATTGATCATGGCGCTAGTGCGGGGAACATTTACAGCGACGCAACAGGCGTTTTGCCTGAAATAGATGGATGGAGGCCGGTAATTGTATCTAATAATATTCAACTTCCATATATTATAGGCGCATGGGAAAACTATCTTAAAAGTTCTTTCCTTGCGATTTTTAAATTTGGCAAAACTGAGAACAAAATGCTAAAAGTGGACAGGCTTACTAAAGAAGACCTGCTCAAAATTAAAAATGGGAAAAGCACGGTTGAAGATTGTATTGTAAGTAAATTATCTTTTCAAAGGCCTTCTATTATTATAGAAAATTTTAAAAACTTAGACCCCAAATTGTCCATTTCTGAAGCATTTTTAAAACCTTATAACAAAAAAATCTTGAGAAAGAAATAGACGAACTAATAGATTTAAGAAACAACATTGTCCATAGTGGCTTTATAGATAGCACTCTTACTAAAAGAAAAATGATTAAATTTCAAAACGATATTGTTGTTACTGCTAACAGAATTTACAAAAAATTTGCGGCCCATTATGGATTTAAAGCAAGTTTAAAATCTTGAGATTAGAAAATCAGCGTTTATTATATCAATGCCATTCCCCTCAATGAATTTTGATTGAAGAAAACAAAAAATTGCCGTTTGTGTTCAAACGACAATTTGTTGGCGGAGCGAACGCCATCCAATCCTAACACAAGAATTTTTGTGGGACAAAGTTATATAAAAGCAATTTTAAATGAATTCATAAAAGATAGAATAAAAAGTTGAGCAATTATATATCAAATAATATTGTCCTGTTTGAGCATCCTCAAACTTTGTCTGTGGATTTTTTTCTCGCTTTTTGCATCTATAAACTTGTTTTTCCATAACTGTGGGCGTTTATCAATCAGACTAGAACTAAAAAGCAAACAATCAATTTCTTCCAACCATTTAATATCATCGTTGAGGTTTCGATACTTCTCACATCTTTGCATCACTTTACGATATATACTTACGCCTAAAGGATAGGTTTTGCCAAAGGAATAAAGTCTAATGTTTTTCTTTTTGTATTGTCGTGCGACCTCACAAATGTGCAAAAGCATTTGTGTGCCTATGCCACGATTACGATATTCGGGCAAAACACCTAGCCAATCCACCCAAACATCATCCGGGTAACCTTCTATCTCATACAGCCCCACAATTCCAACTGGAACATCTTGATAATATACAAGAAAATCCCTTGGTAAAAGTTTGTTTGCAAGTTTATTTTTTAGTTTTGTTGCATTTTTGTAATCACTATAACCCACACTCTGAGTGTCTTTAAAAATTTCGTATTGAATTTTTGCCATTGTTTCCAAATTCTTTTCATTTAACTCTTCATATCGTAGTTTTGGCGGATAAAATTTTCTTGGCTCACTAAAATTGATTTCATAAATTTTGCCAAACCCACGATTACGATGAGATTCACAAACAAAATCTGCACCGAAGAAGTTTATAACAAACTTAATTCCGTCAATGCTGACACAATCTTGAACAATGTTTTTTATGTGAACACCTTCGGACTTCAATTTTTCTAAAAATTGTGTAAAGCCTTGCGTTAAGTATATTATTGCCTTGCTATCACGAAATTCTTTTTTTATTACGATTGACATTAACAAACAGTTTAAACTTTGTCCTTTCGTAAAAGGCAAAATATCGTTTTCAGTCAGTTCATAGTCTTTCATTAGCCCTTTTTTAAACTTTTTAAATACAGCGTCCTTTAGTGGAACAAAGTTTATGTAACCCACAACTGTATTTCGGAATTTTAAAACCGTATAAATTTCACTGTTGACTTGCCGCCATTTTTTGCATAAAGAAAAACTTCCTATATCTTTAGCGGCATAGGCATCTTTGTCTAACATAATCAGTTGCTTTAATGTTTCGTCATCAACTTTGTGCTGTATCTTCCAATCTTTCATAGAATCAAAACAATTATATCCTTCTAGAAAACAAAATCCAAAACAATTTTTAAAATAAACCTAAACCAAACTTTTAGATGTCCGATTCAGGTTTTGCTTGGCGGAACAACCGCTATCCAATCCTAACACAAGAGTTTTTGTGGGGCTAAGTTATATCAAAGTAATTTTCTTTAATTTAGACAGTCATAACTCGTCCACCTTTATGCCCAAGTTCTCTTCCAGCCATTTTGCAACCATTCGGCGATGACAAAAAGTTGTGCCATTTTCAATGTCGGCAAATTTTTCGTAACACAAAAGCACTGCGTTGTCACCAAGTTCGTCAAAAACTTGCTGCGGATTCAACTTTGACAGCACTTTTTCATAATAAATTTTCTCATAGAGTTTTTCATCTTTGATTTTGATTATCTCCGCCGGCGGCGCGAGTTTTTGATATGTATCTCCGTCCCAAAACTTTGCAAATCGTGCGATTGAAACAAATCGATATCCTTTGTCTTTCGGATAACTTCTCATTTTTCCAAATATCCCGTCTTCATTTCAAATCTCCATCAAACAGGCTCGCCTGTTTCCTTTCGTCGAGCACACGCACTATGAACTCATCTGGATTTTTCTCTTCTGGCAAAAGTTCAACATTTGGCGCGAGCCGGCGCAAACAAAATTTGTAATAAACTTGCTTGCCGGTCGGCCTAAGCAAATTAACGCAATCTTGCAGATATTTTGCCCAATCCTGCCACTTGTCCTCGCTTTTGTAGTTGTTAATCTTGCCAATTTTATAGTGGTCAACACAGTCAAGCTCCAGCGTTTTGCGGATAAGTGCCAAACTTTCTTCCGGTTCGATGGTCGGCTCAAAACTTGCAAAAGTATTGATGCCATTATCGTGCAAAATTTTCAAAGTTTCAAGTCTTTCGTTTGGCAGAGCGGCAAATGGCTCCCAATATTTGCTCTTTTCTTCGTCCATAAAAGTGAGAGT
>CANRFP010000033.1 GCA_947629895.1 uncultured Clostridia bacterium | reverse complement strand
TGCTTTGGCATAACAATTCCGCCACTTTCGCCCTTGATTGTTATTCCCGTTTTTTGCCCTATGCCAAATTTTTGCATATAGTCATAAAACCTATCCACACCAAGCCTCAGCGCCAAGTCCATGAAACAGCAGTTGCAGGAATTGGCGAACGCCTCCGCGAGTGTTTGGCTGCCATGCCCAATGCTTCGCCAGCACTTAATCCTTTGCCCGTCAACAATCCTAAATCCCGGGCAATAAAAGCGGTCATTCAAATTTGTAACTCCCGCCTCCAAAGCGGCAGCAATGGTTAAGATTTTGAAGGTTGAGCCCGGCTCATAAGTGTCAGTTACAACCTTCATTTTTGATTGCTCAAACAAATCTTTTAAATCTTTTCGTGGCGGAGAGTTGAGGTCAAAACTTGGCTTGGAAGAAATTGCCAACACTTCGCTTGTTTTCGCGTTCATAACCATTCCGGAAACACTTTTTGCCTTTTGCTCCTCATATGCCTGCTGCAAAATTCGCTCCAAAATAAGTTGGATTTTGCTGTTTGCAGTAAGCGTGACATCATCGCCTGCCGTGCCACTCACATAATAACGAAGCGTTCCGCCAATTTCTTTGCCTTGTAGGTCGCTTTGCACATAACTGTAACCGTCATCGCCCTTCAAGAAGTTGTCCAAATATGCCTCCAAGCCCGCTTGCCCAACATTGTCCACAGAAGTGAACCCCAAAAGTTGAGTGAGAAGGTTGCCATAAACATAATATCTGCCCACATTTTCAGTTAGATAAATTCCCTTAAAATTTTTGTCATATATTTGTTCTGCCAAATCGGCCTCAACCTGCATTTTCAGCAAGCTTTCGGATATGTCCTTTCGCGAAACTTTAGCAAGCGTTTTGTTGTAATCCAAATCCAAAAGTCCGCAAAGAAATTCTGCCACCTCTTGCGCGTTTTCAACCTCGCGCCCTCGCACATAAACATCATAAGTGGTGTAACTGACAGCCAAACTGTCGCCCGTTGCATCGAAGATTGTTCCGCGTGGTGCAGTGAGTTTCAAATCCCTTGTCCACTGCTCGGTTGCCTTTATTTGCAAAGATTTTCCATTTATTATTTGAACGATAAAAAGCCTTATTCCTAAGGCACAAGCAAGAATTATAAAAACTAAAAACACTGCCCTTATTCTCTTTTGCAAAGAATGAAGTGTGTATGTCATTTAGCCTCCAAACAACCTCGCTATGAAATTGCAGAGCCTGTCAAACCAATTTGATTTTGTTCCCAAATCGCCTGCATTTTTTGTTTCGTCTGGATAGGTTTCAATCACCTCCGAGCCCATTTTTGTTCCGTCAAGTTCGGTTATGTGTTGAAGATATTCCCTAAGTTTCAAATTGTAAGTGGTTTCAATTTGTGAAAAACTTGATTGCATTTGGTCTATGGCAATGGCGTTTGCAACCGTGATAATCCCCGTCACTCCAAGCGCGCACGAAAGAACTATGGCTGCCGTTTTTTTTGTGATGCTTTTCTTTGTTTTTGTTTTTGACTTAATCTTAACAATTTTTGGATTTTCTTCAATTAAATCATAGTTTGGTTTTTCAATAATATTTTGAGGCTTTGCCGCATCCTGTGGCGTTTCTTGTGGCTGCTGATTTTCAACTTTTTCCTCCACAAACTGCTGTTCAATCAACTGCTCTTTTTCCTTTTCAAACTCTTTTTGTTTTTTTTCTTCCTCTTGGCGTTTTATGTCCGCAACTGTTAAGTTTTCAAAAGAGTTCAAATATTTTTGTGATTGAGTTTGTTTTTCTTCAATTTTTTGCGAAATTTCTTCATTTTTTTGCGTTTTTTGCGCATTTTTTTCTAAAATTTCGACATTTTTCTCTTTTACCTCAGTTTCTGCAACAAGCCTGTCCATATATTATATTTGCCTCCTTCTTTTGTTATTCTCACAGTTTTTCAACAATTCTAAGTTTTGCGCACGTGCTGCGGCTGTTCTTTTTTTGCTCTTCTTCGCCTGCTACAATTGGTTTTCTGTTCACAAGTTTTATGCTGGCTTTGTGGTGGCATATGCAAATCGGAGTTCTTGGTGGGCACAAGCAATCTGTGCTTTCCGTTTTGAACACATTTTTAACAATCCTGTCCTCCAAACTGTGAAAGGTGAGCACCGCCGCCCTTGCACCTTTCTTGCAAAAAGGTGTCCAGCCCTTCAAGTTCGCCATTTATGTATATTCTAAGCGCCTGAAAAACTTTTTTTGATGCCCCGCCTCTTGAAAAGACAACTTTTTTTGGCATGCTGCTTTCAATTATGTCCCTAAGTTGAAAAGTTGTTTCAATTCTGTTTTGCTGCCTTGCTTTAACAATGTTTTTGGCAATGGGTTTAGCAAATTCCTCCTCCCCAAACTCCTGCATAATTCTCACAAGTTCGCCTTCGGCAAAAGTGTTGACAACCTCTTCCGCTGTTGGAACGTTTTCGCTTTTGTCCATGCGCATATCCAATTTTCCGTTATGCACAAAAGAAAAACCTCTTTCGCCTTCGTCAATTTGATGCGAGCTCACACCCAAATCCACCAAAAAACCGTCAATTTCAAACACGCCCGTCTCTTTTAAAATTTGTGGAGCATCGTGAAAATTTGCCTTTATTAAAGTGATTTTGTCCTTAAACTTTTCAAGCGTTTTTGTTGCCATGTCTATGGCGTTTTGGTCGCGGTCGAAACAATATAAATGTCCATCTTTTAGTTTGGAGGCAATTTGAAAGGAATGCCCACCGCCGCCAACTGTGCAGTCAACATAAATTCCATTTGGTTTTATATCAAGCCCGTTTATAACTTCATTCAGCATAACGGGAATGTGATATTCTTGCAATTTTCCTCCTTAGCCATTAAGCCCAAGAAATTTAAGAAACGCATCTTTAAGTTGTGTGTTGTCTTCAAAAGTTTGCTCAATTGCACCTTTTACAATTTCTTGATTTTCGCCAATCTTGTCTGTCAATTCTTTCTTGTCAACAAAACTGCCAAGTTCTTCAAGCGCTGTTACAACTTCTTCCGTTGCAAAGCCCTCAACCGCATTTTCAAGTGCGGTTTTTAATTTTGGGGCATCCTCCAAACCGCTGATTTGTGGAACGTTTTGCATTTCGCTTGCAAATTTTTCGCCAAACTCTTTGGCTTTTTCAATTTGAATAAATTTGTCTATGAAAGAAATGTTGTTGTAAAGCGTTTTTCCTTCCAAGCCTGCCGCATCTTTTGCAAGATAGGTTTTGATTGCGTCATGTTGTTCAAAAGGCGTTAACCCTTCAACATCAAAGCCGCACAAATTGTCGCCTGTCAAATACCAAATAAAGTTGTAGAAAGTTTTTTCAAACACGCCTTCATTTTTTGCGTTTGCTTGCAAAATTGTGAGGATTTCGCCAATTTTTTGGAGGTCTAAATTTGATGTGTCAAGATTTTTAACTTCTTTCAAAATTGATTGCAAAGTTGCTGCGGCTGTTGCATCTGTTTGCAATTTTGCATATTCTGTTCCACTTGTAAGGCCGGTTATTTTTGCAATTTCAGTGTCGATTTTTTCAATGAACACCTCGCTCATTGGCTTAAACAATTCACTAGCAAAAATTGGAGAAACAAGCCTGTCAAAACTTTCCTCATCAATAAGGCTGTTTGTGAGTGTGTCCAAACTGAAATCATCACGCAAAACATATTCTATATAAGAATAAATCGTCCCTTGAACATCATGTTGATTTAGGTTAACCAAAACTTGCCCCAAAGTTTCAAACGCTTCATTCCAACGCTCAAAATTCTTTTCGTCTGTTTCTTGTGGCTGTTTTTCAAGATAAGTGAAATCGAAAAATGGCTCATCTGTGGAAAGCTCAATTCCTTTAAGCGTGTTCAAAACTGTGGTGTAAACCGTGCTTTCAAGGTCAAAAGCCTGCATTCCTTTGAATGGCAAAACAATTTTTGCAATAAGTGTTGTGTCTTTTTCCATGGCATTTATAAATGGAAGGATGGAATCTTCACTAAAGCCCGAAAGAAGCCCATTTTCTTTTGCACGTATAATTGGCTCTTTTATATGATTGAAAAACTTTGTGTAAGTGTCAAGCGTGATTTTTGTTCCTTTGCCGTCAACCATCCCATACACGTCGCCGCCAAGCAAAGCATAATCATAATGCTCCAAAACTTTGTCCAATGTGGATTCTCCGTCAACAACCAAAATTTCAAGTCCTCTCACTCTGTCAAGCACATCGCCCGCAATTTCGAGTGCATCTTCTAAATTTTCTTCATCAATTTTTGTTGCAAAGAAATTTAATTTGTCTTCCTCTTCCAAAAATTTTGGAAGGTCTATCTTTTCACACAATTCAATAAAATCTGGAATGAGTTGTTTTGTTGTTGTGAGAAGATTTTTTATATCCTCAATCTCAGTGTTTAATTTTATTTCCAACCCATCAATCAAATTTGAAACATTTTCTGAGGCAAGTTTTAAAAATGTTGACATGCAATCTTCAATTATGTTTGTTTCAAGCAAATCATCGGCCACTTTTTCAAACTCATAAGCTTTTTCGTCTAAAAATTTAAGAATGCTTATTAAGTCTTTTTCCTTAAGGTCCATATAATCTTCCACAATGCCGGTGTTGAAAATCTTGCTGCCTGCATCTGCAATTTTTGATAAGTCATTTCTTAAATATTCTGTGAAAGAAATCTCTTTTGTTTCAAGTGCCGTTTTCAAATCGCTCAAAATATTTGTGGCAAGTTCTGGCATATCTTTTGTAAATTCAAATTCTTCATAATGATTGATAAATTGTTCGGCTGTGTCTGCAATAACGCCTTTGAAAATTCCGCTGTCAAGAAGTTTGTCGATGTTGGCTTTTAATGCGCCAAATTTCAAATCTTTGTATTTTTTGTCAACAAGGTCGTTATAGAATTTTGCAAAATCGTTGTAAATTTTTGTTCCTGTGATGAGGTCTTGTCTCAAAACAACTTTTTGCCCATTCACGTCAATTTTGGACATGTTGTCATAAAGCAAATCATCAATTCCGCCAGCTCCGGCAATTTTTCCAACCACGCTGTTATTATAGGCGTAAATTGCATTCACAACCTCTTTTGGAAGGTTTTCATTTATCATGTCCGCAAGGGCTGGAAGGTGATTGTCATCGTTTTTTTCATCAACCGATGCTGTTGCAACAACGTTTTGTGAGTAAGATATTGTTTGAAAAGTGTTTGTGAGCGATGTGATTGGCGCAAACAACAACACCATTAAAATAAAGCCTTCAACCATTCCTATTGCCCCGCCATAAGTTCTGAAAGCTCTGTTGTCGGCAAAATCTTCTTTTTTCTTCCCAAAGGCAACTCTTGCAACAATAAGATAAATGATGTCAAAAAACACATAAAAAACAAGAAGCAAAATAATAAACAAAATTGGAGAAACAAGTGCTGTTGGCAATTTTGAAAGAAAAGTTCCTGCCGCTGCAAAATTTGAGATGTCAAAGCCCAAAAGTTTTATGATATATTGTCCAAGTGTGTAATTTCCGCCATCAAGAGGAAATTTGATTTCAAGAAGCGCCCCAGCAATAGGTTTGGTGACAAAGAACGCCACAACAAAAGCAATAATCACAAAGGCAAAGTGAAGTGTGGACCTCTTTATTCCTCTTATCAAACCCATACACAAACCGATTGCCAAAAAGAACACAAAAATTCCCACCGCAATCCAAGTTACTGTTGTTTCCATAGAAATCTCCTTTTTGTTAGTATATAACATTTTTCTTTTAAAAACAAGTTTGAAGAAGTATTTTTAATCTTTTTTTGCTATTTTTTTGATTTTTCCGCTCTGAATTTGATAAACAACGCCTTTTATTTCCTTTTCATCCGTGCATGTGATGAAAGTTTGCGTTCTTCCAACGAATTTTATTAGCCTTTTCTGCCTTTCGCTGTCAAGTTCCGAAAACACGTCATCCAGCAGCAAAATTGGATATTCCCCGTTTATGTTGAACATATTTTCAAGTTCGGCAAGTTTTAAGGAAAGCGCCACCGTTCTTTGTTGCCCCTGCGAGCCAAAATTTTTCACTTCAACTCCGTTTAAAAAGATGTCGATGTCGTCTCTGTGAACGCCAATGGAAGTGTAGCCAAGTTTGAAGTCCTTTTCCAAATTTTTCTTCAAAAGTTTTTCCATTTTTTCTTCAAAAGTGTCGTCAAGTGCCACGTTGCAGCCGCAAACATATTTTATGTCCAATTCCTCCTTGCCGCCGCTGATGTAGGAGTGTGCTTTTTGGGCATAAGGCAAAATTTGCAATATAAATTTTTGCCGCTCGGTTGCAAGCAGTTTTGCTGACGTCACAAGCGCCCTGTTCCAAATGTCAATCGTTTCCTTCACCGCATCCAAACTTTGGCTTATCTTTAACAGTTTGTTTCGGTTTTGCAAAATTTTTTCATATCTTGAAAGCTGATAAAAATATCTTTTGTTGTTTTGCGAGATGTCAATGTCCATAAACTTTCTTCTCTCGTCTGGGCTTTCTTTCACAAGCTTCAACTCTTGGGGCGAAAAGAACACAACATTTGTTTCGCCAATAAGTTCTCCCATTTTTTTGATTGGAAGGTTGTTCACTTTAATTATTTTTTTGCTTGCCTTAAAAAGCCTTGCTTCAACTGTCACATCTCTGTATTTTTTTTGAGTGCACATCCTAACGCGAGCAAAATCGGCATCCCATTTTATGAGTTCCTTGTCTTTGCACGATTTAAAACTTTTTCCTATGCAGCAATAAAATATGCTCTCCAACAAATTTGTTTTGCCTTGCGCGTTTTTTCCAATGAAAATGTTAACACCATCGGCAAAGTTCACTTTGAGAGTGTCATAATTTCTAAAATTTTCAATTTCGAGAGTTTGTATTTTCACAAAAGTATTTTAACACATTTTTCAAACATTTCAAACTTGCTTGACAATTTATTTTTTACATTTTAAAATAAATTGAGAAAATTTTTAGTTTAGGAGTTGTTTATGCAAGACATTCAAAGCATTTGGAAGCAAATTTTGGAAAAATTGGAACTTCGCGTGTCCTCTGTGTCATATATGTTGTGGATTGAGCCAACAAAGCCAATCGCCATTGACGAAAATGACAATTTCATCATTGCAACGCAGTCTGTATCGGCAAAAAATCAGCTTTTGCGAAACTTTATTGACAAAATTGGCGAGTGCTGCGCCGAAGTTGTGGGTAAGCCTATGAAAATTGTTGTTTTGGACCAAAATGAAGAAATTGATTACGTTAAAAACAACAAAGTTGAGGAAAACAATCCTGCCCCAGATGAGGCAAATCCTTTCATGGAAAAATTTACTTTTGACAATTTTGTTGTTGGAAAGAGCAACCAATTTGTTTATGCTGCTGCAAGAACGGTGGCAGAGCATCCCGGTGAAAGATACAACCCTCTTTTCATATATGGTGGTGTTGGGCTTGGAAAAACCCACCTTCTTCACGCAATTGGAAATTATATAAGGCAGTTTTCACCAAAATTAAAAATAAAATACACCACTTGTGAACAATTCACAAATGACTATATTGCGTCTTTGTGTTCACCAACAAAAAACAAGGCAGTTATTGAGTTTAGAGGAAAATACAGAAACTTGGACGTTCTTCTTGTGGATGACATTCAATTTATTTCAAACAAAAAGGAAACGCAAGAGGAATTTTTCCACACTTTCAACGAACTTATTTTAAGCAACAAACAAGTTATAATTTGCTCTGACCGCCCTCCAAAGGACATTCCAACTCTTGAGGACAGGCTTCGTTCGCGTTTTGCAAGCGGACTTATCCATGACATTCAAAAGCCAGACATTGAAACCCGAATTGCCATTCTTAGAAAGAAAAGTCAACTTGAAAAATATTATGCAGAAGATGATGTTATAAATTATATCGCCGAAAATGTTGACACAAATATAAGAGAACTTGAAGGAAAGCTCTCTGAGGTGTTTTTCCTTGCCACACTTTCAGGAAAGAAAGTTGCCACAATGGAAGAGGCTGTTGAGATTTTTTCCAATCACAAAGAGGAAATCAAAAACGAACTCACACCCGACAAAATTGTTTCTGTTGTGTGTGACTATTTCAATGTTTCCTATCAAGACATAACCGGCAAAAAGAAAAACAAAGAAATTGTTGAACCAAGAATGATTGCCATATATCTTATTTGTGACATTCTGGACCCGCCTCTTGCAAATATCGAAAAATTGTTTGGAGGAAGAGACCATTCAACAATCATCCATGCTCGAAACAAAATTTCGCAAGATTTCAAAAACAACAAAAAAACTCAAACACTTATAAACGACATTCGCTCAATGTTGACAAGTGGATAAAAAATTCAAATTTTCCACAACTTTTCCACGAAGTTATAAACATTTGATTTCACACATTTGGTGCTTGCAGACTAAAAAATCACACTATATATTGTGTAATTTTCAAAGATTTAAAAAGTTATAAACATTTCAACACGCCATATTAAAAGTATTATTATGAAATAAAAATAAAATATAAAAAATAAAGTTTGCGCGCGAAAAAACTATTTGGAAATTTGCACATATTGTTTGCCTAAAAACTTGCTGTTGTGTTATAATGAAATTGTTAAGAAAAACGACAAAACAATTTGGTTAAAGGAGAAAATTATGTACGTATCTTGTCATGGAATAGAACTTTCAGATGCTTTTTTAAGTGTTAGCAAAGCAATTTCAAACAAAACAACAAATCCAATTTTGGAAGGAATAAAAGTGACAGCAGAGGATGACACCCTCACTTTCAGCGCCACCGACACAGAACTTTCAATTGAGAAAAAAATCAAAGCCAACATCAAAGAAGAAGGGGAAGCGGTTGTTCCGGGAAAGTTTATAACAGAGTTTGTTAAAAAACTCACAAATGAGATGATTGAACTTGAACTCAACGACAAAAATCAAATGATAATCAAATATGACGACAGCCAATCCATCATTCAATGCTATAATGTTGCCGAATATCCTTCCTTCAAAAAAATTGAAAGCGAAGATTATTTTGGAATAACAAAAAAGGACTTGAAAACCATAATCAACAAAACAATTTTTTCTGTTGCAGTTGATGACAGTAGGCCAATTTTGAAAGGCGTTTTGTTTGATATAGAAAAAAACACTTTAAATGCCATCGCGCTTGACGGATATCGTTTGGCAAAAGTTAAGAAAAACATCACATCAAATTTAACAATGAGCATTGTTATTCCAGCCAAGAGTTTGAACGAAATTTCAAGAATTTTGGACGACAGTGATGAAATTGTGAATGTTTATGTTGACAAAAGCACGCTTATGGTGGACTTTGGAGACATAAAACTGACAACCCGCCTTTTGGAAGGTGATTTTGTGAACTACAAACAAATCATTGCTGCAAACTATCAAACAATTTGCGTGATTAACAAAGAGCAGTTTGAAGATGCTTTGGATAGAGCTTCACTTTTGTCAAAAGTTGGGCAAGGCAATTGCGTTAAGTTTGAAATCAAAGAAAAAAATCTTTGCATAACTTCAAACAGTGAGCTTGGAAACATCAAAGAAAACGTTCCTGTAAACATGACGGGCAAAGAACTTTTAATTGCTTTCAACGCCAGATACTTCATTGAAAATTTGAGAGCCAACACAGATGAATTTGTGAAAATTTGCTTCAACTCACCTGCCAACCCATGCGTTATTGTTCCTGTTGAGGGAGACGAATTTTTGTATTTGATTTTGCCTGTTCGAATGATTGGGTGAGCCGTGTCACAATTTAAGTGTCAATTTACTTTCTAAAAACAAAAAAAACAGCCTCTTGTGATTTCTGTTCATAGGAGGTTTTTTGTTTTGATAAATTAACTAAAGGCGCAGAAAAGCCTTTTTATAACAAAAAATTTCAAAAAAATAATTTAAAAACTGTCGCCGTCTGTTGACAAAAATAAAAAATTCCTTTATAATAGCCTTGAACACTTTTTGCAGTAGGAAATTTTTGCAAAAGATTTTAAGGAGAAAATTATGAAAAGAACTTATCAACCTAAGAAAAGAAAAAGACAAAAAGTTCATGGATTTCGTCAAAGAATGAAAACACAAGGCGGAAGAAAAACCCTTCAAAGAAGAAGAAACAGAGGAAGAAAACACATTTCTGCCTAATGAGGACTTATGGATCACAGACTTAAAAAGAACAGTCAATTTTCTTACATTTACAAAAAGGGAGAAAGAATTTCAACAGATAATTTCACCCTTTTTGTTGTTAAAAGCCGTTTTGAATGCTATAAAATAGGTTTTTCTGTAAACAAAAAAATTGGCAAAGCCCACATAAGAAACAAACTTAAACGAAGGCTGAGAGAAATTGTAAGAAAAACAAACGTTCCAAATTTCAGAAACTATGTTTTGATGGCAAGAGAAGGCGCAGAAAAACTTGAATTTAAAAATTTGGAAAAAGAGATAAAGAGGTTGTTTGAAAAGTATGAAAAACGTGCTTAAACAAATTGCCCTTGCGCCTGTTTATTTTTATAAGTATTGCATAAGCCCAATGCTGCCACACTCCTGCCTTTTCACCCCAACTTGTTCAAACTATATGATAAAGGCAGTGAAGGAATTTGGCTTGTTTGGGTTTTGGATTGGAATAAAAAGGCTTTTTAGATGTGTTCCTTGGCAAAAGAAAAGAGGCTATGACCCTGTCCCTATCAACATAAAAGGAGAGCATATATGGATTTTGTAAACACTATGCTTGTCACTTTGCCACAACCAACCGGTTTTTGGGAAAGTATTTTGAACGCTTTTAAAGGTATAAACGGCACTTACATTTTGGCGGTTATTTTTATCGCTATTTTGGTGAGAGTTGTGTTTTCTTTTGTTGACATATTAAACAAAAAAGTCAGTATGAAAAGCAACGAAATAAACACCAAGATGAAACCAGAACTTGACGCAATAAAAGAAAAATATCAAAATGACCCAGCCAAAATGAAACAAAAAACTGATGAGGTTTACAAGAAATATCAGTTCAATGTTATGGGAAGCTGTTTGCCAATGCTTGTTATGCTTGTGCTTCAAACCGTTGTGTTCTTAACACTTTGGAACAGTTTGCAAACCGTGTCAAATTACAACATCGCATCGCAATATAATGAAATGAAAAACATATATGCAAACGTGTTGGTTGTAAACAAGCAAATTGATGAAGATAAAATAACTTTTGAAGACGGAAACACAATTGAAATAAAATTGGGCTTTCAAGAACAAGAAGGCAAAAATGTGAGAGGTATAATTTACACAGTTTACACAAACAACGAAGAACCAAATGCAGGACAAGAATATTTTGTTCCTTACAAAACCGATTGGACAAACAGAGAAGTTTTTGATTTGATTTCACAATATGTCCTTGAGCCAGAGCCAGAAGAACCACCAGCAGAAGATGCATCGGCAAATGCTGCTGAGGAAGACGAAAACGCATATGTTCCACAAGAATACAATCCAAACGGATTTAGCGAACAAATCAAGGTGCAGGCAGAAAAACTTGTTAAGAATTATTATTTAAACACACAAGAAGGCTTTTTGTGGATAAAGAACATATACAAACCGGATGCGCCACAAAGCCCACTTTTCACAGAAAGTGAAATTGAAAATTATTTGTCCAAATATTATTCTGCGGATGAGAAGGCAGACGAAAGCAAGTATAAATTAGAAGGAAAAATCTTCAACAGTGTCACAGCAGGAATAAACGCACAAGCGCTTGGAAGCAATGGATATTACATTCTCACAATTTTGGCTGTTGCATTTTCAGTGCTTTCAATGTGGCTTTCAAACCTTATGATGAGAAGGAAAGACCAGCCAAAACAAAAGCAGTCAATTGCAATGTATATAATCATGCCACTTATCTTTGGACTTTTCACTTTCATGTACACAAGTTTGTTTGCAATCTATTTGGTTGTTGGACAACTTGCAACAATGGCAACCACCCCACTCACAACATGGATTGTTAAAATGTGGACAAAAACTTCAGACAAAAAGAAAAAAGAAAAAGACGTGATTGAAGTTGATTATCGAAGAAAATAAAAAAAAGCAGGTTAAAAACTTGCTTTTTTTCTTTTATATAATATAAGCAAAAAACAAGATGAAAAAGAGTCAAAACGAAACAAGAAAAATAAACAAAACAGATTGAAAACATTGATTTTTATTTGAAGAAGGTGTTATAATACGCTTATGCAAGAAGAAACAATAGCATCAATCTCAACGCCGCTTGGAAGAGGGGCGATTGCAATCGTGCGAATGAGCGGAAAAGACAGTTTGATTTTCGCTCAAAAAATTTTTCATTGCAAAAACGAAGAATTGGCGCCAAGATATTTGTATTTTGGAAAATTGGAACTTGAAGAAAACGAATTTGAAGAATGCTTGATGGTGTATTTCAAAGCTCCATTTTCATACACGGGCGAAGATGTTGTTGAATTTCAAATTCACGGCGGAGTGCTTTTGGCGCAAAAAGTTCTGGACAAAATTTTAAGTCTTGGTGTAAGGCTTGCCGAGCCGGGCGAATTTTCAAAGCGCGCGTTTTTAAATGGAAAGATAACACTTGACAAAGCGGAAGCGATAATTGGAGAAATAAACGCTGAGAGCGAGGCGGAACTTAAAAACAGTTTAAATGTAACAAACGGAAAACTTGCCGAAAAGATTGGTGATGTGCAAGAGAGTTTAAAATATTTGCTTGCGGAAATTGAGGTTGGGCTTGATTATCCAGACGAAACAGAAGAAACAGCAATAAAGGGCAACATATTTTCAAAATTAGAAGAAATTTTGCAAGACACGAATGAGATTTTGGACGCAGCAAAGAGTTCAAAATTTTTGACAAATGGCATAAGCGTTGCGCTTGTTGGAAAAACCAATGTTGGAAAAAGTAGCATAATGAACGCACTGCTTGGGAAGGACAGGTCAATCGTCACAAACATAAAAGGCACAACAAGAGACAGTGTCAGCGAAACTTTTGTTTACAAAGGAATTAAAATCAATCTCATAGACACAGCGGGCATAAGAG
>CANRFP010000032.1 GCA_947629895.1 uncultured Clostridia bacterium | reverse complement strand
GGCTTGAGCGGGTGTCGACCTACATTTGAGAGGGAAGCGTGTTAAGGATCAACTCTGAAAAAATCGGGTGATGATACGACCGCTTAAACCACCTTTGACAAGAACAGTTTAACACACTTAAAATTTATTTGCAACAAAACGAGTGTAAATTACTGTTGCAAATTGTTGCAAATATGGCATTTTTGCGTAAAAAATGTGCTTTTTTACTATCTAAAACTACCTAAAACGAACAAAGTTTGATATGGAGATTTGCTAAATAATTTATTTGACGACAAAAGAAAACTTTGCAAAATTTTGATACAAATTTACTGAGAGTATGCTATCATATAAATATAGTAAAAAGGAGTGAATATGAAAAAGATAACACAAGACGCAGGCAAAAAACAACTTGGAGAGTTCGCGCCCGACTTTGCACATTTCAATGATGATGTGCTTTTTGGCGAGAATTGGAACAATCACGACATTGACCTTAAAACAAGGTGCATTATAACCGTTGTTGGACTTATGTCATCTGGAATTACGGATAGTTCGCTTATCTACCACTTGCAAAACGCAAAAAACAATGGAGTGAGCAAAAAAGAAATTGCCGCCATAATCACACACTGCGCTTTTTATGTTGGCTGGCCAAAAGCGTGGGCTGTATTTAGACTTGCCAAAGATGTTTGGAATGAGAAAGTTGACGCCAAAACCGAAAAAGAAATTTATTAAAACTCAATTTTCTTCCCTATTGGCGAGCCAAATGACGCTTTTAAGGATTATTTTGTAGGGCAAAGTTATCTTGCACCAATTTGCAAAGAACAAGGCATTTTCAATGTGACTTTCGAGCCAAAGTGCCGAAATAATTGGCATATTCACAAAGCAAAAAGTGGCGGTGGGCAAATTCTTATTTGTGTTGGCGGTAGAGGATATTATCAAGAGTTTGGCAAAAAGGCCATTGAATTAAAACCGGGAGATTGTGTAAACATCCCAGCAAATGTCAAACATTGGCACGGCGCGGCAAAGGACAGTTGGTTTTCACATCTCGCAATCGAAGTGCCGGGAGTTAAAACTTCAAACGAGTGGCTCGAACCTGTTGATGACAAAGAGTATAGAAAATTGAAATAGGGAAAATTTTGACCGTTGATTTTCATACACCCTTTTTCGCCATTTATGCCAAAATTTATGCCAAAATGCCCAAAATTGCGCCAAAAACGCCAACACTTTTCAAAATTATACAAAATATTACAAAATAAAAAAATCGCCAGATGCCCAAATTTTAGCGGCATCTGACGATTTTACAATGGTTGAAAATTTTGGGAAATGTCCGAACTTACAATGTCTAAAGCACTTTTGCTTTCTTTTTCGATTGCTTTTGTGCTTTCTGGTGTTATTTTGTCGTATTCGATTGGATTTGTGAAACGATATGTGATGATTATTTTGTCTGAATATAAAATGATTTCTTTGATAAAAGTGTTTACAATCAACTTGCGAATTGATATCTCATCAGTGTTGCTGAAAACTTTTGATTTCAAAAATTCTTTAATATCTTCTTGTGTCAAAAACTGATATGTTTTTTGTTTTTCTTTGTCTATGTCAAACTCAATCTGATAAATTTCATTTTCAAGTTCTGTCAGCCGAGATTTTGTCAAATCAGTTATTATTCCTTGTTCAATCGCGTTCAAAATGTTCTTGCTTGCTTTCAAAAGCTCATCTCGTTTCTTTAAAAGCGTTTTTAAGGCCGGATTGTTGTCGGCTTTGTTCTTATGCAGTTCAAACACTTTTTGGGCGATATAGTCAATATTTTGGTCGTTATTCAAAAGTTCGGTCGTGGTGTTTATCACCAAATCTTCCAAATCCTTCTTGTTGAAAGATTTTGAATTGCATTTTTCACGCTTTCTTCTTTTGGAAGGGCAAACATAATAATAGAAAACTTTGTTTGTTCTGCTTGTGCCACTATCTCCAACCATTTTGTGCTTACATTCTCCACAAACGAGTTTGTCTGTCAAGATATATTCAAAAGTTTCTTTTTTTGCGACTTGGTGACAATTTGTTCTCTTCGTTTATCATACAAACTTTCTGCCAAAGTTCTTCCGAGATGATTTGTGGATAAATGTTGTCATATTCTTCGCCTTGTCTTAAAACTTTGCCTGTGAAGTGCTTTTGATGTAAAAGAATATATAAATACTTGTTGTCGAAAGGCTTGCCGTCTGACCTTAAAAGATGTCTTTCGTTCAAAGATTTTGCGATTGTGTTTGCGTTGTAGCCTTGAGAATATTTTGTAAAGATTTCTTTCACAACTTCTGCTTCTTGTGGGTTGATTACATATTTCTTGTTGACAATATCATAGCCGTATGCGTGTCCACCACCTGTTGCCAATCCTTTCAGCCAACTTTCTTTGATTCCACGATTGACTTTTTGTGCAAGTTCCGCTGAATAATATTCCGCCATACCTTCAAGCA
Organism: uncultured Clostridia bacterium; assembly: GCA_947629895.1. The sequence continues at coordinate 10,923 of CANRFP010000032.1, read as the reverse complement.
AACTTTCCAAAATAATTCCTTCTGGCGTGTCAGGAATGTTTTCCATAGCAGACAACAATTTCACGCCATTATCTTTCAGCGTCTTTTTGTGAATTGCCATTTCATATTTGTTGCGTGAAAATCTGTCAAGCTTATAAACAAGCACATAATCCCAATGACTTTTGTTGCTGTCTTTCAGCATCTTTTGAAAACTTGCACGATTGTCGTTTTTGCCTGTCATGGCTCTGTCGATGTAGCTGTCAAGAATGATTATATCATTTCGCTTTGCATAATCTTGACAAACTCAAAGTTGACCTTCAATGCTTTGTTCTGTTTGTCTTTCGCTTGAATATCTTGCATAGATAACTGCTGTTTTCATTTTGCTTCACTCCTTTTGTTAGATTTTAATGCAGGATTTTTCAAATTACAAGCAACAAAACCCATAATAAACCCCAAATTTACCTGTAATAAATCCAAACTAAACCTGTAATTTTTCATTTTTTTACTCCTTTTTTACTGTGATTTTGCCTTTCGGCAACCACCGAAAATATGAAAACGATGCAGTTGTCAAGGAAGAAGAAAAAAGTTTTTTGTTCAATCTTCTTACTTTTGTAATTCAAAAAAGTTTTTTCCCTTGACAACAAAGAGTTTTCATATACACTTAAACACCGAGAAAGAAATACCCTTATTTCTTTCTCTTGACCAGCCAAAACATATTGGGTTTTGTTGGGGAAAATATTGGGTTTATTACAGAAATATTACGGTTTTGTTGGGGTTTTGTAAAGGTAAAGTTTCTTACAATTTTGTCAAAAAAGTGCTAATTTGCTCTCAAAGGAGTGAGCAAAATGAAAAATATACAAATAATCACAAACGGCAAGCCATCTTTTGCAGAACTTTCAAAATGCGAGTGCAAAGTTTTTTGCTTTCTGCTTCTTGAAAAGATTTTGGATTGTCGCATAGATGAAAACACAAATAAAAAATCGTGATTTTGTTGTCCACTTGTTTCAAGACAAGCACACGTCTTGTTCTCAAATCGGTTTTTCTCTACTTGTTCAAGACAAGCACACGCACTGTCGTCAATTTTCAAAAAAAAGGTGTTTTTAACACAAAAACAGAAGAATAAAAGCAACACGAAAAAAGAACGGCAACAAGAAAATGTGGCGGATCGCAGAAAGCTTGCGTGCGACCGCCACATTGTTGCCGTTTCGTGTTGAAACAACAAATTCCGTTGATTTTAAAGTTTGCCCTGCGTGTGCTTGTCTGGCGGAGCGTAGCGACGCCACTTGTTCAGGACAAGCACACGCAAAATGTATTACTATAATTTAAACACTTTCTGATCAGGACATTCTTGTATAAAAAGTTCAATTAGTTTAAAATAACATTTATCATGAATTTCTTTTTCTGAAAATGAATCCAATATGTAAGCCCCACCAAAGAAAGATATATATTTTAAAATTTCATCAGCCATGTTATTAACTAAGGATCCTCCGTCGTTTAAAAAATCTTTCAATCCTTTAATGATCCCAAGCCGCAGTGTTTTTGAATTGACATAGCCTCTATAGAACATATGTGATATAATAGTCATATTTTTAAAACAAAATTTAGTGAGCTCATATGGGTCATCAAGTTTTTCATCATAAGTCAATTTGGCAAACCAATATAATTTTGAGATTCCGTTATAAAAAAGAGATCTCTTTTGCCCATGTGGAAAAAGCCAATGAGTTTTTAAATTATAAGCATTGATTTCCCATCTATGTATCATATAGTCATAAAATTGGCCAAAACAAAGGCTAATCCAAACGCGTTCATCACATGCTTGACTTTTAGTTAAATCTAAATTTTTATGCAGGTAAATTGAGTTTTCAAGATCAAAATTTTCATTTTCTTCTTTTGAAGCCGAATATTTTATATGTAAGCTATTAAAATTTATTTTAGAATCATAGAAGGGGGCCGCTTCACCAAAAAAATCATTTAACCAAGAATTATCTTTTGTCTCAGACATCTTTTTTAAAACGGTAGACTGATTATTCTTAATAGTTAATATTTTATCCTCAGTCAAATATTTCAATTTATTCGTCATAACTACCTCCCTTAAATGCAATTTCGTTTATTCCAAGTATTGCTCTGTTTGTTGTATTATCCATAAGTTTTTGTGCAACACTGAACGAATCCAAAGAAAGAACGTTCTCTTCCGTTAATTCAAAATTAATTTTCTTCATTGCTTTTTTTAAAGCTCTAAACCAGCGCCTATCCTCAAATGTGTAAATTTCTTCTGGCTTAGATTTCATATCGTCAAAACATTTCATGAGTGCAGGTATTATAATCATAGAGTGTATAACTACAATTGAATTTGGATTTGACATTGCGAGCTTAAATTCTGTAAATGTTTTTGTTGGTAGTTGAATATTTATTTTATTGCCAGTGTTGTCAATTAAAATATCTGTTCGCTCTGGGTCTTTAATTTCGGTCACGGCAAAAATTGAAGGAACATTGGCGAGATCATCATTTTCTTTTTCCACTCTTGTTTGGATTTCTTGTCCAATTGCTAATACATTTCCTTTTTCCAAATCAAAAGTCGCACCTTCATAATCTTCGTTTAAATTTTTATTTGTGTAGTTTTCTATGAGGGTGTCTGCGATTATAAAAGGACAAAGGCTAATTGGTCCTTCTATGTCATCAGCAGGGATAGTAAATTCCATCCCTTCTTCAGGAACGCGCACTATTTTTCTATATGAAGTCAATGGGCATTCAATATGCATGGCATAATAAGCCTTTTGTTCGGATATTAGCTTTTTTAAGCCATCATTGACCAGTGTTGGCTTCATCCTTACAATGATTTCGTTTGGATATGATTGGATAATTCCCACAATATTGAAACTGCTTCCAATATAATCGTCATTAAAGCCAGCAAGGACTGGATATGGATAAAGTTTAGCCTTTATATGCATACAATTTTACCTCCATCGTTGAATATTCTTCGCCATCAATAAATATATCGACTCTGCATGGGACATCTTCTTTGAATTCAAAATAACCAATTTTGTTTCTTGTGTATTCAAGGTTATTGTCTTTTACACCTTTTATAGTTATTGGCATCTTTTCATTCTGTTCTGCTATTCTTTGGATGGCAATATATCCTTTTGAAGAATTTGTTGTAGGGGTGAAAATCAATCTATATAATTGCTCTTTTTTGTTTATGCAGAAGATTCTCATATCTTTTGCTTTTACCATAATTTGTTGTTGACCATTAAGTTCTCCACTATCTTCCATGCCTACGTCTTCAAACTCTCTTTCTCCAGAGCCCTTTGGTTTTTCGCCTTCATGATTAAATCCGTCATAGCCAACACCTTCCGTAGGCGAGCCTTCAGCCTCTATAACTGATTGAATATCTTCGCCAATTTCGTCTGTTTCCAGATGTGCAATGCTTTTAGGTTTGTCAAATACCATAACTTCAACATCTATGATTTTGTTTAAAGTTTCTTTGCTTTGTACTTTCTCAGGTTTTTTATCTTCTTCTTCCACCTCATCTGGCAAATAATCTCCAGCACCTTCTATATCAACCTGATCGTCAAAGGTGCTTGCTGCCACCTCATTAAGCTTTTCGGTCAAACTATTATAGATGTCTTTTAATATTTTTCTTGATGTTGTAGGATCATCACTTCTTTGAGGTTCCCATTTGTTATGGGAGGGGTTTTCAAGATTCCGAAGGAAGGTGTTTAAAGCATTGCCTTCCATGATTGCCAATCCAACAAATCTTAACGAAGGGCAAAGATTTGTCTTGTCAAAAATCTTCATACCTGAACTTCTTACCATGGAAACTTTATTTGTCCCATCATAGCGGAGCTTAAAACCAAACTTGATATTCCCTAGAGGCAAAGTTTCTGATAGTTTAATAGGTAGGCTATACCATTCTGAATTTTGGTCTGCCAAAAGTTCATAGCACATAATCGTATTATCGCTAAGTGACTTATTATAATCTTGTATAACTTTGTTAAGTGTTTGCTTGTTTAAAACATATCCGTTGACTCTTACTTCAAGTTTGCCTTGCCAAATTGCAACAAGAAATCCGTCCAAAACTTCAGAAACTATATTTGATTTGAAATCAATTTCACTTGTAGTTTTAAATGCCGAAACAAATATATCTGTTCCAGATGTTGTTCTATGAAATTCTTTATCTAATGTTAGCATTTTGTTGAAATGCAAAATATTATAAGGGGAACTTAGTCCGTAATAGCCAGTTCCTTGAGAAAGGTTGTCCGTGTTATCTTTGTTTTTTCCAAGCTTATATGAAATTAATTTAGAAACGCCTTTGCTTTTTTCTTGATTGTCGAGATCTAGTGAACTATAAAAAACTGTTCTAAAATCAGAACATGCAAAAGGAGCATTTTTTCCAATACCAAAAGATCCACCTTTCCCTTCTGCCTTTTCAGAAGCACCAGAGCTATTTACCAGGTTGTCCCAGTCAGAGCCTTTAAGTCCAGTTGTATTGAAATCGCTTATTCTTAACATTAGGATTTTCTTTGCGTTTATTTTATTTATAGCATTTTTAAAGAAATCAGGCGTCTTTTTATTGTTATTGTCTTTGCTTATATCGTAGCATTTCCCCAATATATTTGAAAAACCTTCACAATCAGGGAAGTCTTTTGAGTTAATATAGAATGTATTAAACTCTACAATTGCCGTTTTATCTTTCAGGACAGCATCTAGAGAGTTTTGACAAATTTCTCTTGCCAAAGATTTGATTGGGTTATCATTAAATGTTTCAATTCCAGAGTCATTAAGTCCTCTTTTTTCTCCACCATTACTTGATGGGAAGCACCATTTTGCCGTCATATTTTCCTCCTTATAAAAGTGTAAACTTGTCATCACTACCGATTGTGTCAAACTTTCTTCTAGTGTCAGCAAGTTCCTTTTCAATAGTATTAAAGATTTTGTTTACATCCTCTTTGGTGTAAGAATAATTGGCGGTATTTGAAAGATTTCCTAAAAGTCTAACCATATCAAGTATCTTGTTTGTTCTGGCTTCCGCCAAGCGCACAAAGTTATCTCTTTTCAGCTTTGACATAGCACTCTCCTTAAAATTGATATAAATATTATAAGCAAAAGGTTTGTGTTTGTCAATAGATTTATAAAATATTTTCAAAATATATGCTACATTTTTGAAATGTAATAAAAGACTGGGGTTAAACCAGTCCTTTAATTTTAAGATATTTATAGAATTCTGTTTCGTTTGTTGAAAGTTTATTTTTTAGATATTCTATGAATTCGTTGATGTTGTTTGCTGGTATATTCTTTTTGATAATCAATGGTCTTGCATACATTATATTTTTTTGTTTAAATTTGGTATTTGATGGTATAGCTTTTAAATTATTTCCAAATTTATTAATAGCGCTGTATAACAACCATGGAGTCCATTCCACTTCTTTTGGAAGTATTCCATAAATTTTTAGATTATCTGCAAAGACAAAATCTTCATTGCCCATAGATTTCAAAACTATATTTTCAGCAAATTCCGTATTGTATTTGTTAATGTGAGATTTCTCAATTGTAAAAATTTCGTTTTCGTTCTTAAAAACATAATCTTCCAGCGAGTCTATATAATCGCATATACTTTGAATATGAAGTTTATTGTCATAAATAAAATCCATCAACTCGCTGATTTCCAATTCGTCTTGTGAGTAAACAAATTCTTTCAATCTCTCTGCTTGTTTTCCAATTTCTATTCCTTTCTTAGCAATAAATGGTCGTCTAAATTCAAAATCGTTTTCAAATAGTGCGTTTACAACACTGAATATAGCAAACTGATCATACACTTGCAATTTTTCAAGAAGTTTTTTGTTTGTTAATTTTATATATGTCAGCAAGTCAGAGGAAGAGTGTATTTCTCCGTCTGCAACCATTGTTTCAACAGTGTTTTTTAAGTAAGTTTTATCGCCTTCATTCAAATTGAGGGCATCCATAGATATGAATTTAGCACGCAAATTAATGATTTCATCTTGTGAAAGTGCAAACATTAAAACATTCCAAGGTGTGCCGACAAAAGCCTCTTGAATCTCTTTATAAGTAACAACACGACCTTCATTTTTTACAAACTTGAGTATTTCACTATAAACATTTGTGACATCTTTGTTTATGCTGACATAATCTCTTGAAAAATAAAGTTTGTCTGCCATTTGCTGTCTTAATGCACCCTGTAAGAAATACTTGCTATCAATACCTTCTTGCAATAATTCTTTTTCAAAAATGCTATATAAATTGTTGGTTAAGAAAATCTCTCTACCACTTTCTTTAATGTATGTATATATTTTTTCAGCTAAGGCTTTTGACATAAATTGTCTATCATTCAAAATATATCTGCCTTTCCCTACAAGCATTCCAATTTTAGCCAAAATTGAAGAAATTGCGTGGTCACTTTTTGTTTTGCCGTCATCATACATTTCGTCATAGTATTTTCTGAATTGTGCTAAAAATTCCGTATCATAAATATTGACAGGTCCATTGAAATGTGCTTCCATGATTTTTTTAAATCTTTCTGTTAATGTTGTTTTTGATTTCGCACAAAGAGAGCCAAGTTGTTTATAATCTTGCATAATTATCTTTTCGCAATCACTTTCACTTAACTGAATTTTATTATTGTCAATTTTTGTGAGGGCATCTTTAACATATTTTGGGACTTCTTGCAATGGTATTTCCGTTGGGATGGTGTCTGCATAGAGGACTAAATCCTTATACCAATCATCTTCAATGAAATAAAATTTGTCAATTTCTTCTATATAGGCAATTTCTTCTGTCTGTGTATTTTTAAGTAAATACTTAAATAATTTGGGATTAAATGGGAATATTTTTGCTAAATCTTCATTGGTTATTAAATTTTGATTGTCTAAAAATGCTCTAATTAAAGGCGTTAAAGAGCCCTTTCCGGAGTTATAAAAATTTGAAAATCTAGTGAAATATCTTTTATCAAGTTGTCTAATGGCTTCTCTTGTGACTCCAAACATATTTGCGGTTTCTTGCAAATTAAAACCATCTGCTCTCTTTTCAAGCATTGCAGCAGATTTTTCCCACTGAGAATATGGCTTGTAATCACTATTGACCATCATTATTACATGTTTAAATTTTTCGTTTAAATAAGCTGGCAGGCTTTGTTGCAAGCGCTTAAGTATTTTTATAATGTAATCTTTATATTGGTATAGGTCAATTGCCTGTCCCTTTGTTATGTTTGCGAGATCGTTGATTGTATAAATTTTGTATTTGTTCAAAATCTCATCAACAGGGCTATTAAATAAGTAATATGTTTTGGCTGGTCTATTGTCCTGGTCTACGAAATCCAACAAGCCAACAATTTGTTTCTTAAAGACAATCTTTTCTTCTTCCAGTTGTTTTTCTTTAACAAATTCTGCAATGCAGTCTTTTGTTTTTTGTTCATCTTCCAAAACTGATAAGAGTTCATCTTCAGAATATTTACTTACAAATTCAACGAAGGCTTTACTATTATATTTGTCTAAAACCTTATCTCTTTTTTTGTTCTTTAGTTCAAGAATATTTGCGTTTTCGTCAAAATACAACACGATTTGGTTGCACGCATTTAAAATAGGGAAAGCACCATTTTCAACTAAACTAACAATAAATTCTAGTCCCAATGTTTTAATGCAGTTTTTGATAATTGTTCTGTTGTCTGTAAACATACATTCAATGATTCTGAGATCGTAAAGGTCTTTTTCTTCATCCAGATGATATTTCAAATTAAGATCTCTGACTGTTGTTATTGGAACAATTTTTTTTGTTTGAAGTAAGTTCATCAAGTTTATTTTGTTAAACGAAGAAACATGAAATTTATCTGACAAAAATTTATAAACTTCATAAAAATCCAGTGATGTCGCACTTAATTCAATGAAATGTTCGTAAATTGCAGTTACGACATCTTTTATTGGGAATCTAACTAATTTGGTGCAATAGTAGGACTCGCTTTCCGCCAATTCTTTTTCTTTTGGTTTAACGATTTTTATTTTCGGTTGAGTTTGTTCTTTTTTATCTTTATAAACCTCATCCAAATCTGCATCCTCGTTCAAAATGTTTGTTTGAATGTATAAGGCTTTTGCTTTGTTTAGGCTCAGGTGGTGATTTATATTTAAAAGTGTAGATAGATTTCTTTTATTAAATGAATTTACATTAAAATGTTGTGAGAGATAAGAATATAAATCGTTTAATGTTGCAGATTCAACATTGTTTTCTAAAAAATAATCATACACAGCCTTCGTGACATCTTTTACTAAAAGTTTTACCATGGCTGAGCAATAATAATATTTTGAATGAGTTGCCATATAAGAGAGCTCGTCATTTTCGACTTGTATGTTTCTTAATTTTTCTTTAGTTTCTTCACTTAAATCCAATTGCTCGTTAGGGACCTGTGATAAATCATTTGGGAATTCACAATTGTATTTTTTCTTTAAACAATCTAAAACGGCATCTTTAGTAATCGTCCCTCTTATATCGTTGTGGGCAAGTTCTAAAACTTCAAACAGGTATGCGCCTTTAATTTTATAACTATTTGCAGAATAATAACTAACTTCGTTTATAAGTGCGTTTCTAAATTTCCAAAATGTAATAGGCTGGTCATCATATTTGAAAAACTTTAAGCAAAATTTTAAAGTTTCAAATTGGGGGATAATAAATTCAGACTCCAATTCGTTGTTTTTAGAGAGAGCCTGTTGTGTGCGAGTTGTTTTTTGAGAAGTTGCTTCTTCCAGCTTCTTTTGATCTTCTAGAAATTGTCCCATGATTTTCCTTTTATTTGATTATAACATAAAAATTGAAAGATTTTAATTAAAATTAAAAAGATTTTTAATTCATAAGCCTTTTTTCTTTGTGCATTTGTAAGCCGTCAAAGCACTCCCACATATTTGTAGGTTTTATAAAAATTAAGCGTTTTTATTACCAATTACTTTTATCACATTTCAATAGTATTTCATTACAATTCCGAAATAATCTTGTGTAAAAAATAATCCGAGCCGCTGTTGGTTCGGATTATTCTTTTCTGGTTGGCTTGAGTGGACTCGAACCACCGACCCCCACCTTATCAGGGTGGAGACCTAAAACGCAAGAATTTTAACCTACTTTTCTAAATCGCCGTAAACATAAGGACAATAAGCCTATCAAAAATTGAATTGCTGTCAAACCAAAACAAAAAGTTGACATCAATTGACATCAATTAGGCAAATTTATCCCATTTGAACGCTCAAATTCTGCCTAAAACTGCCTAAAACTTTGCAAATTTGAATAGGCGATTTTAATAATTTATGCTATAATCAAAGCAGAGGTAAAAAGATGGTTATTGAATATAGTGATTGTCATGACGAAGATATCAAAGACTTGTTTGTAGAGTTGCAAGAATATATTGCAAGCATTGACAAGGAAGGTTTTAATATTTTAACACCAAATTTTCGCGAAGAGTATTTTAATAAAACTTTAAAAGAGATTAAAGAACATAAAGGAAAAATGTTTTTGTTCGAAGAGAACGGAAAAATTGTCGGGCTTGTTGTTGGTTTAATTTGTGAAGAGGTGTTTGAATGTGGATTTCATGCGCCAAAACGTGGAGAAATTACCGAACTTATTGTTTCAAAAAATTGCAGGGCGAAAGGATACGGCAAAGAACTTCTGAACGCTATGGAAAGACACTTAAATCAACAAGATTGCAAAAACATAATTATTGGTGTGTTTGGATACAACGATCACGCCATCGAATTTTACCAAAGAAACGGCTACCACACTAGATTTATTGACATGACCAAAAATTTATAGTTAAAGTATAAAAATTGAGCATTTTCAAGCTTATCTCCAAAAAAGTGGCAAAAACATGCAATCTTATCTCCAAAAAAGTGGCATTTTTGCTAAACGTATCTCCAAAAAAATGGCAATTTTATCAGAAAGAAGTGTAAGCATGTTTAGATCAAATTAAAATTTTTGCCGTTATCGGCAATTTTTTGTTTAAAATTGCTTGCTTATTTTGCCGTTATTGGCTATAATTATAATGTTTAGAGGTGATTTAATGGGGTTTTTATCTGTCAGTGAAGTTGCAAAGAAATGGAATATCAGCGAAAGGTCGGTGAGAAATTATTGTGCCACTGGCCGAATTAAAGGCGCGCAGCTTATGGGTAAGACTTGGATTATTCCTGCAGACGCCTTAAAGCCAGACAGAGCGAAAAGGAAAGAGTTTAGCGACAATCCGCTTCTTAATGTTTTAAAAGAACAAAAAGACATGAAGTTGAAAGGCGGCATTTATCACAAAACGCAAATTGAATTGACCTACAACTCTAATCACATAGAAGGCAGCAAGCTTACAGAAGATCAAACAAGGTTTATCTTTGAAACCAACACAATCGGTGTGACAAGCGAGACGATAAATATTGATGATGTCATCGAAACGAGTAATCACTTCAAATGTATTGACTATATTATCGTCAATGCAAAAAAGCCTTTAACAGAAGCACTCATTAAGGAACTCCACTTCATTTTGAAAACAGGGACATCGGACAGCCGAAAAGATTGGTTTAATGTTGGTGCGTATAAAAAACTGCCAAACGAAGTCGGTGGGCAAGAAACATGCAAACCTGAAAATGTTGCAAGTGAGATGAAGACCTTGCTTGAAAAATATAACAACAAAGAAAACAAATCGCTTGAAGACATTGTTGAATTTCATCAAAAGTTTGAAAAAATCCATCCATTTCAAGATGGCAACGGCAGAGTTGGTCGCCTAATCATGTTTAAAGAATGCCTTGCAAACAACATTGTGCCGTTTATCATTGACGAAGACTTGAAGTTTTACTACTATCGCGGCCTAAGAGAATGGAATAATGAACACGGATTTTTAATAGACACCTGCTTGTCCGCACAAGACAAATATAAGCAGTGGTTAGAATATTTTGGAATTTAAAGGAGTTAATATGG
>CANRFP010000031.1 GCA_947629895.1 uncultured Clostridia bacterium | reverse complement strand
GTGGATGACTTTTCTTTCACTTGCATCCATAGGCTCAAATTTGTAATATCTTCCGCTCTTTGCAACTTTGTTTGCAATTCTTTTTGCAAGCGCAATCAAACTTTCCTCGCGTTTTGCACGATAGTTTTCAACATCAAGAACAAAACGTTTTTTGTCATCATTTTTGCAAACCAAATTCATAAGGTGGGAGAGTGATAACATGCAGTCACCATGATGCCCAATAAGGTCGTTTAGATTTTCGCCGCTGAGGCTGTATCTAACAAATTTTTCGTCCTCAGTTTTGCTGATTTCGCCTTCTAAACCAAGTGCTTTCAAAACACCTTGCAAAAATTCCTCGCCGGTGTATTTGCGTTGTTCCTCTGCTCTTTCTGGCCTTTCCGCTTCTGTTGCTTCCGCTTTGCTTTTTGCTGCTTTTTTCTCTGGCTTAACATATTCTTCATCAGCAACAATTCTAACTTTTGGCTTTGCTTTTTCTTCTGGCTCTTGTGCTTGCGCCGTTTGTTCGTTTTCAGTTTTTGCATTTTTTCTCTTTATAAAGTTTTCTGCAAAATCTTCATCGTTTTCTTTTTCTTCGCTGAGTGCTCTTCTTAAATCGGCTTTCTTTTCATATTTTTCAACAGCATCTGCCGAAATGGAAACAAGCACTCTTGCCTTTTTCAAAAATCCGCCTTCACTCAAAATTTTGATGTCAACATCTTCTCTTGCTGCCTTTAATTCCAAGAGGGCGTTGTTGATTGCCTGCTCAATGTTTTTGCCAATTCCTTCACATTCTCGCATAATTTTCCTCCTTGTTATTTTAGAGAGTGCTGATAAGGAAAACTAAGGGAATGCACTTCTCGTTTAAACTACTTTAACACATTTTATAAAAAATCACAAACATTTTTGCGTTTTTTGTAAATTTTAAACTATTTTGTGAAAAAATTTGTTATTTTTTTTGTTTTGTGTTAAAATGAGCCCAAATAAAGGAGGAAGATATGTTTGTTATTTTATCTGGCGTTTCTGGCTCTGGAAAAAACACAATTATAAATCATCTTCTGGCTGAAAAAGAAAACCGTTTTCTTATTCAATCTGTTACAACGCGTCCAAGAAGGGAAAGCGACAACGCCTATGAATTTATAACCGAGCAAGAGTTTGACCGCCGCGAGGCAAGAGGAGATTTCTTTGAAACGATACAGGCGCACACCTGCCGCTATGCAACTCAAAACAGCGAACTGCAAAAGGTGATTGACAACCCTCAAAATTTGTATATGAAAGACATTGAGGTTATTGGGGCGCAGAAGATTGTTCAATTTTTGAAAGGAAAAGTTAAGGTTTTGACAATTTTTCTTGATGTTGACGATGACGTGCTGTATAAAAGATTGATAGAACGCGGCGAAACAGACGAGAAAGCCAAGTTGCGCCTTTCACGCGGAAAAATGGAACGCGAATACATAAGCAAATATGACCTTGTCATAAAAAACAACGACCTTGAAAAAACGTTGAATATAATAAGAGAGAGATTAAAAAAAGAGGGATTTTAGCCTCTTTTTTTGTTAAGTTAGATTGTTTAAATATATCTTTTCATATTTTTCTTGCTTAGAATAATAGTTTTCGGCAAGTTCTTTAAAGTGTTTCAAATCGGTTGCGGTTAAGTTTTGTTTAAGTGGTTCTGCATCAGAGATGTTTTGGCTGAAAAAGTTGTCATCAAACATTCCGCCTTGGTGTGAGGCGAAAAATGAATTTTTGATTTCTTCGCTGTCAAAAAGGTTATAGCCCTGCACAAGATTTTTGTTGTATTCAAAACCGTAAAGTTGGCAGAGCGTTGGGAAGATGTCATAAGTGTTGCAAAAATCGTCATAATAGCCGGTTTTAAGTTTTTGGCTGTATATCATAAGTGGAATATGGTGCGCCTCTGTGTTTGCATAATCATCTTTTGAAATGCCTTTCATGGTCAGCCCCAAATTGTCATAATAGCAGTTGTGGTCGGCGAACAAAACAACAGTTGTGTCATTTAGGTGATTGGTTTCTTTAAGCCTTTCAAAAAGTTTGCCAAGCATATTGTCAAAATCCATTGCGCCAACCTTATAGCGCCTCAGTTCATCCAACATATGCTGGTCGGTTGGCATGGAGTAGCCAAGAGTTTCGGCGTTTTCTGTTACCCAAGCGGAATATCTTTCAAACTCTTTGTCATAGGTTTCATAATATTGTTTAAAGCGCGGATTGTCTTGCGTGTATGGCCCATGCGTTGAAATTGTGGCAAAACTTGTTAAAAATTTTGTGTTAGGGTCAGACGGAACAAACTCCTCCAAAAAGGTTGAAACAAAATCGGCATCTGAAATCCAGTCCCCAAACCAATCACTTTGGTCGTTATAGTCTTCCATTGAGATGTATTTGTCAAAGCCCATGCCATTTAAATAGTTTGGGTCTCGATGATAGAACGAGCGCTTATAAGAATGGAAATAAGTTGTTTTCACCGTCTCGCCCTCATGCAACTTTTTGAAAAGTTTTGGCAGCGTGTAGGCATATTTATATTCGCCGGTGTTTATAAGCGAACTTAAATTGTTTAATTTTGGCATATTCCCGCTCAGCACAATGCTTTCACTGACATTTGTTTTGTTGTGTCCATAAAAATTTGTGAAAACTGAGGCATCATATTCATTTAAAGTGCTTTCATCTTGCATGGTGAAAAGGTCATACACATGAGGCGTGAGGATTGGGTCATACGCAAACCACTCGTGGCTTTCACACAAAATGGTGATGAGGTTGTCATTTGAAAAATCAGTTGCCACCTGTTCAACCTTGCCATCGTTCACAAATTTTTCAAGCGACTTCCTCTCTTGCGCCGAAACATTGTTTGAAAATTTGAAAAAGTCAAATATGTTTTTGAGATAAAAGCCATAGTAGCCAAAACTTTTGTAGGCATCAACTTTAAAGCGGAAGCTGTCCCAAAGATAGCCGGGGTTGTTTTCTATGTATTCGCTTTCTATGGTTGCCACATGCGCCGTTTCGCCCGCAAAGAGGCTTGTGCCACAAAGTTCAAACAAAATCACGAAGATAAGCGCAAATGCTTTTGTGGATATGCCAGAGAGTTCAATTTTTGTTTTGTTCCATTTAAAAAGCGCAATTTGCCCAAAGATAATCAATCCCAAAAGCCCAATGTTCACAACTATTGAAATGAAATCAATAAATTCCCATCTAATTGCCGCCGCTCCCTCAGCACCCAAGAAAAAGTAGTCCAGCGAAAAAAGGTCGCCAAAAACTTTGTATATGTTGGCGTTGACGATGTTTATAATCACTTGCAAAACAATGAATATGTAAAAGAAAGTTAGCGCCGATTTTTTGCCGGGCATGATGTAAATTATTCCCGCAAAAATGAATGCGCCGCCAATATTAAACAAAAATCTTGTTGGAATTGTTTGATAGAAGCCAAGATATAAAAAACTCACAACGTCCAAAAGGAGTGAGCAAAAAACAAAAAACAGTGGCAAAATGAGTTTGTTTGATGAAAAAACATTTGGTTTTTCCATCGTTTTGTTTTTATTTTTCATACAGTTCCTACTTTATATATTCTAACACATAAAACAAGTTTTCTTCAACAAAATAAAAGATTTTTTCAACAATTTTTTTGTTGACGCATAAAAAGAAATGAAAAAGGAGAAGCAATGGCAAACGAAAATTATTACATAGGCGGCAATGATGAACATGGAGTAAATCCGCCAACTCCCGGCAAGAGAACGCCAATAATTGCGGGCTTAAACCGACAAATATATGAAAACGAATTTAATCGAGCAGCAAAAAATTATTTTTTGGAAGGCTGTTTAAGGCAGGGCTTTTCTGTTTATAATGTTAAGCCAGAACAAAACGATGTTTCAATAAACGAAAGAATTGTTAGGATAAACAGGCAAAACTTAACCCTTTTGGTCACTTTCGCTTACAACGCTTTTGGCGACAATTTCAATTCTGCATCTGGCGTGGAGGTTTTTTATTCGCCAACCAATCCGCAGCCAAATCAAAGCCGTGCTTTGGCAGAGAATTTGTATCAAAATTTGATTAAAGGCACTCCGCAAAATGGGCGCGGAGTGAAAACTTTGGATGCGGGCGTTTTGTCACGCGTGAACTGCGTTTCTGCACTTGTGGAAGCGGGCTTTATGACAAATTTGGCAGAGGCGCGCAGAATGATAAATCCGCTTTGGCAAATTGAAGTGGGAGAAGAGTGCTGTCAGGGCGTGTGCGACTATTTGGGAGTGGAATATCTTCCAAGAGGAAATGTGGCAAATTATCCGCTTTTAAGACGCGGCGAAAGCAACAATTTTGTAACTCTTTTGCAGTTTATTTTAAATCAAAATGGAGCGTCACTTGCGATTGACGGCGTTTTTGGGCAAAACACAGAAAATGCCGTTAGGGCGTTTCAACAGCAAAATGGGCTTTCAGTTGATGGCATTGTTGGGCCAAACACTTGGAGAACGCTTTTGTTCCTTCCGCCATATCCAACCCTGCGGCAAGGCGATAGAGGCGTTTATGTTTGGTTTTTGCAATCGCTGCTTGAAAGCAATCAAATTCCTGTTGGCGGAATTGACGGCATTTTTGGGGCAAACACCGAGCGTGCCGTTAGAACATTCCAAACAAACAATTCTCTTGCAGTTGACGGCGTTGTTGGGGCGAACACTTGGAACGCTGTTGCCAGAATTTAAGCCACTTTTAAGGTGGCTTTTTTATTTTTGCCTATTGACAACCAACCTCAAACATTTTATAATGTTTGATGAGGTTGGAAAACATGGCAAATAGAAATTGTTACATCAATGAATTAAGTGAAACAAACCCAAATAAAATGGACTTAGAGTTTATTCAACAAGAAATATTGCCACTTTTATCAAAGCGGGAGAGAGATATTTTTCTTGCAAGTTTGGAAGAAGGGGTAACGCTTGCCAACTTATCAAAAACCTTCTGTTTTCCAATTGTTGAATGCAGCCGACTTATAAAAAGGGTGAACGAAAAAATAAATAGGATGTATTTAAATGGGCCAACAGCTTTGGATAGGCAATTAAAAGGGGTGGCTTTAACAAGGCCTCAAATAAAAAGAATACAGCAAAATGAAAAACTTTTTGAAGATTATGGAAAGGAGTTTTTAAGGCAATATTTTTTGCCCTTATTAACGCCCAAAGAGAAAAAAGTTTTCAACTTGGCAATTTTGAATTATCGCGGACAAGATTTAGTTGACGTCTTTGCCGAAAATGGTTTTTATGGCAATTCTGGAAGCAACATTCTTTCAAATGTAATTAAAAAATTGAACAAATATGCTCCCAAGCTAAAGGAGAGGCAGAAAAATGGATTTTTGGCAAAAGAATGGGCCCCAACCTTAAAGCAACAACAAAGAATAAATGAAAATGAAAAATACATAGAAGAGAACGGTGGAAGATATTTTCTTCAAAAATATTTTGTTCCTGTTTTGGCGGCTTCTCAAAAGGAGGCGTTCACTCTGGGCGTTTTGGAGTATCGCGGAGAAACGCAAACAGAACTTGCAAAAGTGGCTGGAATAAAAATTGCTTCCTTCAATAAATTTTTAAAACAATCACAGGAAAAACTTTTGCTTGTCAATCCTGACGTTTTGGTGGATTATATAGACGGAAAGACAAGGTTTGAGGTAAGTGCCAGCGTTAAAACAGCAGAAGCATTTAATTATAACGAATTGCTAAGACGAAAAGAGGTTGTTGAAAAATATGGCGGAAGGGCAAAACTTACAAAATATTTTCTTCCAACTTTGCCAGAACTGCAAGGGCAAGTTTTTTATCTTTTATACATACAACAAGCGTTTTCTTCAATCAGAGGGTTGGCGCAACATCTTGGTCAAAATGCGGGCATCATATACGCAGCAGAAAATATCGCTTTGCAAAAACTTGAACAAACCAATTTTGACAAACTTGAAAAAATTGATGCAATGGCGGAAGGCTTTATCAAAGACAGCTTCATTTGCAAGGCTTCCAGAAACACAGGCGCGCCTGACAACGAACAGATTGTCAAAGAGTTTGGCGGGGAAATGTTTATGCGAGAAGCTTTGATTCCTTTTTTACAGTGTGAATTGGAAAGACAAATATGCGAAAAACATTTTTTGCAAAATGTTTCAATTTCAAAATTGACACAACTCATATCCAACGAACAATTTGGAAAAGTAAGCGGTCATGAAAAGACGTTAAGCGAGAATGGAAAAGCGCGCCGCATTAAACAAATCATAAAAGGCAAAATTCTGCCTCAACTTGAAGAAATGAAAAATTGTTACAAAGAATTTGATTTGGCGGTTAAAGGCTTTTACATGAGAAAGGCCTTAAACATATTGCCCAAAGAAGATATTGATGAAGTAACTCTTGACAACGCTCAAGAAAAAGTTGAGAAACATGAAAAATATGAAGAGAAATTTATCACTCCAACTCTTATCAATAATGCGGGAGGAGAAAAAGTTGTTCTGAGAGAATTTAGGTCAACCTTAAAATTAAATCAGCAAATTATTTTGATAAAAACTATGGAACAAAAAAGTCCAAAACAAATTGCTCGAGAAATGCAAACAAGTGCGCAAAAAATTGAAAACGAGAAAAAAATTGTGGCACAAAAATTGGAAGCATTCGCAGGCAAGAAAAATGAAAAATAGCAAAAAAAACGCAATAAAATTCAAAAAAAACTTAAAAAATATGTATTTTTTGCAAAATTTCCTAAAAATTCTTAAAAATTTTTGTCAATTGCTTGACATAGAAATTGCAGGCTTCTAAACTAACAATAAGTCGAAGAAATAAAAAATTTTTTAGGAGGGTATTATGGCAACAAAAACAACAACAAAGGCTGCTCCAGCAAAAGCACCTTGCAAAAAATGCGGAACAACCACAAAAACTGCCGCAAAGCCTGCAACTAAAACCGCTGCTAAAACAACAAAAAAAGGCAAATAAAAAAGAGACCTCAAATTGCGAGGTCTTTTTTTATTATTATTTAAGGATTGTTCTATCAAAAAATTATACAAAACATATTAAATGGCGCTTGGCAAACACAAATAAAAAGTTTTCTTCATAAAAAATACAAAGGAGTTTTATATGGAACGAAAACCAAATAAGTGTAGATATGTTGAAGGCAATCAATCTGCACTCAAAACTTTTGCCATGCGCGTTTTTGGGCGAATACATGAAAACAGAGCGCAAAAACAAATAAGGGCAGCGGCAGCCGAAGAAGAAAAAGCAAACAATCCCCTGCCAAAATATGTTGAGGGCGACCAAGGAAACGCAGAAAACTAGGATAAGTTTTTAAATTTTTCCCAAGGATAGTTTGGGTTCCCAAAATGTCCAAAACATGCCGTTTGTTGATAGATTGGCCTAAGCAAATCGAGTTCTTTTATGATGTTGTCGGGAGAGAAGTCAAAATTGTTTTTCACAATTTCATAAATCTCCCCAAGCGCTTTTGTTTCTGTGCCAAAAGTTTCTATGTTTATTGAAAGCGGGTGTTCCAGCCCAATGCCATAAGAAACCTCAATTTCGCATCTTTTGCAAAGCCCGGCATGAACAAGATTTTTGGCAACATAGCGGGCATAATATGCGCCAGAGCGATCCACCTTTGTTGCGTTTTTGCTTGAAAAACAACCGCCACCAACTTTGGCAACTCCGCCGTATGTGTCAACAACAATTTTTCTGCCAACAGTGCCACTGTCACCAAAACTGCCCCAAATCACAAAGCGCCCGCTTGGATTGATTATAAATTTCACGGGTGAGTTTATATATTGCGAATAAGAATCTAAAACGGGCAAAAGCACGCTTTCTTTTATTGTTCGCTGCAAATTTTCGCAGTTTTCGCTGTGGCCTACTGAAATTAAAACTGTGTCAATGGCAAAGGGTTTGTCATCTTCATAAACAACCGAAACTTGACATTTGGCATCTGCAAAAAAGTTTTCATTTGTTTTTCTAAATTCCTCATATTTTTGCATAATCTTGTGCGCCAAAAGGATTGGAAGCGGCATCAATTCCGGCGTTTCATCAGTGGCATAGCCAAACACTATTCCCTGGTCATTTGCACACAATTTTTCTTTGACAACCGCTTGGTTTATGTCTGGCGACTGCTGAGAAATTTCTTTTATGATTTTGAAGGGAACGGTGTAGCCAATTTCTTTTAAAATGTTTTGCGCAATGCCGTCATAATCAATTTTTGCGGTGGTTGTTGCCTCGCCATAAATGAAAAGCTTGTCATTTTTTATGGAACACTCCACTGCCATCTGCGCGTTTTTGTCTTGTCTTAACGCCTCGTCCAAAAAGGCATCCGCAATTGTGTCACATGTTTTGTCTGGGTGGCCGATGTTCACGCTTTCGCTTGTGATAATTTTTTTCATATTAAACCTCCTTTCCATAAATCAAAAAAGCCCATCTTGCGATAGGCTCATTTTTTTATTCCCCATCGCTTCAAGCTTTAGCACCTTAAACTATGTCAGGTTGCTGTGTGGTCATTGGGCTTGTCCCTCGCACACTCTTTATGGTGAGAACATTTTAACAAATTAACCTCCTTTTGTCAACTCTTTTCATATTAAAAACAAATTTGTGCTAAACTCAAAAAAATCTTTCAAATCATTTGCCTTTTTTCGCCGATTGTTCTATTATTTAATCAAGGAGAGAATTATGAAAAAGTTTTTTAAAGATTTTAAAGCATTCATAAGCCGAGGAAATATCTTGGATATGGCTGTCGGCGTGATTATTGGTGGTGCGTTTTCCGCAATCGTAACCGCTTTTACAAACAAAATCATCATGCCACTTGTAAACTGGGTTTTAATGGCAATTGGCGGCGGGCAAGGGCTTTCTTCGGCATACACATTTTTGAAGATTGTTCCTCAGGTTGATGAAGCGGGAGCTTTCATTCCTGGCACAATTGACCTTGCAAACAGCATCTACATAGATTGGGGTGCTTTCATCACAGCAATTTTGGACTTCTTGATTATTGCGCTCACACTTTTCATCATTTTGAAAGTTGCAATGAACGCAAGCGGCTTCCTTAAGAAAACAGCAAAAGAAACTCCAACAAAAGAAGAGAGAAAGGCTTTGAGAGAGCAAGGCGTGAACATGAAAAATCGCAAAGCCGTTGTTGCTGCAACAGCAGAACTTCGCGAGAAGAACAAACCAGCACCAGTTCCACCAAAACCAACGCAAGAAGAATTGCTTGCTGGCATTTTGGAAGAATTAAAAAAGCAAAATGAAACTCATGAAGTTTTGGCAAATGCAGAGCCAGCAGCAGAAGAGGCAGTCAAAGCACCAAAAACAGTAAAAACAACAAAACCAAAAGCAAAAACTCAGAAAAAACCTGCAAAGGCAAAAGCATAAAAAGGCTTAGTAAAAAGTGCAATCAAAAGAGAGGAAAAACCTCTCTTTTTTTTGTGTTAAAAATTGGCAAAGGCATATTTTTTTCAAATCAATATATTGTGGTTTGAGAGTGAGCAATTTGGGACAAAAAATGTGCATTTTTGAGTTTTACGAATAGAAAAATGGCAGACAAAAAAGTGAAATTTTGTTATAAATTTATAACAAGCAGACAACAAAAACGGGCGTTAAAACACGTCAGTTTTTTTGAAAAATTTTAAAAAAAATTAAAGAACAAAAATTTTTAAAAAATACTATATATAGTGATTTTTTGTTGACACAACCACTATATATATTGTAAAATGGGGATAATGAAACTTGTTCGTGGAGGTGTTAAAATGCAAGTAATCAAAAGAAATGGAACGTTTGTGGACTATGACCCAGCAAAGATAAAAACGGCCATTGAGAAAGCCAACAAAGAGGTTAAGCCAAAAGAGAGGGCCTCACGCGATGAAATCAAAGAAATCCTCACTTATATTGAAGGGCTTGGCGAAGAAAGATTGCGCGTTGAAGAAATTCAAGACATAATTGAAGAGAAGCTCATGGAGTTCCAACATTTTGCACTTGCAAAGAAATATATCATTTACAGATACAAGCGCGCTTGGGTTAGAAAATCCAACACAACTGACCTTGCCATCAAAGAACTTATTGACGGCGAAAGCGAATATTGGAACACTGAAAATTCAAACAAAAACGCCCGTGTTGTAACAACTCAACGCGACTATATTGCCGGCATCACAAGCACAGACATCACAAGAAGATTTTTGCTTCCACAAGATGTTGTTGAGGCGCACGATGCGGGCATCATCCACTTCCATGACGCTGACTATTTTGCACAAAACGCACTTCACAACTGCGACCTTATCAACCTTGAAGATATGCTCCAAAACGGCACAAACATAAATGGCGTGATGATTGAAAAACCACACAGATTTTTAACTGCCATGACAATTGCAACCCAACTTATAACGGCTGTTTCTTCAAGCCAATATGGCGGCGCAACCATAACAATGACGCATCTTGCTCCATTTGTTCGCGAAAGCTATAAAAGATATCTTGAAAGATACAAAAACAGAGGCTTAACGCAAGAGCAAGTTGAAAAATTTGCCAAAGAGGATTTAAAAAAGGAAATTGTTGACGGCGTTCAAACCTTCCAATATCAAATCAATTCCATGACCACAACAAACGGACAAGCCCCATTTTTGAGCGTTTGTTTGTATTTGGGCGAAACGGACGAATATAAAGAAGAACTTGCCATGATTATTGAGGAAGTTTTGAGGCAAAGAATTCAAGGCATGAAAAACGAAAAAGGCGTTTACATCACACCAGCCTTTCCAAAACTTTTGTATGTGCTGGAAGAAGACAACATCCATGAAAACAG
Organism: uncultured Clostridia bacterium; assembly: GCA_947629895.1. The sequence goes on along the minus strand of CANRFP010000031.1, from coordinate 2,898 downwards.
CAAATATTATTATTTAACCAAACTTGCCGCTGAATGCAGCGCAAAGAGAATGGTTCCTGATTACATAAGCGAAAAAGTTATGAAACAGCTTAAAATTGATAAAAATGGCAACGGGCAATGCTATCCATGCATGGGTTGCCGTTCCTTCCTCACACCTTATGTTGACGAAAATGGCAAACCAAAATATTATGGAAGATTCAATCAAGGCGTTGTTACAATCAATTTGGTTGATGTTGCGCTTTCCTCCGAGCAAGATATGCAAAAATTCTGGAAAATTTTTGATGACAGACTTGAACTTTGCCACCGCGCTTTGCAAATAAGGCACAAAAGGCTCAGCAATGCAACAAGTGACGTTGCACCAATTTTGTGGCAACATGGGGCGCTTGCAAGGCTTAAAAAGGGCGAAAGCATCCACGAACTTTTGCATAATGGCTATTCCACAATTTCACTTGGCTATGCGGGGCTCTATGAATGCGTTAAATATATGACAGGCAAAAGCCACACCGACAATGGCGTTGGAAAGGAGTTTGGGCTTGCGGTTATGCAACGCATGAATGATAAATGTGCAGAGTGGAAAAAGGCTGAGAAAATTGATTACAGTGTTTATGGAACGCCAATTGAGGCCACAACTTACAAATTTGCAAAGGCTTTGAAGAAGCGTTTTGGCGAAGTTGAGGGCATAACAGACAGAAATTACATCACAAACTCCTATCACGTGCCCGTGTTTGAACAAATTGATGCGTTCAGCAAACTTAAAATTGAAAGCGAGTTCCAAAGACTGAGCCCAGGCGGTGCGGTTTCATATATTGAAGCGCCAAACCTCACAAACAATTTGGATGCGGTTATGGAAGTTATTAAGTTCATATATGACAACATCATGTATGCCGAAATCAACACGAAGTCGGATTATTGCCAAGCGTGCGGATATTCCGGCGAGATGAAAATTGATGACAAATATGAGTGGTATTGCCCAAATTGTGGCAACCGAGACCACAGCAAGATGAATGTTGCAAGAAGAACTTGTGGCTATATTGGCACAAACTTCTGGAACAAAGGCAGAACTCAGGAAATCAAAGAGAGAGTTCTCCACTTAGATAATCAAGATGCATAGGAGAAATCATGAGATACAACAAAATTCGCAAAATGGACATCTCAAACGGAAAGGGTGTTAGGGTTTCGATATTCTTTCAAGGCTGCACTTTTAATTGCAAAAATTGTTTCAATCCAGAAACACATGACTTTGCAGGTGGCGAGGAATTTGATGATAAAGTGATTGAAAAAGTTCTTACGCTTTGTGAGCCAGACTATATTGCTGGGCTTTCAATGCTTGGCGGAGAGCCTTTGCATCCAATCAACATTGAAGGGGCAACCAAACTTGCGAAGGAATTTAAGAAAAAGTTTCAAAACAAAAACATTTGGGTTTGGACGGGCTTTTTGTTTGAGCAGTTGAAAGACAAAGAAATTTTCAAATATATTGACATTCTTGTTGACGGGCAGTTTGTTGAAGAGCAAAAAGATTTAATGTTGAAATTTCGTGGCTCGGCAAATCAAAGAATAATTGATGTTCAACAAAGTTTAAAAACAGGAAAAACTGTTATTTTGGACGAAAAAAACTTATAAAAAAGCGAAAAAAACTGAAAAAAAGAGGTGCAAAATGCGAAAATTTGAATTGGTAAAGCCAGAATTTATAAAATATGGCGTTGACCCAAAAACATTAACAAAACCTTACCGAGCAACAAAACATGCTGTGGCTTATGATTGTTTTTCACCAATAGACATCACCATTGCGCCAGAAAGCACAGAACTTGTTTTTATAAATTTCAAAGCATATTGCAATCATGATGAGGGGTTTATTTTGGCTTCAACAAGTGGGCTTGGGAAAAAAGGAATAATTCTTGCAAATGGAATTGGAATTGTTGAAAGCGATTATGCTGACAACATATCTAACGATGGCAACATCGGTTTCTTGCTTCACAATCTTAATAAAACACCTTATGAAGTTAAGGCTGGGGACAAGATTGGGCAAATCTTTTTCTTCAAATTTTTGACAGTTGACGACGATGTTCAGTCAAATGTTGTTAGAACGGGTGGCTTTGGCTCAACTGTAAAAAAATAATATGTAAAAATAAAAAAATAAAAAAAATTATTTAAAAATACCCAAAAAATAGGAAAAAATTGATTTTTTGCCTATTTTTTATTAATTTTTTGAAATTTTGCTGATTTTTTTGCGATTTTTTTAAATTTATTTTTTAGGCATGTCACAAAAAATCAAATTTCCCATACAATGCTTTTGAGGGCAACAAAAGATGAGTGATGCAACATTAACTATGATTTTAGGCTTTGCTTTTCCATGCATAATGACCACGCTTGGAGCCTTGCTTATTTTCTTTTTCAATAAACAATCGGAATTGGTGAACAAAATCACAATGGGTTTGGCAAGTGGCATTATGTTATCTGCATCAATATGGTCGCTTTTGATGCCTGCGTTGGAACAGGCAAAGGCGGATTGGAAATCGGCGGCAATCGTTCCGGTGGTGATTGGTTTTGTGCTGGGATGCTTTTTGATGTTGGCTTTGGATTTTGTAAGTAACAAATTTTTTACCGAAAAAGACGAAAAAAATCAAAAAAAAGCGTATAAATTGTTCACGGCAATAACAATTCACAACATTCCGGAAGGTTTGTCGGTGGGATTTGCAGTGGGAACGGCCATTGCAACGCAGTCCGCTTTTGTCATGTCCATAATGTTTGTGGTGGGAATTGCGCTGCAAAACTTTCCAGAAGGCTTGGCAACGGCGCTTCCGATGTATTCTTCCACAAAAAGCAAGACGAAAGCGTTTTGGCTTGGGTTTTTGAGTGGTGTGGTTGAGCCGATATTTGCGGTTGTTGGATTTTTTCTTG
>CANRFP010000030.1 GCA_947629895.1 uncultured Clostridia bacterium | reverse complement strand
ATTTTGTCCGCATTTTCAAAAATTGCAAAGCAAAACGGCATTCAAATTGAGGCGTGTGCCGAAAGCGGCGATTGGAGTGCTTATGACATTGTGCCAAGCAAGTGCATTGACGGGGAGATTTTTGAAAAGCTGCTCACTGAAAAATTTGCCGCACAAAATTTGACCGTGAAACGAAAGAATAACAAACTAGATGGGCAGCGAAAATTTTGCGGCTGCATGCCATCTGTTGACATCGGTCGCTACGACACTTGCCGACATGGTTGCAATTATTGCTATGCGCGCAAAGGCCAGCCAAAAAGCATGCTTGACGAACTTTCTGGCGAAATCTACAACCGCAAAACCGAACTTGAATTTGAATATAAGTAAAATTTAATGGAGAAACTGAAAATGAAAACGGGATATTTCGGGAAAGCGAGAAGTTATCCAAAGGATAAAGGATATAGGTTTGTGTCTATTGCTCGATTTGCTAAGTTTTGGGAAGGAGATACATATCCAAAACTAGCGCCACCAGCGGAGATAATTAAAATCAAAGACAAAAAGTTGTATGAAAAAATTTATTATGAAAAAGTGTTGTCGAAGCTAAACCCACAACAAGTTTTTAACGAAAAAAGAATCCAGCTGTTTAATTTAGGGTGCGAATAAATACTTTTTTCTCCACCAAGCCAAATCTAAATCGAACAATAAAAAGTTTGGTTTGTGCTTTTATTTTTATTGACTTATTTTTGCCTAGTTGCTAAAATTAAAATGTGAAAATTTTATTATATAGGAATGAAGAACAGTGACAAAAGGCAACATTGTCAATTTGGTAACAGAATAAATTCTTTTAAATTTTGTTTGTGGGGATGATATGAAAACGATAAAAGCGGGCTGTTTTTTAATAAATAAAGCAAAGGAAGCGGTTGCGATAATCTATCGGGACAAACAAAAAGACTATTCGTTTCCAAAAGGACATTTGGAAAATGGCGAAGACACAAAAACTTGCGCGATACGAGAAACGGCGGAGGAAACAAAACGAAAAGCTGAAATTGTGGAAAGGTTTCCACCTTTTGTGGAAGAATACTCCACTCCAAGTGGCGAAGATTGTGTTTGTTACATGTATTACGCACTTGATAAAGGCAAAAGCAACAACAAAAGCCTCGACACACACAAAGTGCTATGGATTCCTTTTGATGAGGTTGAAGATAAGTTGACTTATCCTAGTTTGAAAAAAACTTGGAATAGCGTAAAAAACAATGTCAAAATAATTTTACAAGAAAAAGATTTGAAATAATCAACCGGTTGTGGTGAGCGCTTTTTATAGAACGCTTGGAAATGTGCTTACAAAGTGATATAATAAATGCAAAGGAAGAAAACATGAAATATAATAACGTTGAATTTGATGCCATTGTTGCAACGCCGGGCTGCGGGAAGTCTTATCTTTGTGACAAATACCCAAACTTGTTTGTTGATGTTGACGAAGAGGGGCTGAGGTGTAAATATGTTGTCCCAGAAAACATCACTCGCGAAGAACTTGAAAAAACAAAAGGCGCCAGAACCTTTCCAAGACGTGCACATCATGAAGAATATGTTCGGGAGCTTTATAAAAAACTTGACAACTTCCTCAAAGAAGGCAAAATTTTGATTGCTGCACCGCACTCGGAGACCATTGACTATCTTATCAACCACAATCTCAAATTTTGTTTTGTGTATCCGAGCTTTGACATGAAAGATGAAATTGTTAGAAGGCTTAAAATGCGCGGAAACCCAGAAGAAACTGTCAAAAGCAACGAAGAAATGTTTTTTGAATATTACAACTCAAACGTAAAAGAAAGCAAATCAATTCTTCATTACGAATTTAAAAAAGATGAATATCTTGAAGACATAATTCAAAAATTTGGGATTAAACTTTCACCAAATACGCAAAACAAGGAAAAATGACAAATAGGCGGCCCCAATTGGCTTCTTAAACAGGAAAAATTTTCATATAAGGTTATGCTATAATAATTTTATAAGGAGTTGATATGAAGAAACTGTTATATGTAACAGGAAATCAATATAAAATTGAGTTGGCAAAAAGAATTTTAGAGCCTTTGGGCTTTGAAATCTTACAAAAGAAAATAAACTGCCCAGAAATTCAAGACAACGAAATTGAAAATGTTTCAAAGTTTTCGGCAAAATATGCGGCAGAACAATTAAAGATGCCCATTATTAAGAATGACAGCGGGCTTGCTATTGAGGCTTTAAACGGTTTTCCAGGCCCATACACATCTTATGTTGAGGACACAATAACAGAGGACGGAATTTTAAAGTTGATGAAAGGCAAACAAAACAGAGAGGCATATTTTTTAGAGGTCATTTCTTATTGTGAGCCGGGCAAAGAACCCGTTTCGTTTATTTCAAAAACAAACGGCACCATTTCCACTGAAAAGCGAGGGGAATATGGCTGGAGTTTTGACAGAATTTTCATTCCCAAAGGGCAAAACAAAACCCTTGCACAGTTTGAGGATGACGAAAGGTGGAAATTTTGGTCAACCGATGCATATTTACAACTGAAAACATACCTAGAAGAAAAGGAAAAGTGACAACAAAACATATTATAAAAATAAAATGTAAATAAATTATTCAAAAAATAAATTTGATGTCCAGATTTTTGGACATCTTTTTTGTTATCATTTGGGTGTTAAAAGGAGAAATGTTTATGATTATTTACAATTTCAAATTTAAAACTGAGGGCGAGGAGAATGTTGACAAACTCCCCACACCACTTGAAATTCAGGAGGCTTGCGAAAACAATATGAGCCTAGAATTGGACACTTTGTCTTTTTACGTTTATTTTTTAAGCGAAAAGTGTCTGCGTTTTGACATTGCTTTTGATGGTGAGCCGGGACAAGAGAAAATGGTGCAGGAGTGTGCAGAAAAGTTTTTAAACTCTCTTGAACTAAGTGCCTACAAATTTTGCGACATGAAGGAAATAAATTTGGACAATTTTTATTCAGACCTTCAACTTGCAAGAAGGCTGGAATACATTGAAAACGAGCGTTCTGTGAAACGCCACTTGGGGCTGCCGGTGAATGACCCATATTTTAAAGAAATAGCAATTAAGTCGCACTCAAAAACCAAAGAGGAAATTTTGGAACAAGCGCACAACTTGCCTTCTGAGGACTATTTAAAAGACGAGATTGAAAGAATTTACGCGCCGGTTGTTACTCCAGACAAATTTGGCGTTCCGGCACATTACATAGTCAATTGTTCAGACAAACAAGGCTGCAAAGAAGTTTTGGATGTTTTGACAAAAAGCCTTGCCAGCAACAAAAGATGTTTGCGAAACAAATATGCTGTCATAAATTTGGACGATGCCATTTCTCCTTTTGATGGGCCAAACAAAGTTGAAAGTGATATACAAGCAGCCTATCGCTTAAATGAATATGGTTTGGTTGCGCTGATGTGTTCCTTTGAAATTAGGGAAGATGACAGATACAGCCAAGAATATGACATAATTAAGAGGGCGGCAAAATGCATATCCTATTACAGCACCAACACAACAACCGTTTTGTGCTTGATTTCAGCATCGGGCGGGGTGAAAAAAGTTTTTAAGCAATTTTTGCCAGACATGTTGTTTATCACCATATCTGATGACGAACTTTCTGGCGAAAAGGCACAAAACTATTTGGAAAAATTGGCTGAAAACAAGAAAGTTCAACTGCCCGAAAATTTCAAAGACATAAATTATGAACAATCTTACAAGCCAAAAGAAATTAAAAAGATTTTTGACAATTGGTATGCAAAGTATATCAAAATTTGTGCATTTCCTCAATATTTGGAATATGTTGAAGAGAAAGAGGAATCAATCGAGGACAACAAACACGCCTTTGATGACCTAGAAAATTTGGTTGGGCTTAAAGAGATTAAAAAAGTTGTTAAGGACTATATAAATTATTCCAAACTTCAAAAGGCCTGCGAGAAACTTGGCAAGCCCGCCGGCAACTATTGCAGGCACATGCTGTTCACGGGAAATCCCGGCACAGCAAAAACCACAGTGGCAAGAATAATCGCGCAAATCATGAGGGAAAACGGGCTGCTTTCACGAGGCAATTTAATTGAAGTTGGAAGGTCGGATTTGGTTTCCAAATTTGTTGGCGGAACGGCACCAAAAGTTAAAGATGTTTTCCAAAGTGCAAAGGGCAACGTGCTTTTCATTGACGAGGCATATTCTTTGTGCGAAGGAAAAGAGGGGCTTTATGGCGATGAGGCAATAAACACCATTGTGCAAGAGATGGAAAACAATCGCGAAGACATGGTTGTGATTTTTGCGGGCTACAAAAAGGAGATGCAAGAGTTTATCAATCGAAATTCTGGGCTGAAAAGTAGGGTGGCATATGAAGTGGATTTTCCAGATTATTCCTTAGACGAACTTATGCAAATTGCACGTTTGCAAGCGCAAAAAATGGGCGTTGATATTTCTTTGTGCGAGCCCGTTTTGAGAAACATTTTGAAGGCGGGGAAAGAAAGCCCAAATTTTGGCAATGGAAGGTTTGTTAGAAAAGTGCTGGAAAGGGCAAGAATGAAGCAGGCCAGCCGCCTTGTTGAACAAAATCTTTTAAACGAGGAGCAAATTGGATTGCTTCAAAATGAAGATTTTGAAAGCCCAACACTTTCACAAAACAAAGCAAAAATGGGATTTCAAATTTGAATAAAACTCACAAAAATTTGGAGGGAAACAAACTTTGTGCTATAATGAAAATTGGAGAACAAAAACTGTGAACAAAAAACTTTCTGCTTTTTGCATTTTAAATGTTTTGAAAGAATATTCTGATGAAAATCATCCACTTTCTCAGGCGCAAATAATTGATAAAATTTATTATTCTTATGGCTTGGAACTTGAAAGAAAATCTGTCAGTTCAAACCTAGACAGCCTTATAGATTTTGGCTTCGACATTGTGAAAAACAAAACGGGGTGCTATTTGGCATCGCGCGAGTTTGAGCCAAGCGAAATTTCTTTTTTGATTGATGCGGTGTTTTCAAGCCGGGCGATTGACAGTTCTCATTCGCAAAAGTTGGCAAAAAAATTGTCGGAATTTTTAAGCACCTATCAGCGAAGAAAGTTTAAATACATTTGCAAGGCGGACCAAATTGTTAGAACAAATCAAAAACAGCTTTTTTACACGATTGACGTTTTGAATGAAGCCATTGAAAAAGGAAAGCAGGTTGAATTTAATTACAATAGGTTTTATTTTGACAAAGAAACCGCCGCCCAAAGAAGCCAAAAAACATATCTCATAAATCCATATTTTTTGATAAACAATCAAGGGCGATATTATCTTGTTTGCAATCTCAATCAATTTGACGAAATTGCCAATTACAAAGTTGAACTCATTTCAAACATCAAAATTTTGGAAACGGACAGAAAGCCAATCACGGCGCTCAAAAATTGTGAAAAGGGCGTGGACATGGCAAAGTATGCCAATGAAAACATTTATATGTTCCACAACAAAACCATAAATGCAACCTTAAAAATTGAAAAGGAATATGCGGCGGAATATGTTTTTGAGTGGTTTGGCAAAAACGCAAGATTTTACACCAAAAACGGCGAAACCTATGCAGACATCACTGCCAACGAACAAGCGCTTGTGTATTGGTGTTTGCAATATGGTGACAGTTTGGAACTGATAAGCCCACAAAGCATCCGGGACGAAATTTCAAAAGAAGTTGAAAATTTGTCAACAAAATATAGTAAAACAAAAAAGTAAAGAAACGATTGCAAAATTACATATCAAAAAAAAGAAATGAATAAAACAAAAATCTGTGGCTTTTTCAGTGTCACAGATTTTTAATATTTTTCACGATTTTCAGTTTTGAAGCTTTTCGGCATTTTTTCTTTTCACAAAACAGTTGTAACACATGCTTTCATAACTTTCGTCTGCGCCAATAACCACTTCTTCGCCATCGGTTGCAATTTTTCCATTCACAACTCTGGCATTGACGGTTGCTTTTCGTCCGCATCTGCACACAGACTTTATTTCGGCAAGGCTGTCCGCAATTTCCACAAGCCGCTTGCTGCCTTCAAACAACTCTGTTTTAAAGTTGGTTAAAAGCCCATAACACAAAACGGGAACTTGTCTGCTTGCCTCTTTAAGTTCGTTCACTTGGTCTCGCGTTAAAAATTGAGCCTCATCAATGATTATCACGTTGTTTGGATGTAAAATATCATATTTTTTGCAAATGTCTGCAAAACTGTCGGTGTCGGAAAATTCCAAGCATTCACTTGTTAGGCCGATGCGGGTGCTGACCATAGGCACGCCGTTAACCACGCATCTTGTGTCCTTTTTAGGCTTAAACAGAAAAACAGTAAACCCTTTTGTTATGTAATTATATCTACACATAAGCGCCTGAGCTGTTTTCGAACTTCCCATAGCACCATACTTGAAATATAATTTGTTCATATTTTGCCCTCCCAAAAACTGATTATTTCACATACTTTTTCATAAGGGCGATCGCTTGCTTTTTAACAGCGGGAATTGCCTTTTCTTTTTCAACAACAACTTTGTGTATCATGCGGGCGATTTCTTTCATGTCGTCCTCATTCATGCCAAGTGTTGTCACTGCCGCCGTGCCAAGACGAAGCCCGCTTGTGACGGTTGGGCTTAACTTTTCATTTGGAATGGAATTTTTGTTTGCAGTGATGTTTGCGGCATGCAGTAGGTCTGCAATCTCTTTTCCAGTTGCGCCAAACGGAGTGAGGTCAACCAAAATGAGGTGATTGTCTGTTCCGCCAGAAACAAGCCTAAATCCAAGTTTTTTAAGCTCGCTTGCAAGGGCTTTGCAGTTTTTAATCACTTGTTTTTGATATTCTTTAAATTCTGGCATCATAGCCTCTTTTAACATAACCGCTTTGCCGGCAATCACATGTTCAAGTGGGCCGCCTTGAGTTCCAGGGAAAACAGCGCTGTCAATCTTTTTTGCAAGTTCGGCTTTACACAAAATCATGCCCCCTCGTGGGCCGCGCATTGTTTTGTGTGTGGTGGTTGTGACAACATCGGCATATTTGCAAGGATTTGGGTGCAATCCCGCTGCAACCAGCCCGGCAATATGTGCCATATCCACCATAAGATAAGCGCCAACGCTGTCCGCAATTTCACGGAAGCGGGCAAAGTCAATTTTTCTTGGATAAGCGCTTGCACCTGCCACAATCAACTTTGGCTTATATTCTTTTGCAAGGCGCTCCACTTCATCATAATCAATCAGTTCGGTTTTTTCGTTAAGGCCATAGGCAACAGCATTGAAAACTTTGCCCGATGCATTCACTTTTGTGCCATGAGTGAGGTGCCCGCCCGCTGGCAAAGACATTCCAAGCAAAGTGTCGCCGGGTTTTAAAAGTGCCATGTAAACAGCAAAGTTGGCGTTTGCGCCAGAGTGAGGCTGAACGTTTGCGTGTTCTGCGTGAAAAAGTTTTTTTGCGCGCTCAATGGCAAGGCTTTCAATAGTGTCCACATTTTCACAGCCGCAATAATAGCGCTTTGCAGGATAGCCCTCTGCATATTTGTTCGTCAAAACGCTTCCAACCGCCTCGCGAACGGCATCGCTTACAATGTTTTCGCTTGCAATAAGTTCAATGGTTTCCCTTTGACGCTTTTCTTCTTGCTTAATTGCGGCATAAACTTCCGCATCAACATTTTTTAAATTATTTGTCATATTTCACCTCCTCAAATCATCAAAACCATTTTAACATAAAAAGTTGAAAAACAAAAACTTTTTGTTTGTAAAAAAATATTTTTTATGATACAATTTGAATATGGAAATTTTAAACGGTAAAGAATTTGCACAAGAGATGAGAAACAATGTTAAAACCGCCGTTGGCAAACTGAAAAACAAGCCAACCCTTGCTTGTATTATTGTGGAAGGAGACAAAGCAAGCGAAATTTATGTGGCTTCAAAACAGAGGGCTTGTGCCGAGTGTGGAATAAACTCCAAAGTGATAAAATTGCCAAACGATATAAGCCAAATTCAGCTTGAAAAAGAGATTGAAAAACTTAACAAAAACAAAGAGATAACCGCCATTTTGCTTCAACTGCCACTGCCAAAACAACTTAATGAAGAAAGGGCGTTAAACAAAATAAACCCAGAAAAAGATGCCGATTGCCTAACTTTTCACAACTTTGGAAAGATGTTTGCGGGGCACAGCGATTTTGCGCCTTGCACAGCATATGGAATAATCAAACTTCTTGAAAAACACAACGTGGAAATTGAGGGCAAGCACGCCGTGGTTGTGGGAAGAAGCAATTTGGTTGGGCGAAGTGTTGCGGCCCTTTTGGAGCACAAAAATGCCACAGTCACCATTTGCCACAGCCGAACGCAAAATTTAAAAAAGTTCACAAAAGATGCCGACATTTTGGTTGTTGCAATCGGCAAGCCAAAGTTTATAACAGCCGATTATGTTAAAAAGGGCGCTGTTGTTGTGGATGTTGGAATAAACAGAGTTGACGGCAAAATTTATGGCGATGTTGATTTTGAAAATGTTGCACCAAAATGCAGCAAAATCACGCCTGTTCCGGGTGGGGTTGGGCCGCTTACCGTTGCATCTTTAATGCAAAACACTTGCTTACTTTTTGACGAGCAAAACAAAAAATAAAGGAGGATTTTATTATGAGTTATGCGGATAAAGTGTTTGTTCAAAATGTGAAGGAAATTTTAAAAGACGGCGTGTGGGACACCGGCAAAGAGGTTCGCCCAAAATGGCAAGATGGAACGCCAGCTCACACAATAAAGAAGTTTTGTTTGGTGAACAGATATGATTTGTCAAAAGAATTTCCAATCATCACTTTAAGAAAAACCGCATACAAAAGCGCCATTGATGAAATCCTTTGGATTTGGCAAAAAAAGAGCAACAAAATTGCTGATTTACATAGTCATATTTGGGACAGTTGGGCAGACGAAAACGGAACAATAGGAAAAGCCTATGGCTATCAGTTGGGAGTTAAGCACAAATATAAAGAAGGGATGTTTGACCAAGTTGATAGAGTTTTGTATGACTTAAAGCACAACCCAACATCAAGAAGAATTATGACAAACATATATAATCATGCCGACCTTTCCGAAATGGGGTTGTATCCATGCGCATATTCAATGACGTTTAACATAACGGGCAACAAATTGAATGCAATCTTAAATCAACGCAGCCAGGATATGCTAACAGCAAATAATTGGAATGTTTGCCAATACGCAGTTTTGGTGCACATGTTTGCGCAGGTGAGTGGCTTGGAGGTTGGAGAACTTGTGCATGTGATTGCGGATGCGCACATTTATGACAGGCACATTCCAATCGTGGAAGAGATAATCAAAATGAAACAATATGATGCGCCACAGTTTGTAATCGACCCAAATGTAAAAGATTTTTATGATTTTAAAGTGGACAGTTTTAAGTTTATCAATTATGTTTGCAACGAGAAAAAATACAAAATTGAAGTTGCAATTTAAGGAGAGAACATGAATTTGATTGTTGCTGTAACAAAAGATTATGCAATAGGAAAAAACAACAATTTGCTTTTTCATCTTCCTTCCGACCTTGCATATTTCAAAAAAACAACAACGGGAAAAGTTGTTGTTTTTGGAGAAAGAACATTTTTGTCACTTCCAAAAAGACCTTTGCCAAATCGCATCAACATTGTGCTGAGCGACAATCCAAATTTTGTGGCTGAGGGGGCAACGGTTGTGCATAGTTTGCCAGATTTATTCCAAGAAATTAAAAAGTTTGAGGACGAAGAAGTTTTTGTTTGTGGCGGGGCAAGCATATACAATTTGATGATGCCATATTGCAAAACTGCTTATATAACCATGATTGACAAAATTGTTCCAGCGGACACCTATATAAAAGATATAACAAAAGAAGGCTATGTTTTGCAAAGTGAAACAGAAAAACAAACCGAAAATGGAATTGATTTCACTTTTCAAATTTATAAAAACCAAAATATTAAAAAATACAAAAATTAAATAAAAATAATAAAAAAATATCAAAAAATGCGAAAAAATCGCATTTTTTATTATTTTTTGAATTAAAAATTAATTTTCTATTATTTTTTTTGTATTTTTTGTCCAATTTAAATTTATTTTTTATTTTATTAAAAGAATATTTTTTCTGATATATAAGAAATCAATTTTGACGTTTCCAAACGAATTTGTTGCATGGTGTCTCTATCACGAATCGTCACAGCATTGTCATTCAGAGTGTCAAAATCAATGGTCACACAGAAAGGTGTTCCAATTTCGTCTTGTCTGCGATAACGTTTTCCTATTGAGCCAGCCTCGTCATAGTCGCACATAAAATATTTTGAAAGGGTGGCATAAATTTCTTTGGCTTTTTCGGAAAGATTTTTTTGAAGAGGAAGGATTGCCACTTTGTATGGTGCAAGGGCTGGGTGAAAGTGCATAACAATTCTTGTGTCGCCGCCTTCCAAAGTTTCCTCGTCATAGGCCTCACACAAAATTGCCAAGGTTAATCTGTCTGCGCCAATTGAGTATTCAACAACGGTTGGAATATATTTTTCATTTGTGACGGGGTCAAGATATTGCATAGGCCTGCCACTAAATTCTTGATGGCGAGACAAATCCCAAGTGCTGCGGTGATGTATTCCGTTCAATTCTTCCCAGCCAATTGGAAATTTGTATTGAATGTCGCATGCGGCTTTTGCATAGAATGCAAGTTTTTCGTGATCGTGGAAGCGCAAATTTTCTGCTTTAAGCCCAACATCTTCAACAAATTGAAGGGCACGCTTTTTTATTGTGTCATAAGTTTGAAGAGATGTTTCGTCCTTGCAAAATGTTTGATATTCCATTTGTTCAAATTCAACAGTTCTAAACAAAAAGTTGCCAGGTGTAACCTCATTTCTAAACGCTTTACCAATTTGTGCGATGGCAAATGGCACTTTGGCACGGGTTGTTCTTTGAACGTTTAAAAAGTTTACATATTCGCCTTGTGCTGTTTCTGGGCGAAGATAAACTGTGTCCTTTTCACCTTCAATTGTGCCGCGCGATGTTTCAAACATAAGTTTGAATTGGCGGATTGATGACCAATTAAAGTTTCCGCAGTGAGGACACTTAACTTTGTGCTCGTTGATGTAACTTTCAAGTTGTTCGTTTGTCATTCCTTCGGCAGAAACTGTTCCTTTGGAGTGTTCTTCAACAAGATTGTCTGCGCGAAAACGCTGCTTGCAAGATTTGCAATCCATTTTAGGGTCTGAAAAACCTTGCACGTGTCCGCTTGCTTCCCAAACTTTTGGATTCATCAAAATTGCCGCATCAATTCCATAAGAATTTGGGCTTTCTTGCACAAATCTTTTCCACCAAGCGCGCTTAATGTTGTTTTTAAGTTCAACTCCAACAGGTCCAAAGTCCCAAGTGTTTGCAAAGCCGTTGTAAATTTCACTTCCTGGATACACAAAGCCTCTGTTTTTGCAAAGATTTACAATCTTTTCCATTGTTTTTTCCATATTTTTATTCTCCTTTTAGTTGCAGTAGAGGAAAAACAAAAAGCCTCTATGCAAAATTTTGCATAGGGGCGATTTAAATTTCGCTGTTCCACCCTAATTCGTGAGAAACTCACCTCATTATTGTCTTTACGCCGACAAGCGTTTGCTCGGGAGTTGCCAATTCCGTCATTGCAATATTTATAATATTAAAATTTTCAAAAAAAGTCAATATTTTAAGCAAATTTTATTAAAAATTTATGATTTTTTGATGTTTTTTAATTTTTTTTCACAAAAAAGTTTTAAAACAACTGTTATTATTTTGTTTCCATATATTCTTCATAAGACATCTGTTTGTCAATTATTGTGTTCTCGTCAACAATATCAATTATGCGGTTTGCAACAGTTTCGATTATTTCTTGGTCGCCGGTTGCAAACAGCATTGCACCTTTAAAATTTGTCATGCCTTTGTTTAAAGAGGTGATGCTTTCAAGGTCCAAATGGTTGGTTGGCTCATCCAAAATTAAAAAGTTTCCGCTTTCAAGCATAATTTTGGCAAGCATACAGCGCACTTTTTCGCCACCAGAAAGCACATTGACTTCTTTTAAACTTTCCTCACCAGAAAACAACATCCTCCCAAGCCAGCCGCGAACATAACTTTCTGTTTTGTCCTTTGAATATTGCCTTAGCCAATCAACAATAGATAAATGGCAGCCATCAAAAAACTCGCGATTGTCTTGTGGAAGATAGGAATATTTGATTGTTTTTCCAAAGCGAAATTCCCCACTGTCTGCCTGCTCTTTTCCAGCCAAAATGTTGAAAAGGGTGGTTAAAACAAGGCTGTTGTTGGATAAGAACACAATTTTTTGCCCGTGCTCAACGGTGAAAGACAAATTCTTGAACATTCCTTTTTTTGTTAGTTTTTCAACCTTCAAAATCTCTTTTCCAATTTCTTGTTCATATTTGAAATCAACATATGGATATTTTCTTGAAGAAGGCTTAAAGTCCTCAATGGTGAGTTTTTCAAGTTCTTTCTTTCTGCTTGTGGCTTGTTTACTTTTGGAAGCATTTGCCGAAAAACGGGCAATAAAATCTTTGAGTTCTTTTGCACGCTGCTCTGCCTTTTTGTTTTGTTCTTTGGCTTGTCGGGCAAGAAGTTGGCTTGTTTCATACCAAAAATCGTAGTTTCCAAGATACATATTTATTTGCCCAAAATCCACATCACAAATGTGCGTGCAAACTTTGTTTAAAAAGTGACGGTTGTGCGACACAATGATGACAATGTTTTGAAAATCCAGCAAAAAGTTTTCCAGCCATCTTATTGTTTTGAAGTCTAAATTGTTTGTTGGCTCATCCAAAATCAAAATGTCGGGATTTCCAAAAAGTGCTTGTGCAAGAAGAACTTTCACCTTAATTTTGGCATCCACATTTGCCATTTGCTCATAAAACAAACCTTCTTCCACGCCCAAACTTTGCAGCAGAGATTTTGCTTCGCCATCAGCTTCCCATCCGCCAAGTTCTGCAAATTCCGTTTCAAGTTCTCCCGCTCTGATGCCGTCTGCCTCGCTGAAATCTGGCTTGGCATAAAGCTCATCCTTTTCTTTTTGGATTTCCATAAGCCTTTTGTGCCCAAGCAAAACAGTGTCCAACACTGTTTCGTTGTCATATTTGTTTTGGTTTTGTTCCAGAACCGACATTCTTTCGCCCGGCGTAATTAAAATTTCACCGGTGTTTGGCTCAATTTCGCCCGTTAAAATTTTAAGGAAAGTTGATTTTCCTGCTCCGTTTGCTCCAATTATTCCGTAACAATTTCCTTTTGTGAATTTCAAATTCACTTCTTTATACAAAGACCTTCCACCAAATGCAAGTGAAACGTTGACTGCCTGTATCATTATTTCTCCTTTTTGTTGCTGGCTTTGGAGTTGGTGTTTTGTTCTCCAATTTCTGCAATTTTTTCATTTTTATCAATTTTTTGCACACTTTTTTGTGTTTTTTGCATGTTTTTTTGCAAATTTTCTGATTTTTGAGAATTTTTTAACGCCTCACGTGTGGCAGCTTCTTGTGCAACTTTTTCTTGTTTTTTGGTTTCTTTTTTGTTTATAAGTTTCAGTTTTTGCGCATATGCCAAATTGTATTTTTCTTCCAATCCTTCAAACAATTTGTCAAAATCTACCTTATCTTCAAACAACACATCCATACATCTGCCAAGGAGGGGATTGACATTAAAGCATTCGCGATAATATTCAACTTCATCTGCCTCGTCTGTTTTGAAATCTTTTAGCATTATGTCAAACAAATCCTTTCTTATGTTGAAATACACCAAAACGCGCATGCCAAACTCTTTTGAGCAATATTTTTCAAAAGGATGATGTTTTATCACATATTGACAATGTTTTAACCCATTTTTAAACATTTTTTTAATGTTTTTCTTTTCTTGACCCGCAAAAGGAGGCATAACCGCTTCATCTTTCATTTGTTCAAGAAGCAAAAGTTCTGTCATGTTTTGTTCGGTTATAACAAA
>CANRFP010000029.1 GCA_947629895.1 uncultured Clostridia bacterium | reverse complement strand
TCTTTGCGCATGAGGGGAAGAGAGCAAGCCTATTCAAAAAATGCAGTTGAAATGGTGAAGAAATTTGCAAGCGATTTGGCAGAATACGGTTTTGTTGAAAAAGAGCCTGTTATTATGGGCAAAAATGTTTCTGTTGTAATCAATCCAAAAAAGTAAAAGGAGAAAAGGAAAATGCCTAAACAAAAAACACACAGCGGAGTTAAGAAAAGATTTTCGCTCACAGCCACAGGAAAAGTTAAGTTTGCAAGGCCAAACAAAGGTCACTTCCTGACAGTAAAAAACAAAAGTCGCAAGAGAAAACTTAGAAAAGGGTCTTACATTGCTGGAAAGAACCAAGACAATATCAAGACACTTCTTGCAAAGTAATAGGAGGGGAACATGAGAATTAAAAGAGGCGTAAACGCAGTTAAAAAGCGTAGAAAGATTTTGAAGCAAGCCAAAGGCTACTTTGGAGCAAAAAGCAAACTATACAGAACAGCCCGCGAACAAGTTATGAAAAGCGGACAATATGCCTATGTTGGCAGACGTTTGAAGAAAAGAAACTTCCGTGCACTTTGGATAACAAGAATTAACGCTGGATGCCATCAAAACAACATTTCATACAGCAGATTTATTGATGGTTTGAAAAAACAAAATGTAACATTAAACCGCAAGGTGCTTGCTGATATGGCTGTTCGTGAGCCAGACGCATTTGCAAAACTTGTTGAACTTGCAAAGAAGGCATAATGGAGCGCGCAAGTAAAAATTTGATAACAACCCTAAGAAAGCAAAAACATGATGAGTCTTTGCTTTTTTTGGATAATGTCAAAATTATAAAGGACAGTTTGGCAAAGGGCGTGATTGAGCCAAAGTATATTTTAACCACTTTGGACAAAGTTGATTTCAACACAAAAAATGCCGAGGTTTTTAAGGTTGACGAAAAAACTTTGCAGCAACTTGCAAACACAAAAACACCACAAAAAGTATTATGCATTGCATACCACACACAACATATTGTGGAAGTGCCAAAAACAAACTTCTTGGTGCTTGACACTTTGCAAGACCCCGGAAATGTTGGCACGCTTATAAGAACAGCAAAAGCAAGCGGCTTTGAATATGTTTTTCTTGTGGACTGCGTGAGGGTAAACAATCCAAAATTAATTAGAAGTTCTGTTGGCGCAGTGTTTGACAACTCTGTTTACGAACTTTCAAAAGACGAGTTTGTGAAGTTTGCAAAGGAAAACAAGTTGCAACTTATTTGCTGCGATATGAATGGTGAAAACATCTTTAATTTCAAAACAAACAACTTGATTGGGGTTGTGGTTGGCAATGAAGGACAAGGCGTTTGCGAACAACTTCAAAACCTTTGTTTCAAAACTGTGAAAATTCCAATGATGGAAGGCATTGAAAGCCTAAACGCGGGTGTCAGCGGCTCAATCATCATGTATGAAATAAATAAAAATCATTTTATGATTTGATTTTATTTGACAAAATGTAACCCTATATTATATTATAAAAATAGAATTTTTTAGGAGAAAAGTATGTCAGGACATTCAAAATGGCATAACATTCAAGCCAAAAAAGGCAAGACCGATGCCGCAAGAGGAAAAATCTTCACAAAAATTGGAAGAGAAATCGCAGTGTGCGTAAAACAGGGTGGAAGCGACCCTAATGTTAACAGCAAACTCAAAGACATAATCGCAAAAGCTAAGCAAAACAATATGCCAAATGACAACATTGAAAGGTCAATCAAAAAGGCAGCAGGGGAACTTGGCAGCGTCAACTATGAGGCAATCACTTATGAAGGTTATGGCGTTGGTGGCTCGGCAGTTATTGTTGAATGCCTAACCGACAACAAAAACCGCACAGCAGGCGATGTTCGTCACGCCTTCGATAAGCACGGCGGAAGTATGGGTTCAAATGGCTGCGTGTCTTATCTTTTCAAAAGAAAGGGCATTGTTATTGTTGAAGATGTTAAGGATGCAGAGGCTTTGATGCTGGATGCCATTGAAGAAGGCGCTGTTGATGTTCAAGAGGATGAGGACAGCGTTGAAATCATCACTGAGGCAAACGAGCACTCCAAAATGCATGAAGCACTTGAAAAGAAGGGCTACAATGTTGTTTCCAGCGAAACGGCACTTGTGCCAGATTTGTATGTTGACTTAAACGCGGAACAACAAGCCAAATTTGAACGCATGGTTGACGCACTTGAAGATTTGGATGATGTTCAAGAAGTTTACCACAATGTAAATCTAAATGAGGAAGAGGAATAATGAAACTCCACATTTTAGGCACAGACCACGCAACAGTAATAAAAAAATGAAACACAAGATTTGTTATAAACAAAGTTTAAGAATTTCAATTACACTCCGTTTTTGTTTGACAAGGCGGGGTGTTTTTTATTAAAATAACTCTATGAGAATTTTAGGAATTGATCCGGGATATGCCATTGTTGGCTATGGAATAATCGACACTCACAAAAACAATGCTGTTGTGGATTATGGCGTGATTGAAACTCCAAAAGAGGACAGTTTGCCAATCCGGCTTCAACGCATTGAAGAGGGGCTTAGGGTGCTGTTTGAAACTTATAAACCTGATGAAGTTGCTGTTGAAGAACTTTTCTTTTTCCACAATCAAACCACAGCCATCCCAGTTGCTGAGGCAAGGGGCGTGATTGTGCTGACAAGCCAAAAGTATTGTGGAAGAACTTTTGAATACACGCCAATTCAAATAAAGCAGGCTCTCACTGGCAACGGCAGAGCGGACAAAAAGCAGATGCAATTTATGGTGAAAAATGTGCTTGGGCTGGCATCAATTCCAAAGCCAGACGATGCGGCAGATGCTTTGGCTGTTGCACTGTGTCACAGTCAAATAAATCCAATGCTCAACAACAACATGATTTAAAAGGAGAAAATTGATGATAGCATTTTTGGTTGGCACAATTGAAGAAAAAGCGGAGAACACCGTTGTTTTGGATGTGAACGGAGTGGGTTATGAACTCACTGTTTCCAACAACACACTTGCAGCGCTGCCCATTGAAGGGGAAACTGTTAAAATTTTAACCTATTTGCAAGTGAGCGAAAACACAGGTGTTTGTTTATATGGTTTTGCCACAGCCGAAGAAAAAACCCTTTTTATGAGGCTTATAACCGTTTCTGGAATTGGCCCAAAAAGCGCAATTTCTGTGCTTTCTGGCATGAAACTTTCCGATTTGTTGGTTGCCATTGTCAGTGGTGACTCGAATTCTCTTTCAAAAATTAAGGGGCTTGGCAAAAAAAGCGCAGAAAGAATTTGTTTGGAACTTAAAGATAAAATCAGTTCAACAAATGTTGTTTCAAACAATCTTTTGGATGGCATTTCCGGCGATGTTGATGAGGGCGTTTTGAATGATGCTGTTATGACACTTATCAGTCTTGGGGTGAACAAGAATGAGGCGTATAGGCTTGCACGAAGCAAGATGACCGAGGGAATAACCGCCGAAGAGATAATAATGAAAGTTTTGAAAGAATACGGAACAAGATAACAACATCTTGTGTATTATGCAACAACATATCATGGCATAATACACCACATATTGATTTTTGTAAGGAGAAAATATGGAAGATAGATTTATAACCAGCACCAAGAATTGGACAGATGCAGAGATTGAAAATTCTCTAAGGCCAACAAAACTCGACGATTATGTTGGGCAAGAAAAGGTTAAACAGAGTTTGGAGGTATACATCAAAGCAGCCAAATCAAGAAAAGATGCTTTGGACCATGTTTTGTTGTATGGCCCACCAGGACTTGGAAAAACCACACTTGCACACATCATTGCAAACGAACTTGGCTCGCAGTTTAAAATAACATCTGGCCCAGCAATAGAGCATGCCGCAGACCTTGCTGCTATCCTCACCAATTTGAACAAAAATGATGTTTTGTTTATCGATGAAATTCACCGTTTAAACAAAAGTGTTGAGGAAATATTATATCCTGCCATGGAGGACTTTGCACTCGATTTTATCGTGGGAAAAGGCCCTTCAGCAAAAAATATGCGTCTTAAAATTCAGCCTTTCACGCTCATTGGTGCAACCACCAAAGCAGGCATGCTCACAAGCCCACTTCGTGACAGGTTTGGGGTGATTAGCAGGCTGGAATTATACAAAGATGAAGAACTGCAAGTTATTGTTAAACGCTCTGCCAAGATTTTGAACATAGACATTGATGAGACGGCAAGTTTGGACATTGCAAAACGAAGTCGTGGCACTCCGCGTATTGCAAACAGACTTTTGAAGAGAGTTCGAGATTATGCTGAGGTGCTTGGCAGCGGGAAAATAACCAAAGATATTGCCGATAAGGCTCTTGCAAAAATGGAAATTGACGAACTTGGGCTTGATTTTATCGATCGCAAAATTTTGGAAAGCATCATTCATAAATTCGATGGCGGACCTGTTGGGCTTGACACGCTCTCTGCCACAATAAGCGAGGATGCAAGCACCATTGAAGATGTTTATGAGCCATATTTGCTGCAACTTGGCTTTGTTGCGCGAACTCCAAGAGGTAGGGTTGCGCTTGAAAATGCCTATAAGCACTTAGGGTTGCCATACACAGAGAAAAAGTGAGGGTGCTATGAATATTCGAAAAATGCAAATTGCGGATTATGAGCAAGTTAAAGAAATTCAAATTGAAGTGAACAACCTTCACATTCAGGGCAATCCCGACAATTTTGTTGAAACGGACAACCCTTTTGCTTATGATTATTTTTTGTCCTTAATTAATGATGAAACTGCACACAACTATGTTTATGAAGAGAACGGCAAAATTTTGGGCGTGATGCTTGCAAGCGAGAAGCCCGTTTCGTCTGTGCCTTTCATTAGGAAAAGAAAAATCATGGACCTAAATTCCATTTGTGTTAAAAAAGGTCACCAAAGAAAGGGAATTGGAAAAAGCCTTTTAAAATTTTTAGAAAAAGTCGCAAAAGAACAAAATTTTGATGCCATCATCCTTAATGTTTGGGCTTTCAATAAGTCCGCCATAAAATTCTATGAAAGCGAAGGGATGATTTGCACAAGTTTGAAATATGAAAAGAAATTGAAGAAGTAATATGCAAAGAGAATTGTTAAAAAGCACATATTTTTATGATTTGCCACAAGAGTTGATTGCGCAAACACCAATCGAGCCACGCGACCACTCTCGTCTTTTATGCTATAATTGCAAAACGGAAAAGGTTGAACACAAACATTTTTATGACATCTTAAACTTTTTGAAAGCGGGCGATGTGCTTGTTGTGAACAACACCAAAGTTTTGCCCGCAAGACTGTTCGGCTTCAAGAACACCGGCGCAAAAATTGAAATTCTGTTGCAAAAACGAATTGACCTTAAAAATTGGGAAGTGATAACAAAACCTGCCAAAAGGCTTTCTGTTGGAACGGAAGTTGTTTTCAATGAGAACATAAAATGCGTTGTTACAGAAAAAGGCGACTACGGCTCGTGCAAAGTGCGTTTTGAGTTTTCTCCAAACAAAACTTTTGAAGAGCATCTGCTGGAAATTGGAACAATGCCACTTCCACCATACATTAAGGAAAAACTGCAAAATCAGAAACGCTATCAAACTGTTTATGCAAAGGTTGATGGCTCAAGTGCCGCTCCAACTGCAGGGCTTCATTTCACACCAGAACTTCTTGAAAAGATAAAGGCGAAAGGCGTTGAGATTTTGGAAGTTTTACTTCACGTTGGGCTTGGAACTTTTAGGCCTGTGAAAGAGGATAACATCTTAAATCACGAGATGCACAGCGAATATTTTGAAATCACACAAGAGGTTGCCGACAAAATAAATCAGGCAAAAAAAGAGCATCGCAGGATTATTGCCGTTGGCACAACATCTGTCCGTGTTTTGGAAAGCGGAGTGAATGAAAATGGCGAACTCGTGCCACAAAAACGTGAAACTCAAATTTTCATTTATCCACCTTACAAATTCAAAATGGTTGATGCCTTGATAACAAACTTTCACCTGCCAGAAAGCACTTTAATTATGCTAGTGTCCGCTTTCATAGGCGACATCGACAAAACTTTGGCGCTCTATAAAACCGCAGTTGAAGAAAAATATCGCTTTTTCTCCTTCGGCGATGCTATGTTTATAGAAAAATAACCAAACAAAAATAAATTTTTAAAAGGACTTTTAATGGACAACACACTTGAAGCCGTTTCTCAAATTTTAAAAAGAGAAAACTTAACCTACAACGCAATAAAACGTGCATCATCTGGCTTTACAAATGATGTGTTTCTTGTGGACAATAATTATGTCATCAAACTCACAGACGATGAAAACAAAAAATGGCGTTTGCAAAAAGAGATAAATTTGTATAAAAAATTCACTTTCGATTTTGTTCCGCAGCTTGTCGCAAATGGGAAATTTAACAACTTTGAATATTTGATTATTTCGCAAGTGAAAGGCAAGAATCTCTATTCAATTTGGCACAAATTAAACAACCAAACTCGAAAGGAAATTGTAAAACAAATTGCGGAAATACTCAGGCAGTTTCACCAAACAAAAGCCACATTGCCAAAATTTGATGAAATACATAATTGGGAAAAATATTGGAAATCACAAATTGCCATTATAAATAAACGGCTGGAAGAACTTGAATTTGAAAATGCAGCGGCAAAACTCAAAATGCAGGAAAGTTTGAAGTTTTTGGGCGACAACAAATATTGTTTAATCTATAATGACTCTCACTTTGACAACTTCATTTATGACAATGGCAAATTGTCGCTGATTGACTTTGACAGAGTTTTGTTTTGCCCAGTGGATTATGAATTGATGATAATCAAATCTATGTGTGACGAGCCTTGGAAATTCGCTAACGAAGAAGATGAGAAAAACACTAAACTCAAAGATTATAAAAACATTCTTCCTTGGCTAAAAGAATTTTATCCAGAAATGTTTGCCAATCCATTTTTGGATGAAAGGTTGAAACTTTATCAGTTCCACTACTACTTTGAGCAGGCGTATGCGAAAAAGGACAAAAATTGGATAACAAAACTGCTTGACAACTATGCAAAATAAAAGGGGCGTTTAATTGAAAAAGAAAGTTGAAATAAATTTGTATGTGCCAAGCGTTGAAGATTTATGGTTTAGACAGGTTTGCAATCAAAACCCCAAAACTATGTCATATAACGCAGGCTACAACCTTGAAATTTCCGGCTATCACTTTGAAACAGGCTGCATAGATTTCCCAAAAAGTGCTTGGCAGGATTGGTATGAAAACAAAATAAAAAATTCAAACATCTTTTATGCCTACATCCAAGATGCCAAAACAAAGGATTTTGTTGGACACGTGAATTTTAAGAAGGACAGCCAAACTTCAAACGCAAGTGTGGGCATTGTGATTAAGGACGAATTTAGGGGCAAAGGCTATATGCGGCCAGCGATGCAAAAACTGATAGCGGAAGCAAAAAGGCAGGGCGTTGCGGCTCTTTTGGACACAGTTCCTAAGAGCAGAGTCAACGCTCTAAAAGTGTTTTACGATTTGGGCTTTAAGAAAATTGGAGAATTTAAACAACCAAAATTTGGCAGCGAAGAATTGGTTGCGGAAATAAAATTGGAGTTATGAGGCAGTTTTAAAAGGAGATCTCTTATGGAAAACAAAATTGAAATTGGAGCAACATACAGGCACTATAAAGGCAATTTATACAAGGTTCTTGCCGTTGCAAAACACAGCGAAACGCAGGAAGATTTGGTGGTGTATATTGCTCTTTATGGCGATGGTCAAATTTGGGCTCGTCCGGCTTCAATGTGGAATGAAGTTGTGGAAAAAGACGGGCAAAAAATAAAACGTTTTACAAAAGTTTAAATTGGGAGTGTGATTTATGAAAGACGAATTTTTCTCATTTGAAGTGGTTAAAACTTGTCCTAAAACAGGGGCAAGAGCGGGCATTTTTCACACGCCAAGGGGCGACATCAAAACGCCTGTGTTTATGCCTGTTGGAACGCAAGCAACCGTCAAAGGGCTTAGGCCAGAAGATTTGGATGCCATGGGCGCACAAATCATTTTGTCAAACACCTATCATCTTTTTTTGCGTCCCGGCCACGACATAGTTGAAAAGGCGGGCGGCCTGCACAAATTCATGAATTATGAAAAACCAATCCTAACCGACAGTGGCGGCTTTCAGGTGTTCTCGCTTTCGGATTTGCGAAAAGTTTCAAATGCCGGGGTGGAATTTCGTTCACATTTGAGCGGTGAAAAATTTATGATGACCCCAGAACTTTGCATGGACATTCAAAACTCGCTTGACAGCGACATCAATATGGCTCTTGACCAATGCACCGACGCCAACGACAACTATGCCCAAGCAGAGAGTGCTTTGAAACTCACAACTCATTGGCTTGAAAGATGTTTTAAGGCGCACAAAGGCGGGCGTCACGTGCTTTTTCCTATTGTTCAAGGGAACATGTATAAAGATTTGCGTGCGAAGAGCGTTGAGGCGTGCAAACCATTCACAAGGTGCGGAATTGCCGTGGGCGGGCTGTCGGTGGGCGAGCCTAAGCCGGTTATGTATGATATGCTTGACTTTTTAAACCCTCTTTTGCCACAAGATATGCCAAGATATTTGATGGGCGTGGGAAGTCCTGACTGCCTTTTGGAGGGCTATGCGCGTGGCATAGATATGATGGATTGCGTTTTGCCAACTAGAATTGCCAGAAATGGAACAGCCTTTTGTAAAACAGGAAAAATGGTCATGAAAAACTCGCAATATAAGGAAGATTTTAGGCCTTTGGAGGATGATTGCGACTGCTACACGTGCAAACACTTCACGCGAGCATATATAAGGCATCTTGTGAATGCCGGCGAAATGCTTGGAGCAGAACTTTTGTCGATTCACAACTTGCGCTTCCTCATAAGGCTTGCCGAAGAGGCGCGGGAGGCGATAATTGGTGGCTATTTCGCAGAATTTAAAGATGAATTTTTGAAAAACTACAAAATCTAAATAGAAAAACTTGTTTATTAAAAATATAAGATTAAAACAAAAAAACAGCATAATTGTTGCTGTTTTTCTCACTGCGTTTTTCAAACTTTCAAATTTTAACGTGTTTCATTTGGATTTTCCATCTATTTTTTCCACGCATTTGTTGAACGCTTTACTTAAAAAGCCATGGTATTTTATGTCGCTATTTTCTGCCGACAAATTGACATTAAGCTTTACGGGATTTCCATAAAATTTAAATGCTTTATCTCTCACGGTTGGATTAAAAGTTGCCAAAGAAATTTCTTTAACACAATCTTTAAAATCAACAGTTTCACCGTCTATATTTGTGTAGGTGATTTTTTTGTTTGCTTGAACATCTAAATTTACATCAAATATGCTTTGAGGCGGGTTGTTAAAGTCCATCACAGAAAATTTGAAACGGAGTTTACAATCTTCCAAATCTATATCATGTTTTGGTAAATCATCCTTAAACTTTAAGACAGGTATTATAAAGAAATCAACTTTACAGCTTTGAGCGGGATTGTCTGGGCGTGCTTGGTTGTAAACTTTAAATAATTGCTCGGCCAAATCGCCAATACGAATTGAATGTTCCATAAATTTCTCCCTTAACCGATATGAATTATAGCATAAAAATGTGCAAAAAGTCAATAAAAGCTTGCCAAATATTAGAGGCCAAGAGGAAATATTTATATAAAGTTAACAAAATTTGCAAAGTTTTCAATTTGGGAACACGAAAAATATTGGGCGGGGCGCAAATTTTTTTCAAATCTCACCGCCTCTATCTATTCGCAAAAGACAGCTTTTACGAATAAAAGAACTATATTTAGGGTGTTATGCATGCATAATTCCACAAAATATGGTATTATGCAATGAAATGTTCTTTTTTTATTTTTGGTTTTTCAGAACTTTTTGCAATTTCAAACTTAAACTTTTTATTTTTAAATTTTCCATTTTCTTACAATAAAAAAATGCATTTTGAGAGTGCACTTTTTTATTGAAATTTTATTCTTGTGTGGTTTTCTTTGTGGATTTTTTGATTTCTTTTTCTCTTCTTGCATAATAATCTTGAACTGCGGCACGAATGCTCTCTTCTGCAAGAATTGAACAGTGAATTTTGTGTGGTGGAAGTTCCCCTAAAAGATCTAAAACATCCTTGTTTGTGACTTTTAACGCTTCTTCAATGGTTTTGCCTTTAATCAAATCGCAAGCCATATCGGTTGATGCGATTGCGGCACAGCAGCCAAATGTTTTGAATTTTGCGTTCTCAATCACGCCATCGTCATTGATTTTGAGATACATTTTCATGATATCTCCACAAGCGGCGTTTCCAACTTCTCCAATGCCGTTTGCACCATGCATTCCGCCTGCATTTCTTGGATTTTGAAATCTATCAATTACAGTTTTGCTATACATTTTAATACCTCCCTGCTTGAATTGGTGAAATTGCACGAAGTTTTGCAACCACCTTTTGAATTTCGTCTGTTACATAATCAACATCTGATTTTGAAATGTTTGTTCCAAAAGAAAATCTAACTGTTCCTTGTGCTATTTCATCAGGAACTCCCATTGCTTTCAACACGTGAGATGGCAGAAGGGATTTTGACGTGCAAGCCGATGCTGTTGATGTGCAAATTCCTGCCAAGTCCAAAAGCATCATTATGCTTTCGCCTTCAATTCCATAGAATGAAACGCTGACGATTGCATTTGATTTTTGATGTGGATGTCCATTTATTTGAATGTAATCCACTTTTTCTTTAAGTTTTTCTATAAAATATTCACGAATGCTCTTCAATTTTTTGTTGTTGATGTCGTGATTTCTTGTTGCAATTTCAATTGCTTTGCCAAATCCAGCAATTCCTGGAACATTTTCCGTTCCCGCACGCTTTCCGCGCTCTTGGCTGTCTCCGCCAAACAAAATTGGGTCTATTCTCACGCCATTTTTAACATAAAGTGCCCCAACTCCCTTTGGCCCATGAATTTTGTGTGCAGACATTGACATCAAATCGATTTCCATGTCTTGAACATCCATTTTGAGGCATCCAATTGCTTGAACTGCATCTGTGTGGAAGTAAATTTTGTAGTCATGAGCAATTTTTGCAATTGCTTTAATGTTTTGAATTGTGCCAACTTCATTGTTCACAGTCATAACTGAAATTAAAGTTGTGTCTTTTCTGATTGCGTGCAAAAGTGCAGCCAAATCAACAAGCCCATGTGAATCAACAGGAAGATAAGTCACCTCAAAGCCTTCTCTTTCAAGTTGTTGGCAAGCGTGCAAAACAGCATGATGCTCAATTTGAGTTGTGATGATGTGTTTGCCCTTGTTTACGTTTGCGTGAGCAACACCCAAAATTGCCCAATTGTCTGCCTCAGTGCCACCGCTTGTGAAATAAATTTCGTTTGCCTTGTTGGCGTTTATTGCCTCTTTAACTCTGTCTCTTGCTCTGTCAATGATGGCAGTTGCTTCGCGTCCCAAACTGTGAAGTGAGCCGGCATTGCCATAGAGCGTGTTGAAACAAGGCACCATTTCGTTTAGCACCTCGTTCGAAACATAAGTTGTTGAAGCATTATCTAAGTAAATTCTTCTTTCCATAACCTTTCCTTTTAAGATAAAATTCACAAATATTTTATCACCAAAAGATAGCGTTGTCAATAGTATTTTTGTTTTTTATTTAAAAAGAATGCTTAAAATTTTGGTTGAAATTACAGATATTTTTCAACTGTTTCAACAAATTCATCCTTCATCATAAGCCCAACATGCTTGTCTTTCACTTGACCGTCTTTGAAAAATATCAAAGTTGGAATGCTCATAACGCCAAATTTTCGGGCAAGTTTTTCGCTTTCGTCAACGTCAACTTTCACAATCTTAACTTTATCTCCAAGCTGTGTTTGCGCTTCTTCCAAGATTGGAGCCATCATTCTGCAAGGCCCACACCATGTGGCAAAAAAGTCAACAACCACAGTGCCCTCTTTTGTTACGTTTTCAAAATCTTTTTCTTTTATAACTTCCATAAATCCTCCATTTTTATTTGTTTTTAAGAAGTTTGTTCACAACAAAACCGGCAAGCACGCAGCCGCACATTGCTGGCTGATATGAAATGCTGCCAATTTGATTTTCGTCATTTTCAATCTTCACCGCCGCTTGACTTGAACAAACAACATCAAGCGAGGTCACATCTTTCAAATTGCGCAATTTTTTTCTAAGAACCTTTGCCAAGCCATCATTTTGTGTTTTGAAAATGTCCAAAACTTCAAAATTTGGAATGGTGTATCTGTTGCCCGCACCCATAGCCGAAACAATGTTGATTGAGTGTTTTTTGCAATAATTTATCAAATCCACTTTATCTGCAACATTGTCAATGCCATCAACCACATAATCGCAATCACTGCCAAGAACTGTTTCAACATTTTCATTTGAAATTCGCTGTGCCAAAACCCGAATTGTGCAATTTGGATTGATTTTTGCAATCATCTTTTGCATAACATCGGTTTTATATTGTCCAATGGTTTCTGTGTCAGCAACAATTTGCCTATTTATGTTTGTTTCGTCAACCTTGTCAAAATCAACGATTGTTATTTTGCCAACACCGGCACGTGCAAGCAAAACTGCCGCATAGCCGCCAACACCGCCAATTCCAATCACAGCAACATGGCTGAGTGCAAGTTTTTTAACGCCATCTTCACCAATTAAGAGTTTTGTCCTATCAAACCACATATATTTTATCTCCCTCAAACACAATATATTGTGGAATTATGCAATAAATTTGTTGCATAACACCACAAGATATGCTATAAAACATATTTTTTCAAATCATATTGCGCTTTCTTATCTTTGAACACATTTTGAACATAGGTTTTGTCAATAACAACATCAAGCATTGGATGGTCTCCTGTGGCATTAAAAGAAACATCTTCAAGCACTGTTTCCATGATTGTGTGCAACCTTCTTGCACCCAAATCTTGGGATGTTTCGTTTTCACGAGCAGCCATTTCAGCAATTTCATCCAAAGCATCATCCTTGAAAATAAGGTTGATATTATCAACTTTCAGCATATTTGAATATTGCATTGTGATTGCGTTCTTTGGAGTTGTTAAAATTTTCTTGAAATCATCTTTTGTTAAACTTTCAAGTTGAACGATGATTGGAAATCTTCCTTGAAGTTCTGGAATCATATCTTCCATTTTTGCAACATGGAAAGCCCCCGCTGCAATGAACAAAATGAAATCTGTTTTCACATTGCCATATTTTGTTGGAACTGTGCTGCCTTCAACAATAGGCAAAATGTCTCTTTGCACACCTTCGCGTGAAACATCTGCGCTGTTTGTTGCTTGGCTTTTGCCAATTATTTTGTCAATTTCATCAATAAAAATAATTCCCTGCTCCTCAGCAAGTTTAATTGCCTCTTCGTTCACGTTGTCATTGTCAATAACTTTGTCACTTTCCTCTTGCAAAAAGGCTTCACGCGCACTTTTAACTGTGAGTTTCTTTTTCTTATGTTTTGGTGGAGTTAACCCTTCAAACATGCTTCCCAAGTTAATTTCATTTCCGCCGATTGCCATCATTGGTTTTGGCTGGTCAACAACCACAACTTCAACAACCTCTTCTTCGCACTTGCCATCATGAAGTTCTTTAATCAACTTTTCGCGGTCAACGTCAACCTGCGTCACTCTGCGATTTTGGAAAAGTGCATCAACAAGTTTTGCCTCAACGATTGGCATAACTTTTGCCTCGACCTCTTTTTTCTTCTGGTCCTTAACCATTCGCACGGCAACCTCAACCAAATCTCTCACCATGCTTTCAACGTCACGCCCAACATATCCAACTTCGGTGTATTTTGTGGCCTCAACCTTAACAAATGGAGAGCCAACAAGTTTTGCAAGCCTTCTTGCAATTTCCGTTTTGCCCACACCCGTTGGGCCGCTCATAACAATGTTTTTTGGAGTGATTTCATCACGAACTTCCCTTGGCAGTTGGCTTCTTCTGTATCGATTTCTAAGTGCCACAGCCACAGCCCTTTTTGCTTTGGACTGCCCAACAATATATTTATCAAGTTCGGCAACGATTTGTTTTGATGTTAAGTTCATTTTCCCCTCCTTACAACTCTTCCACAATGATGTTGTCATTTGTGAACACGCAAATTTCGCTTGCTATTTTAAGCGATTTAAAAGCAACATCCCTTGCCTCAAAATTGGTGTTTTGCACAAGTGCTTTTGCAGCAGCAAGCGCATAGTTTCCGCCAGAGCCTATTGCACAAACATCGTCTTGTGGCTCAATAACTTCGCCCTGTCCATCAATAATCAAAATTTGATTTTTATCCGCAACAATCATCATGGCTTCCAATCTTCTTGCAGCCTTGTCATCACGCCAAGTTTGAGCAAGTTCAACCGCACTTCGCATAAGATTTCCG
>CANRFP010000028.1 GCA_947629895.1 uncultured Clostridia bacterium | reverse complement strand
CCTCTTCATTCATCATAATGATAAGATGTTCGTCAGGTGAAAGCGCAACCGCCGAAATGTCCTTGTTTTCAATGAGTTCCTTGCTTATAATATGCCTTTCCAGCAACGCATTGCACTCGTTGAGAGTGAGATTTTTCAATTTAAAAATTTCCAAATCGTCAAATTTGGCAATGGCGTTTGAAACAGCACGAACGATAAATTCCGCATCCTTAACGCTTGTTAGTTTCGTGAAAAAATTAAAGCCAGACACATTTCGTGCCAGCCTAATCCTAGATGAAATTGCAATGTCCTCAAACTCCTCGCTCATTTGTTCCTTTTAAACAAAACCTATCTTGTTAAACATCACCCTAATCAAAACACACTTTTCATGTTATAGGTCAAAAACTCGCACAAAAACAAACTCATTTTCAATGTTGCCTTCCGCTTTTATTTCGTGAAAAACGCCTTTTGGGAAGATGAAGAAGTCTCCCTCCTTGTATTCATAAGTTCCGTCCTCATCTCTCACTGTGCCGTGACCTTTAAGGCACAACATAATTTCATTCACATCTTCATGATTATGCCAAGCGAACATATTGCCAGAAGGAAGATAGCCGTATGTTAAGCCCTGCACATTTTTCACTTCGTTTTTGTCTAGATACAATCTTCTTCCACCAGAGCCACCATGTGCATCTTCACGCAAAACTTGCTTTTGACTTTTCTTTACAACTTTCATTTTTGCTCCTTTAAACTTTGTGCCTCTTGCCGCCATAAAGTTTGTCCACCGCCGCCTTTATTTCGGGCAAATCATAACACTTTTCACAACCCACAAAGCCCGTTTCCATGATTTCCTTCACAGAAGTTCCGCACTTTGGGCAAACATTTTCGCTCATTTGTTTTCCTCTTCTGGAAGTGGTGCCATATAGCAAAATGCACCGCAGTGAGGACATCTCAAATCAAATGTTCTGTTCCTTGGCAAACTGCTTTTAATGAAGTTGCTTTTTTGGTTGCAGCAAGGACAGTTAAGAACAAAAACATCTTCTTTTTCGTTTTTCTTTTCCATCTTAGCCTCCTCTATTCCTCTTCAATGCCTTTCATAGTGAGAGAAATACGCTTTTTGTTGAGGTCAACTGCTGTGACTTTCACTTTAACTTTGTCGCCCACTTTAACAACATCGCTTGGATGTTTAACATAGCCGTCAGAAAGTTGCGATATATGCACAAGCCCGTCTTGATGCACGCCAATATCCACAAAAGCGCCAAAGTCAACAACATTTCTGACAACTCCATCAAAAATCATGCCCTCTTTAAGGTCCTCCATATGAATAACATCACTTCTAAGCACAGGTTTTGGCATACTTTCACGAATATCGCGCCCCGGCTTTAAAAGTTCGTTTGTTATGTCATTTAGTGTTGGAACGCCAATTCCGCATTCCTCTGCCACTTTCTTTTCTCCCTTTTGTTCAACCATTTTTGGCAAAAGCACAAGATTGTTGTTCTTAACATCCTCTTCTGTTAAATTGAAAAGGCTTAAAAGTTTTCTTGCCCCCTCATAACTTTCTGGGTGAACAGCGGTGTTGTCAAGCACATTTTCTCCGCCAACAACTCTCAAAAATCCGGCACATTGTTCATAGGCTTTTGGCCCAAGTTTTGGGACAGACAAAAGTTCTTCTCTTGCCTTAAAGCCTTTGTTTTTTGTTCTAAATGTAACAATGTTTTTGGCAATGCTCATATTCAGCCCTGAAACATAGGACAAAAGGCTTGGCGAAGCGGTGTTAAGGTCCACGCCCACACTGTTAACGCAATCTTCAACAACCCCCGTCAAAACTTCGGTCAAGCGGTTTTGTGGCATATCGTGCTGATATTGCCCAACCCCAATGGACTTAACATCAATTTTGATAAGTTCGGCCAGAGGGTCTTGCAAACGTCTTGCAATGGAAACTGCACTTCGCAAATTTACATCATATTCTGGAAACTCTTCCGCTGCAAGTTTTGATGCGGAATAAACAGACGCCCCCGCCTCGCTTACAACTGCATAACTCACAGGGCGGTTCACATGTTTGATAAGTTCTGCAACAAAAATTTCGCTCTCTTTTGATGCTGTTCCGTTGCCGATGGCAATAATATCAACCTTATTTTTTTCAATCATGGCTTTAAGTTTTTCCATGGCCTCTTCTGTTTTGCTCCTTGGAGGAGTTGGATAAACCACTGTTGTGTCCAAAACAGAGCCATTTTTGTCTATAACAGCAATTTTGCAGCCATTGTGATAACCAGGGTCAAAACCCATGATAATATTGTTCTTCAAAGGACTTTCCATAAGAAGTGGCTTCAAATTAACTTCAAACATCTTAATTGCTTGCTCGTCTGCCATGTCCGTGAGATTGTTGCGGCACTCTCTTTCAAGAGCAGGGAAAAGCAACCTTTCATAGGCATCTGCAATAACCTCATCCATCAAAGCGTTGGTGTCATCATTGTCCTTCTTAAATTCCTTTTCGATGACAGGAATTGTGAGTTTTTCATCAATGACAACATCAACTTTCAGGCATTTTTCTTTTTCGCCACGATTGATTGCCAAAACTCTGTGACTTGGCAAGTTTTTAATTTCTTGCTTAAAGCCCGAATAGGTTTCATAAGTTGGGCTGTTTTCATTCTCCAAAAGAGTGCATTGCAAAAAGCCTTTGCTTGCAATAATTTCCCTAAGTTCTTTTCTAAGGTCAGCGCTGTCGGAAATGCGCTCAGCAATAATGTCCTTTGCCCCAGCAATTGCCTCTTCCACAGTTGGAACTTCTTCCGTTATGAAATTCTTTGCCTCTTCAAGCACTTTTTTGTCCTTGGATTGTGCTTGCAAAATGTCTGCCAAAGGCTCCAAGCCCTTTGCAATGGCAACCGATGCACGCGTTTTTCTCTTTGGCTTGTATGGGCGATAAATGTCCTCAACTTCCGTGAGCGTCATAGCCTCTTCCAAAGCCGTTTTAAGTTCTTCCGTCCACTTTCCTTGTTCGGTGATAACTTTTTCCACTTTTGCTTTTTCTTCGTCAAGATTGCGCAGATATTTCAATCTGTCCGCAAAATTTCTCAGCACTTGGTCGTCACAAGAGCCATGCATTTCCTTTCTATATCTTGCAATGAAAGGAATTGTGTTGCCCTCATCAATAAGGTTTATAATGTTTTCTGTGTAATCGGCTCTAAGCCCAAATTCGCTTGATAATCTTTCTTTAATCGTCATTTTTGTTTCTCCTTGTTAACATTTCTGTCATCAGTTTTATATTATCATAAGTTGGCATGTCTTGTATAGCAATTTCGCCATTTTTTTGAACAATCTCGCCCTCATCCACCGTCATAATCAAATCGTGATTGTTTTTCTCCCACACAAGCGTTTTCAAGATGTTGTCATACAGCGAGTTGTCATTTCGCACCACAATGAAATTTGCCAAATCTCCCTCAACAAGTTTGGTTGTTCCCAAAAGCGCAAGTTTTAAGGCATCTTTTTCGGAAAACACATCTTCATTTTCAAACATACTTCTCATTTGCATAATCACAAGGCGCATATATTCAAAAAAATCTATCTCAAAAGTATTTCCGCTTCCCAGCCCAATTTGAAAATCCATGTTTTTCAAACGATATAAATTTGTTGGCCTTATTCCAAGTTTTCCATCCTCAAACGGCGTCACAATGAAAATGCAATCATATTGCTTCAAAAGTTCAAGTTCGTCCTTTTCAAAACAGTTGCCGCCCACAATCACGGGATGCAAATCCAAAAATCCAAAATCTTCCAGCACATTTGGCAGCGTTTTTTTGTATAACTTGTCAATTGTGCCAAGTTCCTCCAAGGTTTTTCCAACTTTCAAAAATGGAAGTTTATATTTTTGGCGGCACTCTTCAAACAACAGGTCCAGTTCCGTTTCACTAAAATTTTCAATATTTTGAATAAGTTTGAAATTTTTTCCAGATTCCTGCAAATTAAACTTTCCAAAATCATTCACAATCACCGCGCCGGCAAGATAATTCTTAAACTTCATCATAAAAAAATTGTTAACCGGCATAAACGCCTCGCCCTTTGCCCCTTTTCCGCCATAAACTTTAAACATATTGGAAAGATTTGAGGTTTCGTTCACATTTATTTGTCCGTCAGTTTGCAGCCCATAAGTTGTCAAAAGTGCCTCGTCACTGTTGCAAAACATATTCACAAAAGCTGGCATAACAAAATTTTCGTGCAGGTCCTCCACTTTGCTGAAATCGCCCTCAATTTTTGGTGCAATCTTGGCAATCCTTTCGTCGTCAACCAAAATGTCCACTTTTTCCACGCTTGCGTTTTCTATATCCACAAGCAGAGCGTTTTTAAAAAGTTTTTGTCGTTTAAATTGTATGATGTTATTCTTTGGCATAATTTCTCCATAAAAAATCATTCTAACATAGAAATTATATCAAAAAAAGGTTTCAAAAAGCAAATGAAAGAGCGAACAATTTTGCATTCTGATGTAAACAATTTTTTTGCATCAGTGGAGTGCACACAAAATCTTTCATTAATCGTCATGCCCTCATTCAAAGCATCAAAAGAAATAATTAAAAAATAAACAAAAATTTGCAAAAAATCAAATTTTTCAACCATTTTTTCATTCGATAAAATGGAATTTATAGGATTTTTTGATTATTTTTTGTTTAATTTTAATTTTTTAATAATTTTTTCATATTTTTCAGCAATTTTTTAATTTATTTATCAAACCAAATCACCTTTCTTATTTTAAGAAAAATTTAATAAACCAAGTTTTAACTTTGTTGAAAGGTTGATATCTAAAAGGCATGTCAATCAAATTAGATTTCTTAACAATGCTTTTGTAATGCGAAAATGTTTCAAAGCCAAATTTGCCATGATATGCTCCAAGCCCGCTTTGTTTAACTCCGCCAAAAGCAAGGTGGTTGTTTGCAATGTGCATGATTGTGTCATTCACGCAGCCGCCGCCAAATTGACATTGTGAAAGCACAAGGTTTTGATTTTCTTTTGACTTTGAAAAAATGTAAAGTGCCAAAGGTTTTGACATTGAATTAACTCTTTTCACAACCTCATCAATTTTCTTAAAAGTTAGAATTGGCAAAATGGGCCCAAAAATTTCTCTTTGCATTGCCCTATCCTCAAAAGTTGAGTTCAATATGGTTGGCTCAATTTTCAGAGTGTTCTCATCCGCCCTGCCGCCAAACAAAATTTTGCTCTCTTCAATAAGTTCCCTCACCGCGTTGAATTGTTTTTCATTTTTCATCTTTGGATAATTTTTGTTTGTGAGTGGGTCAACAGAATACTGCCTGATAATTTCGCACTCAATTTCCTTCACAAGCCTATCCCTTACACTTTCGTGGCAATAAACATAATCTGGCGCAACGCAAGTTTGCCCCGCGTTTAAAAGTTTTCCAAACACAATCCTTTTTGCCGCAAGAGGAATGTTTGCTGTTTCGTCAACAATGCATGGGCTTTTGCCTCCCATTTCAAGCGTGACAGGCGTGAAATGCTCTTTTGCTTTTTCCATAACAATTTTTCCAACACGCATACTGCCGGTGTAGAATATATAATCCAAATCCTGGTCCAAAAGCACCGTGCATTCGTCAACACTTCCAAGAACAGTTGTGGCATGCTCCGGCTCAAAAGTTTTTGCGATAAGTGTTTCCATAACTTTGCTGGTGTTTGCCGAAACGCTGCTTGGCTTCAAAATCACAGTGTTGCCCGCAGCGATTGCATCAACAAGTGGCTCCATTGAAAGCAAAAACGGATAGTTCCATGGGCTGATAATCAGCACCACCCCATAGGCGCTTGCCACGCGATAACTTTTCGCAGGGAAATTTGAAAGTGGCGAATATACCCTTTTCTTTTTTGTAAGTTTTCTCATGTGCCTAAGCATATAACTTATCTCTGACAAAACCAGCCCAATTTCCGTCATATAACTCTCAGTTTCGCATTTGTTGAGGTCACTTTTTAACGCCTCGCAAATTTGCGGAGTCATCTCTTTTATGTTTTTGTAAAGATTTTTCAATGCTTCTTTGCGTTTTTGAACAGAAATAACAGGCTCTTTTGCCAAAAACTTTCTTTGATTTTCAATTTTTGAAACAATCTTTTTAGTGTCCATTTTTAACCTCTAAATAAATCTCTTCAAGTTGCTGTGCAGTGAACAGAACGGGAACAGGATAAAGAGGATTTGCCTCTTTTTCTGCGGTTTTTGCCATTTCTTTTACGTCCGCTTCTTTGATTTCCTCAATTTTTGTGCCAATGTTCATATTTGCATTCATGTTTTCAATTTTTTCAATAAACAATCTTGCGCCAACCTCAATTGGCGTATCTTTGTCAAAAAGTCCAGCAAAAACGCCCATTTTCCAAAGTTTTTTATAAATCTTTTTGCCATACTTTTTCAAAACATAAGGCAAAATCACCGCATTTGCAAGCCCGTGCGCAATGTTGTATTTCCCTCCAAGCGAGTGCGCAATGGCATGCACATATCCCACATAACTTTGTGTGAAAGCAAGCCCCGCAAGATAGGATGCTTTAAGCATATTCTCCCTTGCAGCCAAATTTTTGCCATCAACATAGGCCTTTTCAAGATTTTCAAAAATAAGTTTAACCGCATCCAAAGCATTTTGCCTTGTCTTTTTGGTTGTGCTTCTGCCAATGTAGGCCTCCACTGCGTGCGTGAGCGCATCCATTCCTGTTGTTGCAGTGATGGATTTTGGCAAGCCAACAGTTAAGTTTGCATCCAAAAGCGCATAAGAAGGAATAAGCGGAAAATCATTTATGGCATATTTGTGCCTTGTTTCACTGTCCACAATAACCGCCGCCAATGTGGTTTCACTTCCCGTTCCAGCAGTGGTTGGAATGGCAATTAAAAGTGGGATTTTTTTTCTAACTTTCAAAACTCCTTTCATTTTGTTTAAACTTTTCTTTGGCTTTGCAACTCTTGCACCCGTTGCTTTTGCGCAGTCCATCGCCGAGCCGCCGCCAAAGGCAACAATGCAGTCGCAAACATTTTTGTGATACAGCGAAAGCGCCTTCTCAACATTTTGAGTGGTTGGATTTGCAACTGTTCCGTCATACACGCAAAGCCCAAGCCCCGCACGCACAATTTCCTCTTCCAAATTTTTTGTCAGCCCAAGCCCGCGAATGCCTTTATCCGTGACCAACAACACGCTTTTTTTGCTTTGCGCCTTTAAAAGTTCAAGCAACTCGTGATAATCCTTCAAAAGTTTAGGCTCATGATATGGCAAAAGCGGCAAAAGCGCCCTCATGCCCACCTGATATGTTCTGCAATATGCCTTTTTAAAGAAATTCATATCCTCTCCTTTATTTTCAAAACCAATTTTAGAACAACCGAAAAAATATGTCAAACAATTATCAATTTTTTACTCTTGAAAATTTTTGCATAAAAAGTTTTGAAAAATCGCTTTCATTTGTTAAAATATTTTCATATCAAGAATAAAACGAAAAATGGAGGTTTTATGGATTTAGTTATTATGGCTGCTGGACTTGGCAGCAGATTTGGCGGCAGCAAACAGGTTGAACCCGTGGACGATGACGGCAATTTTATTTTGGATTATTCCGTTTTTGATGCAATCAAGGCAGGCTTTGACAGAGTTGTTTTGATTATTCGCCCAGAGCATAAGGACATTTTTGAACAAAGTATTGGCAAAAGGCTGAGAAAAATCATCCCCGTGAAATATGCTTATCAAACTTTGGAAGATGTTCCAGCCGGCGTGAAAATTCCAGAAGTAAGAGTTAAACCTTGGGGAACAGCGCACGCAATATACAGCTGCCGCAACATTGTTTCTGACAGATTTGCAGTTATAAATGCAGACGATTTCTATGGCTTTGACACAATCAAAATTATTGCAGACTTTTTGAAAACAAGCAAGGATGACGAATTTGTAAGCGCTGGTTTCAAAGCAGAAAACACGCTTTCTGAAAATGGCTCTGTGAAAAGAGGAATTTTCCAAATGAGAGGAAAAACTGCTTTGGGACTTGTTGAAAGCAAAGTTGAAAGGCGTGGAGACAAAATTTTTGCCACTCCTCTCACCGACAATAATTGGGAAGAAATCAAGCCAGAAACAATGGTGTCAATGCAATGTTTTGGCTTCAGCAAAAAACTTATTGAAGAAATTAAAAAGGAAATCAAACAGTTCTTCATCAAATCAAGCGACCGCCTAGACGTTGCCGAATTTTTGCTCCCAGATGTGGTTGGAGAGATGATTAAAAAAGGCACAACCCTAAAAGTTGTGCCAACAAAATCGCAGTGGTATGGTGTAACTTACAGAGAGGATTTGGAAAATTTCAAAAATGCCATTGAAAAAATGAAAAAAAGTGGCAAATATCCTCGCCACCTATATTCATAAAACAAAAAATTGGAAAAAAACAAATAAATTAAACAAGAAAGGGACTTTTTTAAAGTCCCTTCATTTTATTTAAAAACTCTTTATATTTTGGGAAGTCGCTGATGTCAAACTCTTCGTGCAAATCGCGGATGAGTTCTTTCGCTTTTCTTGTGTATGCCTTTGGTGGTTCACTTTTAACAGTGATTAACAGGTCGCCATAACTTTCGCGGTTAAGCACTTTCACGCCCTTGCCGCGAAGCCTCAAAACCGTTCCACTCATTGTGCCTTCCTTGATGTCCAACACAGTTTTTCCTCTTGGAAGTGGAATTTCAACTTTTCCGCCAAGCAAACAAGTTGTAAATGGAACATAAAGGTCAAACATCAACTCTTGCCCAACACGTTTGAAAATTGGATGTTCGCTGACGGACACTTTGATGTTCAAATCGCCATTTGTGCCTTGCCCAGCAGGAGCGTTCCCCTCGCCACGCAAGCGGATTGTTTGTCCGTCATCAATTCCGGCAGGAACTTTAACGCGAATTTCAGCAGGAACTTTTTTGTTTCCTTTTCCGTTACACTCAGCACACTTTTCCTTGATAATCTTCCCAGAGCCGCCACATCTTGGGCAAACGCTTTCGCGAATTGTTGTGCCAAACATGGTGTTTTGCTGTATTCTCACCCTTCCCACGCCATTGCAGTCTGGGCAAGTTGAAAATTCCTTGCCGTTTTTTGCGCCTGTGCCTCTGCACGCTGAACAAGTTTCCATTCTGGACAGGGAGATGATTTTTTCAACGCCAAAAACAGCCTCGTCAAAAGAGAGTTTCATGGCGATGTTTATATCGTCTCCACGCAAATTCACTCTGCCCCGCCCTGTTGCCGAACCGCCGCCAAATGCAGAAAAAATGTCGCTGAAAATATCACTAAAACCGCCAAAACCGCCGTTTCCTGCTCCGCCAAAGAAATCTCCAAAGCCGCCTGCTCCGCTTCCGCCGCCAAATTGAGGGCCGTCAGCCGAGCCAAATTGGTCATAATTGGCGCGTTTTTTATCATTTCCTAGCACTTCATAGGCTTCGTTTATTTCTTTAAACTTTTCAGCAGCATCTGGTGCTTTATTCAAATCTGGGTGGTATTTTTTTGCAAGCCTACGATAAGCCGACTTTATTTCATCAGCCCCCGCATCTTTTTTCACCCCCAAAATTTCGTAATAATCTTTGTTTGCCATATCCTTTTCCTTTTACGCCTCAAACAAAATTGGATGTCACAATTAACATCCAATATTGTTTTTAGGCATTTGTTTTTAAAGATTATTCTTGGTCATCATCAGTTTCGTCGTTTTCATCTTGCTCATCATCGTTGTGTTCTTCTTCAGATGGCTCAACTTCCTCTTCAACATCTTCAGCAGCGTCTGTTTCAACGTTTTCTTCTACGTTTTCCTCAGCATTTTCAACATGAACATCTTCTGGTTCAACGTCAACAGTGTTGTCATCATGAACTTCTTCATGAGCCTCTTCGTGTGGTTGTTCCTCGTGAGCACCTTCATTTGTTTGAGCGCCTGCTGCTTGAGCATTTTGATACATCTTTGTGAAAACTTCGTTTGAAACTTTTGTGAGTTCTTCAAGTTCTTTCTTTAAAACTTCAACATCTTCGCTTGCAAATTCTGTTTTAGCCTTTGCAATTTCATCTTCAAGGCGTTTTTTGTCCTCAGCAGCAAGTTTGTCGCCGTTTTCTTTCAAAAGTTTTTCAAGAGAGTAAACCATTTGGTCTGCTTGGTTCTTTGTTTCAACAAATTCTTTTCTCTTCTTGTCCTCTTCAGCGTGAGCCTCAGCCTCTTTTATAGCCTTTTCAATGTCCTCTTCTTTAAGGTTTGAAGAAGCAGTGATTGTGATGTTTTGTTCTTTGTTTGTGCCAAGGTCCTTAGCAGAAACTTTAACAATTCCGTTTGCATCAATATCAAAAGTAACTTCGATTTGAGGAACTCCTCTTGGTGCTGGTGGAATGTCTGTAAGTTGGAATCTTCCAAGAGTTTTGTTTTGAGCAGCAAATTCTCTTTCACCCTGCAAAACGTGGATGTCAACGCCTGGTTGATTATCAGCAGCGGTTGAGAAGATTTGAGATTTCTTTGTTGGGATTGTTGTGTTTCTTTCAATAAGTTTTGTGAACACTCCGCCCAAAGTTTCAATTCCAAGTGAAAGTGGAGTTACATCAAGAAGAAGAACGTCCTTAACATCTCCTGCCAAAACGCCTGCTTGAATAGCAGCACCAACAGCAACGCATTCATCTGGGTTGATTCCCTTGAATGGTTCTTTTTGAGTGAAGTTTTTAACAGCGTCAACAACGGCTGGAATTCTTGTAGAACCACCAACCAAAATAACTTTGTCGATGTCAGAAGTTGAAAGGTTAGCGTCAGCCAAAGCGCGTTTGCAGCATTCGAT
The DNA here is from genome assembly GCA_947629895.1 of uncultured Clostridia bacterium. The sequence goes on along the minus strand of CANRFP010000028.1, from coordinate 4,249 downwards.
TGTTTCTTTAACCAAATCTTCTGTCAAAGCGTCAAATTTAGCACGAGAAAGTTCGCATTCCAAGTGTTTTGGGCCGTTTGCATCAGCAGTAATAAATGGAATAGAAACGTTTGCAACAAGTTTTGCAGAAAGGTCAATCTTTGTTTTTTCTGCTTCATCTTTAAGTCTTTGCATAGCAAGTTTGTCGCCGCTTAAATCCATTCCGCTGTTCTTATTTTTGAATTCTTCAACCAAGAAGTCAATGATGCGGTTATCGAAGTCGTCACCGCCAAGACGAGTGTTTCCGTTTGTTGAAAGAACTTCAAACACATTGTCACCAATTTCAAGAATAGAAACATCGAATGTTCCACCACCAAGGTCATAAACCAAGATTTTTTGATTTTGGTTTTCACCCTTGTCAAGCCCATAAGCAAGAGCAGCAGCAGTTGGCTCGTTGATGATTCTCATAACTTCAAGCCCTGCAATTTTACCTGCATCTTTTGTTGCTTGTCTTTGGCTGTCGTTGAAGTAAGCAGGAACTGTGATAACAGCCTGTGTTACAGGTTCGCCAAGATAACTTTCAGCATCCGCTTTAAGTTTAGCCAAAATCATGGAAGAAATTTCTTGTGGAGTGTAATCTTTTCCACCCATTTTAGCCTTGAAATTTGTGCCCATTTCTCTCTTAATTGAGATAACAGTGTTTTCAGGATTGATGATTGCTTGTCTTTTAGCAACTTTTCCCACAAGTCTTTCGCCGTCTTTTGAAACTGCGACAACAGAAGGAGTTGTTCTGTCACCCTCTGCGTTTGCGATAACAGTTGGCTTTCCGCCTTCCATAACTGCCACGCAAGAATTGGTTGTTCCTAAGTCAATACCAATAATTTTACTCATTTTTTATTCCCCCTTTTTGTTTACAACAACTTTTGAGTATCTAATAACTTTGTCATTTAGTGTCCAGCCAGACTGAAATTCTTGCAAAATTTCGTCATTTTCTTTGGACTTATCCTCCATAACTGCAATGACATTGTGCAGGTATGGGTCAAACTTTTCGCCCACAGACTGAATTTTCTTAACATTCAAGCGCTCCAGTGCATCCATAATCTTGCCTTCAATCATATTTATTCCAGAAAGCACTGCATCGTCAGTCACACTCTTTTTTGCCTCTGAAAAACTGTCAATCGCTGGCAAAAACGCCTCAATAACACTCTTCACGCCCTCTTGTCTTTGATAATCCAACTGTTCGGCCACCCGTTTGCGGTAATTGTCGAAGTCTGCTTGCAATCGCTGTGCCATTTGAAGATATTCATTCGCTTTGTCAGAGCAGTTGCAATTTTCTTTGTGACATTCACAATTTTCGTCCTCGCATTCACAGTTCTCGTCATTTTCAGTGTTGTCACAAGTCTCACTTTCATCAGTCTCATTTTCACAAGACTCTTGCTCCGCTTGGCAATTCTCTTCTTCTTGGCAAGGCTCTTCTTCACAAGCCTGTTCTTGGGAAGTCTCTTCCACTAAGTCCTCATTTTCTGTTTCTCTTTGTTTTTTCCTTTTCATCTTGCCCCCTTAATTGTTCCATAACCACTTTAAGCGCAGAAGCAATGCCCATGTAGTCCATCTTTTGAGGCCCAAACACGCCAATTGATGCAATTTTGTTTCCACCAACCACAATTGGCGCTCTCACAACCGAGCATTTGTCATCGTCATCTTCTGCAATAACTGCGGAAATCTCTTTTTCATCGCCATCCAAAACTTCAATAAGTTCTTTTTCATTATTGAGCGTTTTCAGCACTTTTTTTGCATCTTCTGTGGAATTGTCCACAAGGTCAACAACATTTTGCGCCTGAACATTCAAAAGTTTTTGCTTGTTGAGTTTCGTCAGCCCGATAATAACATTGTCCACAATTGTTTGAAAGGCGGAAATTTCGCCGCTCATCCCCTTTTTGAACTGCTCCATGTTTTCCATCATAAACCCCATCGTTTCCCCTTTGAAATACTTGGTGAGGTAGGCAGAAGCATCTTCGCAGTTCTCTGGCGATGCTGATGTTTCAATGGTGCTGTTAAGATATCCATAATCAGTTCCAATCAAAACCATGCATTTTTCGCCGAGCAGCGGAACAATCTTAAACTCTTGTAAAACCAAGTTTTCAATGCCGTTAACAAGCACAACTGTTGGATAATTGGTGGCTTCGCTGATGATTTTTGCAATTTGCGTGACAATTTCGCTTAAATTTTGCGTTCTGTTTTCAATAACTTCCCGCACTTTTTTAAGTTCTTTGTTTGTCGCTTTGATGTTTTTCAGCATATTTTCAACATAGAAGCGATACCCTTGCGCAGTTGGGATGCGTCCGCCAGAAGTGTGCAGTTGTCTCAAAAACCCCATAGCCTCCAAAGCGTTCAACTCATTTCTGAGCGTTGCGGTGGAAACGTTTAAAGAAGTTCTGTCCTTAACCGAGCCACTTGTGATTGGAGCAGCATCTTTGATAAACTCCTCAACGGCAATGTTTAAAATCTTGATTTTCCTCTCAGAGAGTTCCATAAATTAGACCTTTTAAACAGTTTGCTAGCACTCTCGACTTTTAAGTGCTAGCAATATTATATGCATATAAAACAAAAAAGTCAAACGTTTTTGCCAAAATTTTTAAAAATTTTTTATTTTTTTTGAATTTACCAAGAAAATAAGTAAAACATTTTAATATATAAATATAAAAAAACAAGCACATTTTGTGCCTGTTTTTAAAAAATTTAATGTTTGCCTTCGTCTGAAATATATTTGCTCATATCTTGCATCTTTTCATCAACTGCTTTTGGGAAATTGCGAATCGCAGTTTCTCTTAACTGCATAACAAATTCACCATCATAAAATGCTTCAACCCCAAGCTCAAAAAATTTCTCTGGCTCTCTTGCAATCAAATAAAGCGTATTTTTCTTCTGCTCACTCGTCAATAAACTTGGTTCTGAAATATATTGGCTCATATTTTGTATCTTTTCATCAACTGCTGCTGGAAAACTGCGAATCGCGGTTTCTCTTAACCGCATAACAAATTCATCATCATAAAATGCTTCAACCCCAAGCTCAAGAAATTTCTCTGGCTCTCTTGCAATCAAATAAAGCGTATTTTTCTTCTGCTCGCTCGTAAATAATCTTGGTTTAGAACCTTTTTGAGCTGCTTGAGCCTCCATGTCATCAATAATACGTTGAGTGGGAACGTTTTCAAACTTATATCCTGCAGTATAGCGAGGTTTTCTCTCTCCCGCCCTTTCTTCTTCAAGAACAGAAGCATATGTTTTTTTCTTAGAAGATTTAATATCATTAACAAAATTTTCAAATTCAAACAAAAAATACTGCAAATTTGAAGCCAAATCTCTGTTAATATCTTGTCTAAGAGACTCCTCCATTGCAAAATCAGAAGCCCTTAAAGCCAGAGCATAAAGAGCACGCGTGTCATTCGTATATGGGTTTTGAATCTCAAAATCCTCTATCACAGCAATTTGCGACAAAAATTTGTGAAGGCTAACAATTCTCTTCTCTTTTGAAGGGCCAAAAAGCAACACATCCAAAAGACGGTGAGCCTCGTTTATATAATCTCTTTCCCTTTTCACCTCAGCGGCATAATTAGCATGTTCTTTTCTCAATTTTTTAAAATAATTTTCATCGTCTTCCATTTCAGCCTCCAATATGTTATATTATATCACAAAAAAATGGAAAAGTCAACCCCAAATCGTGTCAATTTCCACTAACACAACATATTATATAGTGTAAGACTTTAAGGAGGTTTAAATATGTCTTTTTATATCAACAATTCCAATCCAAACAGACCCGGACCTCTGTCTGGAAACGCAATGAATGGAATTTGTGAGAAAATTTTGATTGAAACAACAAAGGTGTTTGACGCCTGCGTTTGCTCAACAACAGAAACAGGCATAATCCTTACAAGCACAGATTTTGAACCAGCAAACCCAGCCTTGCCACTCACATACATTTCTGCTGACAACACAATCGGTGAGAATGCCACAATTTCTGACCTTGTAATCGACAGGCTGGAAACCTGCCCAAACTATGCAAATGTAAGTTTCACGCTCACAATTCCTGTAACGGTTACATACCGTGACGCAAATGGCAACTTAGGCTCTGCACTTTCAAGCATAACAGTGGCAAAATCAGTTATTTTGTTTGTGCCACAGCCATCACTTGCACCTGTAAACATCACAGCACAAGGCGTTTTTTCAAGTAGAATAGGCACGTTCACAGCGCCAAACATTTTCACAGCAACAG
>CANRFP010000027.1 GCA_947629895.1 uncultured Clostridia bacterium | reverse complement strand
GATGCAGACGTCAAAATCCAGCCATCCGCCGTTGATTTTTGCAACAATTTCTTCGCCACCAACGAAATCTGCGCCAGCTTTTGTTGCTTCGTCTGCCTTATCGCCACGAGCGATAACCAAAACGCGAACACTCTTACCCGTTCCATTTGGAAGAACAACAACGCCACGAACTTGTTGGTCTGCGTTTCTTCCGTCAACGCCAAGTCTAACGTGAAGTTCAACGCTTTCGTCAAACTTAGCGGTTGCAGTTTTTAATACATTTTCAAGTGCTGTTGAAACATCATAGGATGCTGTTTTGTCATAACTTTCAAGGCACTTTGCCATTCTTTTATTTCTCATTTTTCAGCCTCCTTAGTCCACAACTTCCACGCCCATAGATCTTGCAGCGCCTGCAATCATGGACATAGCACTTTCGATGCTTTCAGCGTTCAAATCAGGAAGTTTTGTTTCAGCAATTTTTCTGATTTGTTCTCTGGTGATTTTTCCGACTTTTGTTTTGTTTGGTTTTGCAGAGCCCTTTGTAAGGCCAATTGCCTTCTTAATAAGAACTGCTGCTGGTGGGGTTTTCATCTCGAATGTGAAGCTTCTATCTTCAAAGATAGTAATCACAACAGGAATAATAAACCCTGCCTGTGAAGCGGTTTTATCATTAAATTCCTTAACAAAAGCCGCAATGTTGATACCATGAGGTCCAAGTGAAGAACCAACAGGTGGTCCAGGTGTGGCTTTGCCCGCTTCGAGTTGTAATTTCACAACTGCTTTAACTTTTTTTGCCATCTTATACCTCCTAATGTGGTGAAATTGAGCCTTGGCAATGGCTCTCCCACAAATATCTTGTCAGTTTAATGTCATAACGGACAGTTCTGGGACAGACACCAACTCCATAAACGCCGACACGATTTGCTAACGCACATCTAACGGCTATTATGTTGGTTTCTCTTCCCAATCCTCTTCCCTGTTTGTGATTTTTAATTTTATTCGCCGGGCAAAGCCCTACGCTCTCAAAATTAAAAATTTGATTATATAAAGGAAAGAATTATATATAATCAGTCAGTTTAATGTCATAACGGACAATATTTTCATGAAAATTGGGTTTTATTTTCATTAAATATCAAATTAAGCGTTCACTTTATGAACTTGTTCGTAAGAAAGTTCAACATTGTTCTCTCTTCCAAACATTTCAAGTTTAACGGTTAGCGTTCCAGCCTCTGGTGCAACAGAAACAACCGTTCCAACCATTTTGTCAAGCGGCCCATCAATGATTTCAACTTTGTCGCCAACAGCAACATCGGTTTCAACCTTGATTTTTTCAAGCCTCATTTTCAAAACCTCTTCATCTGTGAGTGCAAGAGGTCTGCCTTTTGGCCCAACAAAACCGGTGATTCCACGCGTTCTTGTTACATTGTGCCAAAGGTCATCGCCATAAATCATCTTAACAAGAAGATAACATGGCATGCTTTTTCTTGTGACAAGTTTTTTCTTTCCATTTTTTTCTTCAATCACCTCTTCCTCTGGAATGATGATGTCAAAAATTCTGTCTTGTAAATTAAATTTTTCTACAACGGTTTCAAGATTTTCCTTCGCCACATTTTCATATCCAGAAAAAGTGTGAAGCACATACCATTTTGGTTCTCTTGAATGTTCCATATCTAAAATCTCCTTCTAAACGCTAAAACTTAATAAGCAGTTTTGCAAGATAGCCCAAAAGCGAGTTCACGCCAAAAAGAAACAAACCAAAAATCACAACAAAAGCAACAACGATGCCCGTCTTTTTGACAACCTCGCCAAAAGTTGGCCATGTGACCTTTTTGAGTTCTGAAACGGTTTCTTTTGTTTTTCTTACAATTCCACCTTTTTCTTTCTTTTCTTTTTTGTCTTTTTTCTTTTGGTCCTTTTTATTGCCCTTAACATCTTTATTGTTTCTCTTGCTGTCCTTGGCTTTTGTGTCACTTTTCACAGCGTTTCCCTGAGTGATTTCGTTTTGCTTTTTATCACTCTTCAAAGTTTCTTCTGCAACAAGCGCCTTTTGTTTCTTTGACATAAAACCTCCAATTTTGGAAAAATCAGGCCCGCCTTTCAAGCCCACCCGTTCCTTTTCTTATTTTGTTTCTTTATGCTTTGTTCTCTTGCCACACTTTGGGCAGAATTTCACAATTTCAATTCTTTCTGGATTTGCAGATGTGTTTTTTTCTGTTGAATAATTTCTTTCGCCACATTCTGTGCATTCAAGTGTGATTATTTTACGTTTTGGTGCTGCCATTTTCTTCTCCTAACAAAAAAACTAACACCCTTTATTCAAGAAGTGTTAGCCATAATATACCATATAAAAATTTTTAAGTCAAGTGTTTTCTTATAATAGTTTTAAAATTTTTGACTACTCAACGTCAACAATCGCATCAACATACATTGCAAGTTCGTTTTGTTTGCACTTTGCCATAACCTTTTCTATGGTTGTTGGCTTGTTGAAATCCACTTCATATTTAAGCGCATAAGTTAAAAAGGACTTCAAAAGCCCCTTTGCATAGATGTATGCTTCTGACAAATTTTTGCCGTCAGTGTAGATGTTAAGGTCTGGAAAAAGAACTTGACAACTCTCGTCTTCGTCTTTGATGAATATTGCGGGATATATGTATTGACATTTTTTCATAACAACTCCAAAAACAAATCTTATCTTTATAATATCACAAAAAATTGGAAAAACAAAACAAAAAACAAAAAAATACCGCATTTTTTGCGATATTTTTTGCTTAAATCATTTTTTTAAAATTCTCTGCCTTGATTTTTCAAATTTTCAGGAAGAGTTAATTTCTCAACTTTTGCCTCAACCACAACTCCTTCCATGCCTGGCGCAAAAACTTGACGCCCCTCAGAACCAAGATTGTTGAATGAATAAACATGATTTGTAACTTTAACCATAATAACACCTCCGTGTGTTTAATACTTTTAACTGTCCATATCATAACACAAAAAAACCAATTTGTAAAGACCTTTTTTAAAAAATTTTCAAAATATTTTTTTCGCCCATATTATATAATAAATAAATGTTTGAAAAAATAGTATAACATACAAATTAAAAGTGGCTGCAAATGTCACATCTTTTCAACACTATCAATGCCCAAAGTCCAAAGCGCCTTTTCAAGACAAGCCTTAACAAGCGTGCAAATAGCAAGCAAACTTTCCTTCCTTTTGGCGTTTGTTTCAGATAAAATTTTGTGATTGTTATATAAAGTTGAAAACGCACTCGCAAGGTCAAAAGTTGCAAGGCAAAGAGAATTCATTGAATAGGTGTCATAGCAAATTTTGTAAGCAGAATTAAGCTTCAAAATTGCAAGCACAATGTTCCTTTCATCAGCGCTTGAGAGTTCAATTTCCCCGCCTTTGAAATTTGCCTTTGCCAAAATTGAATTGATGCGCGCAATTGTGTATTGAATGTAAGGGCCCGTTTTTCCGTCAAACGCCAAAAATTTGTCTATATCAAAAACATAGTCCTTTGCGACAAGATTGGAAAGGTCGCCAAACTTCATCGCCCCAACGCCAATTCTTCGGGCAAGTTCGTGATTTCCAATAATCCCGTTGTCGGCAAGTTTTTTCTCCGCCTTGTCAATCAAAAGCCCAACAACCTCTTTAAGCCTAACAACACCTCCCGCACGCGTTTTAAAAGGTTTTCCGTCCAAGCCATTCATTGTTCCAAAGGAAACATGCGTAAGTATTTGATTTTCTGGGCTTATCCCCGCAAGTTTGCAGCACCTAAAAACCTGCTCAAAGTGAAGTCCTTGACGGTTGTCAGTTACATAAATGATTTCATCTGGCTTGTAAGTTCTGTTTCTCATCAAAACTGTGGCAATGTCCGTTGTGGCATACAAATCGCCGCCATTGTATTTTTTTATGATTGCAGGTGGCATAGGATTTTTGTAACGCTGTGGCTCATCTTCACTCTTTTTTGGAATTGGAACATGCTCCCCTTCTTTTGCAACATCAACAACAAGCGCCCCTTCGCTCTCGCGTGCCAGCCCTTTGTCCACAAAAATTTGAGTGGTCTCTTCAATAAAAGGCTCTGCATCACTCTCGCCCAAGCACAAATCAAATTGGCAGTTAAGCAAATTGTAATTTTTTATTATCTCTTCCACAGAAAGTTTGCGAATTTTTTTGTAAATCGTGTAATATGGCTCTTTTTTTCGCTGAATGTAAAGCGTGAATTTGTCCGCTTCTTTTTTAAATTCCTCGTCAACATCTTTGCGTTTTGAGGCCTTTGGATATTCATCGTTTAAAACATCCAAAGTGACATTTTTTAGTGAAATTTGTTCAAAATTTGCATTTTTTTCAAAAAAATCATCCAAAAAACCATCAATTTTCAACTGCAAAACCGTCAAACCCATTTGCAAACCAAAGTCACCCAAATGCATATCCGACACAACTTTGTCACCCAAAGTTATGTGCAATCTTTTAAGCGCCTCCCCAACAATTGGAGAACGAAGATGCCCAACGTGCAACTCTTTTGCAACATTTGCTCCACCATAGTCAAACAAAACCATCCTGGAATTTGCAACTTTTTCCACGCCCAAATCTTTGTCTTTCAAAATTTCATTTGCAATTTGCGACAAACAAAAATCTGTAAGTTTTATGTTGATAAAGCCGGGCATAACCGCAGAAAACTCAAAAAAATCACTTTTTTTCAAGTTTTTCACAATTTTTTCAGCCAAATCAATAGGTTTTTCATTTAAAGCCTTTGCAACAAGCATTGCAAAGTTTGTTTGATAATCACAAAGTTCTGGCCTGTTTGAAAAAACAACAGAAAGTTTTTCTGCATCAACTCCCGCCTTTTCAATCGCCGCTTTTAAAGTGTCATAAATTTCTTCTTTGATGTTCATATTTTTCTCCACCGCCAAATTCTTTTAGTATTTTAACATATAAACCTCAATTTGCAAACAGTTTTTTAATAAAAACTAATATAAAAAAAATAAACCCAACTTGTGGGTTAAATTTCTTGCCTAGAACGCAGCGCCTTTTCAAGTGTAAGTTCATCTGCAAATTCGATGTCACTTCCAATTGTTATTCCTTGTGCCAAACGCGTCACTTTCACGCCCATTGGCTTTAATAGTTTTGCAATATACATGGCTGTTGCCTCGCCCTCAACATCGGGATTTGTTGCCATGATAACTTCTTGCACTCCATTTTTGCTCACGCGAGAGAGAAGTTCCTTTATTCTTATATCATTTGGCCCTTTGTTTTCAAGTGGATTTATGCAGCCAAACAAAACATGATAAACGCCATCAAAAGTTTTAACTTTTTCCATGGATATGATGTCTTTTGGCTCTTGCACCACGCAAACAATTTTTTGATTTCGCTTTTGACAAATTGGACACACTTCTTGCGAGGAATAATTTCCACACTCCTTGCAAAGTTTAACTTTGTCTTTAACGTCCACAATTGCTTTTGCAAAATTAACAGCATTTTCTCTGCCATTTTCTATAATGGAAAAAGCATAGCGTTGTGCTGTTTTTTTGCCAACGCCAGGAAGCGAACGAAAATATTCAATCAGCCTCTCAATTGGTTCATCCATTTTTTACATTCCTATATTTGGAAGCCTTGATTGCTCATCAGCGGTGATTTTTGATATGCAATCATTCACTGCACTGATAACCAAATCTTGCAACATCTCAACATCGTCAGGGTCAACAACCTCTGGCTTTATTTTCACGCTCTTAACAGTTTTGTTGCCAAGCATAACAACCTCAACCATTCCGCCGCCAACAGAAGAAGAGTATTCAGTGCTGTCAATCTCTTCTCTAATTCTTTTCATCTCCTCTTGCATTTTTTGTGCTTGGCGCATAAGTGCTTGCATATTTCCGCCGCCAAAACCGCCACCAAAATTATATCCCATTTTTCTTTTTCTCCCTTTAAAAATTGTTTAAAATTATTAAAAAATTCAATTTTTATTGTTTTTTTTGCATTTTTTTTGGTATTTTTTTAATATTTTTTTGTTTTTTCTATTATTTTTTATTCTTCAATATCAACCTTTCTTCCGAAAAAGTTTTCAAGTTTTTTTATATCCTTTGCAATTTTCTGTTCAGTACTTTCAAACTTAACAATCTCAAATTTTAGTTCCAGCCCCTGCCAACGAATTGCAGTTTCAATGTCTTTTCTTCCGTTCTCCAAAACGTCAATCAAGAAATCGTCCGAAGTTCTAATCACCAATTTGTCACCTTCAATAATCGCATTTGTGATATCACCACAAGCCACATGAAGCGCAACTTTTTTGTGCTCTTTTAAATAAAGCACAATCTTTCCCCAAACATTGTTTGCAGAAAGTTTGGTTAAATCTTTCTCAATTTTCAGTTTTTTTTTGCGTCAAAACCAAGCATTGCAGAAAGGCAAGTTGTTTCCAAAAGCAATCTAACCGAAAGCGTGTATCTAAGTTCGCTCTCTGCGCCAGAGAAAACTTGCATATATCTTATCAAATCTTTTTCAACAAATTTTTCTGCTTGTGCTTTATAGAGTTCCATTATCTCACTTGGAAGATTTAAAATCTCTTCGCTGTTTTTGCAAGATTTGCAAACAAGCAAATTTCTTGAATGTCTTGAAAGGTCTTTGGCAAACACAGCCAAATTTTTGCCCTCTTTTTCAATTTGGTCAATAAGCGAAAGCACTCCGCCAACATCCTTTTCAAGCAATTTATCAAAAAAGTTTAAAATAAGTTCATGGTCGGTTGTTCCCAAAACGGCAAGCGTTTTTTCTTTGGTTATATCATTTTGACAAAACGCAGCAATGCTGTCGGCTATTGAAAGGGTGTCTCGCACGCTTCCCTCGCCTGCGCTTGCAATGATTTTTAAACTCTCTTCATCATATTTTATTCCCTCTTTATCAAAAATTTTTGCCAAATGTTTTGTTAAGAGGTCAACGGAAACAAGCCTGAAATCAAACCTAACACATCTTGAAAGAATTGTTTGTGGAAGTTTGTGAACTTCGGTGGTTGCCAAAATAAAAATCACATATGGAGGTGGCTCTTCCAAAGTTTTTAGCAGTGCGTTGAAGGCACTGTCAGAAAGCATGTGAACTTCGTCCACTATGTAAACCTTGTATTTTGCGCCAACAGGCATAAATTTCACTTTCTCCCTTATCTGCCTAATGTCGTCAACTTTGTTGTTTGACGCAGCATCAATTTCAATTATGTTGATGTCATTTTCTTGTTCCAATCTCTTGCAGTTTTCGCACTCGCCACAAGCAGAGCCCCTAACCGGCGTTAGGCAATTCACAGATTTTGCAAATATTTTGGCAACACTTGTTTTGCCCGTTCCTCTTGTTCCCGTGAAAAGATACGCGTGCCCAATTTGCCCGCTTATAATTTGATTTTGCAGCGTTTTTGTGATGTGGTCTTGTCCAATAACATCTTCAAAACGCTTCGGCCTATATTTTCTGTAAAGTGCAATATGTTCCATTCACTCTCCTAGTAAGTTTCTCTTGCAATCATTGCAAAATTGTCAACATCAAGGCACGCCCCGCCAATAATTGCGCCATCAACATTTTCATTTCCCAAAATCTTTTTATAATTGTTCAAATTCACGCTTCCGCCATAGAGGATTGTTATGTTTTTGCTGGCTTTTTGAGAATATTGTGCCTCAATTTCCTTTCGAATGATTTCAATCATCTTGTTTATATCTCTTGCAGTGATTGTCTTTGTTTTTTCAGTGCGATTTGTGCTTATTGCCCAAATTGGCTCATAAGCAATCACAACGCTTTCGAGTTCATTTTCGTAGATACCTTTAAGGTCATCATCAATCTGTTTTCTAACAAAAGCAGTCTCCTGCTTTTCCATTCTTGTTTGCAAACTTTCGCCCACGCAAAGCACAACTTTAAGTCCGTTTGCCAAAGCGGTTTTAATTTTCCTGTTTATAAGTTTGTCTGTTTCCTTAAACTTATTTCGTCTGTCTGAATGGCCAATGATAACATAGCTTGCACCCGCATCTTTCACCATTTTGGCGGAAATTTCGCCTGTGTATGCTCCGCTTTCCGCATCCGCAATGTTTTGCGCTCCAACAAACACTTTGCTGCCAGAAAGGAACTCTTTGGCTGTGGTTAGATGTGTGCTTGGAGGGCACACCACAACAGTGTTTTTTGTTCCTTTTGTTTTGGTTGCAAGCGACATTGCATAACTTTTAAATTCGCTCACAGTGGAATTCATCTTAAAGTTTCCAATGATGATTTTTTTCATATCTCCTCCATTTTTCAAAACAATTAAAGCGTGTCAATAACCTCAATCGCTGGCAAAACTTTTCCTTCCATAAGTTTTAAACTTGCCCCGCCGCCAGTGGAAAGGTGGTCTATTTTGTCACCAACTCCGCATTCGTTTATTGCGCTAACGCTGTCACCGCCGCCAACAATGGAATATGCTCCACTTTTTGCAACCGCTTTTGCAATTTTCATTGTGCCTTTTTTGAAGCGGTCGTCCTCATATTTGCCCAAAGGCCCGTTCCAAACAATTTGGTTGGCTTTTTTGATTTCTTGGCGGAAAAGCCTAATAGTATCATTGCCAATATCAAGGGCAGTCATTCCATTTTGTATATTATAAGTTTTAACAACTCTGTCTGTTTCTGTTAGGCAAACATGGTCAATTGGCAGCAAAATTTTTATGCCCTTGTTTTGAGCGTCAAACAAAATCTTTTTTGCGTTTTCAATTTGGTCAGCCGACATAATGCTGTCGCCAATGTTTTTTCCCATTGCTTTGAGGAAAGTGTAAGCCATTCCGCCGCCGATTATAATTGTGTCGGCCTTATCCATAACATTGTTTATTAAGTTCAATTTGTCAGCAACTTTCGCTCCGCCAAAAATGGCGACAAAAGGATGTGCCGGCTTTTCAAAAGCCTTGTTGAACACCTGAATTTCTTTTTCAACCAAAAATCCTATTGCATTTGGCAGTTTCAGCGCAATTCCATAATTGGAAGCATGTTTTCTGTGCGCAACGCCAAAAGCATCATCAACATAAAAATCAGCAAGGGAGGCAAGTTCTTTAACAAACGCAGGGTCGTTTTTTTCTTCGCCCGGATGGAAACGCAGATTTTCAAGCACCAAAATTTCGCCATTTCTCATGTTTTTAATGGCAGTTTTCACTTCGTCTCCAATTGTTTTGTTGCAAAACTTCACCTTATTTGGAAAATATTTCATAAGCACAACCGCAACAGGGAACAGCGACAAAAATTTGTCATAGCCCTTTGGTCTGCCAAGATGCGAGCAAACAATAAGTTTTGCGCCTTGCTTTTGCAGATATTCAATGGTTGGAATGGCGGCAACAATTCTTGTGTCATCCAAAATATCTCCCCAATTATCAAGTGGCACATTGAAGTCGCAGCGAAGGAGAATTCTTTCGCCTCTAATATTTTTTAAATCTCTAATCGTCCTTTTCATAAACCCACCTGCCTATTCTCTATTAGTTTACAACATTTCAATTTATAAAGCAAATTTTTTAAACAAAAAACGCTTTTAATATTGCACGGCTTTCATCCACATCATCACACATCGCAAGTTTTTGCCTCACACTGCTTGCAAGCGGCAAATCTTTTGCATACCACAAAAGATGTTTTCTAATATAGAGTTTAAGCCAATTTTCATCAAAATGTTCTCTAAGAATTGAAATATGTTGTAAAATGGCATCAAAATGGCTTGTTTTTTCTGGCAAACCTTTAAGCGTGCTGAAAATCCAAGTTCTGCCAAGCGCCCCTCTGCCAATCATAGCGCCGTCAACGCCCGTTTTCTTCATTTCCAACAGGCTTTTTTCATCCACAACATCGCCATTTCCAATCACGGGAATTGAAAGTTTTGCCTTTAGTGTGGCAATCGCCTCATAATCCGCCTTTCCGCTGTAACCCTGCCCAACCGTTCTGGCATGAAAGGTGACAAAGTCTGCGCCCGCTTCCTCGCACATCCTTCCAAACTCCAAAAAATTTTCTTTCTTGTTGCCTTTTCGAAATTTCACAGACACCGGCTTGTTTGTGGAACTTTTCACGCTGCTGATAATCTTGCTTGCAAGAGAGGGATTGTCCATAAGCGCCCCGCCCTCGCCATTTTTAATGATTTTTGGCGCAGGACAGCCCATGTTTATGTCAAAACTGTCAAACTTTGCAAGCAATTCACTTTCCACCGCTTTGCGAAAATACTCTTCTTCATGCCCAAAAATTTGTGCGATTTTAAATTTTTCTTGATTGGTTGTTAAAGTCATATATTCAGTTTTTTGAGGATTGAACGCCATCGCCCTAACTGACAGCATTTCGGTGACCGTTGCGTCAGCGCCAAAAGATGAGCAAACCGCCCTGAATCCAACATCCGTAACACCCGCCATAGGTGCAAGTATCAAAGGAAAATTTTCAAACAACTTCATCCAACAACTCCTTCAAAGCGCCAAACATCTCAGCAATTTGATTTTATCACATTTGGAAAAACATTCAAAATTTTTAAGCGGCAAACATCAAAAAAACACGCTTTTGCGTGTTATTTTGTTTTTTTATTTTTTGCTTTTTCTTGCTTAGCCTTTTCTTTTTCGGCTTTTTCTGCCTTCTTTCTTTCGTGTTTTTCCTTGCTCTTTTTCATTGCAACCTTAAAGCCGTCTTTTTCAAAATCAATGTGAGTGTCCGCCTTTCTTTCCTTCTCAACTCTTTGTGGAAGTTTTGCTGCCGACACAGGCATTTTAACATTGTCTTTTCTTTCGCGAACTTCAAGTTGATTGTAAGGAATGGAAATTTTGTTGCGTTTAAATTCGTTGTAAACGTTTTCCATTATGTAATAATAAACATCCCAATAATCCTCGCCATCACACCAGCAGTTTGCAAAAAATCTGATGCTGCTTGCTTCCAAAGTTTTGAGGCGGCAGAATGGTGCTGGGTCAAGATAAACTCTTCCGTCACTTTTCATAACGTCTGTGACAATTTTCTTAACTTTTTCAACATCTGTTTCATAGGCAACATCAAAACTCAAATCCACACGCCTTTTTGGATATGCGCCAAGATTTGTGACGGTGCTGTTTATTATGCTTGAATTTGGAAGTGTTATTCTTCTGTTGTCCACAGTGATGAGGGTTGTGAACATGAAATTGATGTCAGTTATATTCCCCTCAACGCCGTTTGTGATGATGTAGTCACCTTTTTTGAACATATGGCTGGAAATGATGATTATTCCGTTTGCCACGTTTGCGATGGCGTTTTCAAGAGCCATACCAACTGCCAATATAACAGCGCTAAATGCGGTCAACAGCCCGGTGATGTTCACGCCAACGTTAGACAACAACAGCAAGATAAGCACAAGCCACAGCACAAATTTGAGTATTGTGCAAATAAATTGCTGCGCAATTTTTTCCATTTTGGTTTTTGACAAAAGTTTTCTTGTCACAACCATAATAATTTTAATTGCAATAATTCCAATTATAAGAATTGCGAAAAAGTAAACAATTCTCATATAATTTTCAGGTTTTGTAAAAAAGTTTGTTATTGTATTCCAAATGCCTTGCCAATCCATAATTTTTTCTCCTATGTTTAATTAAATTTCCAAAATGTCCAAAACTTCTTTGATTGCGTGCATAGCTTTGTCCATTTGTTCTTTTGTGTGAGTTGCTGTGTAACTTGTTCTAAGCAGCGCCTTTCCAGGAGGAGTTGCCGGAGTGATAACAGGGTTCACATACACACCTCTTTCAAGCAAAAGTTTGCAAGCCATAAACGCTTTTTTGTCGTCATAAGTGTAAATTGGAATGATTGGAGTTGTGCTGTCAATAATCTTAACTCCAAGCTTCTTCAAGCCCTCACGCATATAGTTTGAAATGTCAGCAAGTTTTTTAACTCTTTCAGGCTCTCTTTCCAAAATTTCAAGCGCCTTTGTTGCACAAGCAACCGAAGCAGGAGTTATGCTTGCGCTGAAAATGTATGGGCGAGATGTGTGCTTAACATAATCCATAACCTTTTTTGTTGTTGCCATATAGCCGCCCAAACTTGCAAGCGATTTTGAGAATGTGCCCATGATGATGTCGACGTCATCTTCCATGTTGAAGTATTCCCCCGTGCCTCTTCCGTGAGCGCCCAAAACGCCAAGCCCGTGAGCATCATCCACCATAAGCCTTGCGCCATATTTTTTCTTTAAGCGAACAAGTTCTGGCAATTTGCAAATGTCGCCGCCCATGCTGAAAACGCCGTCTGTGACAATCAAAATTCCGGCAGTTGAAGGAATTTCTTTCAGTTTGTTTTCCAAATCCTCCATGTCGCTGTGATTGTATCTCAACATTCTTCCAAAGGAAAGTCTGCAACCGTCATAGATGCTTGCGTGATTTTCGCGGTCACAAACAACATAGTCATTTCTGCCAACAATCGCGCTGATAATTCCAAGATTGCTTTGGAAACCGGTTGAAAATGTCATAACCGCTTCCTTGTGCAAAAATTTGGCAAGTTTTTCTTCAAGTTGAACGTGAATGTCAAGCGTTCCATTCAAAAATCGAGAGCCGGAGCAGCCCGAGCCATATTTTTTGAGTGCATCAACGCCAGCTTGAATAACCTCAGGATGAGATGTAAGCCCAAGATAGTTGTTTGAGCCAATCATGATTGTGTCATGCCCCTCCATAACAACTTGCGTGTCTTGACCTGTTGACAACTCGTGAAAATATGGATAAATTTTTTCCTCTCTTGCCTCGTCATAGTTGTGTCTTTCTTCTGTTTTCTTAAAAAGATCCATTTTTAAACCTCACAAAAATCAAAATCAAACAAATTATAAAATTTTATTTAAAAAATTGCAAATAATTTTAAGCATTTTCCAAAACAATTTTTTTCTTATAAATTTAATTGACAATCCAAACAATTTTCATTAAAATAAAAAAGAGGTTTTATATGAAAGAATTGATTTTAAACGCACCCCACATAGTCTCGGGGGGGGGATTTTCGCGACTGGTCTGTGAACTTGAAACAGAAACCACAAAATTTCCAATGTATTATGAAGTTGAAAAACAATATGAAAAATATTTCACTTATGAAGTTCTTGACGGGCAAGTGTCCAGCGTGCTGCTTTATGCAATGGAGCATGAATACAACATTGTTTGCAAAGGAAAATTGACCGAACGATTTTACAGACAACTGACCGAATACATGATTCCTGCAATTTCAAAAAACATAAAAGATTATCATCCAATCACAATAAGTTGTGAGGGCTTTTACAATGGCAACTTTGCTGGAAAAGAAACCGGCACCGGTTTGTCCTGTGGAGTTGATTCTTTTTACACCATTTACAAAAACTTAAACACCCATTCAAAAGAAAGCGGATTAAACCTTACATATTTGTGTTATTTCAATGTTGGTGCGGCAGGTTTTGGAGAACATGCAACTGAGATTTATGAAACCAGAAAAAAGGTGTTCAAAAAAGTTGCAGATGAACTTGGCTGCAAGTTTTTAACTGTTGATTCAAACATGACCGACTTTTTGAATCAGGACCATGAACGAACTTACACATTCAGAACAATAA
Organism: uncultured Clostridia bacterium; assembly: GCA_947629895.1. The sequence continues at coordinate 2,004 of CANRFP010000027.1, read as the reverse complement.
GCGTGCCTTTGGTTCTTCAAAAAATGTTTAAACTATACTATTTTTCTTCTGGCGTTAACTATAAAAGTTTTAAAATATATTTAAATGATCCAGGCTATTATGATATATTAACACTGCCAAATCTTTCAACCGACAGCACGCGTTTTGAACTTGTTGGCGGCGAAACAACAAGGCAGGGCAAAGTGAATTTTATATGTGACAATCAAGTGGTGAAAGACAACCTCAGCGTTTGCTTTTGGGAAACTTTTAACTGCAACAAATGCATGAAATGTAAGCGAACAATGTTGAATTTATATGTGGCAGGAAAACTTGATGAATATGGCAAATGTTTTGACCTGGAATATTTCAACAAAAACAAACACAAAATCATACGCTGGGCAATCATATATAAACACATGGTTGACTTAGAAGAGATTGTTATAAGTTTAAAAAATCAAAAAAAGTTGACATTATTTGAAAGATTTCTAAATTTCCTTGTTCGTTAAACAAAAAAACACCCTTTTCGGTGTTTTTTTTATTATATGCGGTGTTTTTATTATTTCAAAAAACTTAGTTCTTGTTGCCACTTGTCAATTTTAAAGGACACATTTGCCGGGCTTGTTGAAGGCAAATAAAGAATGGGCAAAGAAGTTTGCAAATTTTTTGCCACAAATTCATATGCCGTCAGCCCGTTGCAAATAATTTTTTCAACTTTTGTGTGTGGAGGAAGCAAGAAGGATAAATCTGCAAGTTTGTAATTTGATTTTTTCAAAACGCTGTCCGCCGAGCCTTCCAAATCGGCAACCTCAACTGCATCGAACAGCGCAATGTGATGCTTCAATAAAAAATCTATTTTCGCTTGTGTTTCGTTTTCAATTTTTTCGTCAAAGATATTTTCCAGAACTTTCCAAAATTTGTTTTGCTTATTTCCATAATAAAATCCCTGCGCCCGACTTTTAACGCTTGGAAAACTCCCCAAAATCAAAACCCGACACTCCTCATCAAAAACCGCATCAAAACCTTTCATAAATCACACCTTACAAATTTATTTGATTTCTAAATTTTCAAAATTGAAGATTTCATCATTGAAAAAATCTTTCAAAGAAATATTTAGAGCAATACAAACTTTGACTATTGTTGAAAAATAAACATCCGAATTTACTTCGTTGAAAATGTATCTCAATGCAGAATGTGTTATTCCCGTTTCTTTTTCCAATCTGTATTTTGAAATTCCTTTTTCGTTTAACAGTTTGCTCAATCTCATTGCAAACGCTTTATTCAAATTCATATTTGCCTCCTCAAACAGTGCAACAAAAGTAAGATAAATATGCTGCACTTATTTGACATTATAATGTGCTAAGCCTTATAATATAGGTGCAATGCTCTGCACTTATGGAGGAAAAAATATGCGAGAAAAAACTTGTTGTTTTATTGGGCATAGAAATATTGAGCTCACTGATGAACTTTACTTTTCAATAAAACACATTCTGGAAATGCTTATTGAGGAAGAAAATGTTCGCACCTTTGCGTTTGGAAGCAAAAGCGATTTCAACAGCCTGTGTTGTTCAATTGTCACAGAACTCAAAAGCCAATATCCCATAATTGAGCGCGTGTGTTTAACTTGCAAAAGCGAGGATTGTTGCTTGGAAAAGGACAGAGAGCGTCAAGAGGCAACATTCAGCAAAGTTTTGAAAAGAGAGGTGCATTTGCACGGCTTTGAAAGAGAGTTGGAGTTTAAAACAAAGAATAAAGCCGGAAGAGCAAGTTATGTTGAACGCAATCGCGCCATGATTGATATGAGTGATTTTTGCATGTTTTATTATAACCCCAATTACAAACCGCCAAAGCCAAATTCTTACTCAGAGCAGCCCAAAAGCGGAACTGCGTTGGCTTTTAAATATGCGCAACAAAAAAAGAAACATATCATAAATATGTTCCCTTCTTAATTTTCAAATTTATTTCTTTTTCATTTGCTTGATTTTTTCGCAAAGTTTTTCATAGGCTTTTTGCAAATCGGTTTCATCT
>CANRFP010000026.1 GCA_947629895.1 uncultured Clostridia bacterium | reverse complement strand
CGTGCCAAGAAATTGCTTCACCTTCGCGGTCGGGGTCGGTTGCGATTAACACTTGCTCTGCGTTTGCGGCTTTTCTTTTAAGTTCTTCAATCAACTGCTTTTTGTCTGGGTTGATTTCATAGTGAGGTTCATAATTGTTGTTCAAATCAATGGAAAATGACTTTGCAGGCAAATCTCTTATATGCCCTTTTGTGGCAAAAACCTCATATCCACTTCCCAAATACTTTTTTAATGTCTCCCTTTTTGCTGGGGCTTCTATAACAACAAGTTTCAAAATATTTCTCCTTTTTAACTTAATGCGTAAGTCTGGGCTGGCAACTTTCTTATTAAACCACGAATTTCCAAAGTTGTCAAACAACTGTTTAAAATATTCACAGGAATTTTTGTGTTTTTTGCAAGATAGTCAAAATCTTGCTCGCCATTTTCAAGCAATTTCATTATGGCTTGTTCGTCAAAATTCAGCGAAACCACCCTGTTTTTCTTTGCTTCCGCCTGCAAGCCATAAAACTCAATTATATCCTCTGGAGTGGTCACGCATTCCGCCTGCGCTGTTTTAATCAAATGATTTGGAAGTTCGCTTTTAGGATTGTTGATGTTGCCCGGAATTGCAAACATATCCTTCCCATATTCCAAAGCAAACTCTTTGGTGTGAACCGTGCCGCTTTTAAAACCCGCCTCAGAAATCAAAACGCCATCGCTAAGCCCAGCAACAATTCGGTTTCTGTGTGGAAAAGTGTATTTTTTCGCCACAAAAGATGGTGGATATTCGCTCATCAAAAGGCCTTTTTCTGCAATTTCCTTAGAGAGTGCGGTGTTTGTTGAAGGATAAATGTGATTAAATCCGCTGCCAACAACAGCAATCGTTTTGCCCGAAACATCAAGCGCGCCTCTGTGTGCAATTTCGTCAATTCCATAACACAGCCCGCTGATTATAACAAGTCCGCTTTCCGCCAAACGCTTTGAAAACTTTTCAGTTATCAGTCTGCCATAATTTGAGGGCATTCTTGTTCCAACAATTGCAACACCCTTCCTTTCAAGCAGGCTCAAATCACCTTTGCAATACAAAATAAGCGGCCTGTCTGGAAGGTCAACAAGTTTTTGCGGATAGTTTTCTGACAAAACTGTCAAAATTTGGATGCCACTTTTTTGCATGTTCTCAATTGCGCCATCCAATTCTGCTTTATCATATGCGTTGCGCATCTTTTCGATTTCATCTTTGGACAAAATCTTTTCAATGTCGCGCCCAAAAAGAAAGTCACCAACCGAATTTATTTCAAAATTGGCGATTATTTCTTCTTGCTTTTTATTGGAAATTTCGTGTCTGGACATCAAAACCAAAAATTTTTCTTTCTCCGTCATAAAACCTCCTAAACATTCCAATATTTGCGGTCAAGCCCTCTATATGAAATTGCCTCAGCAATGTGTTGTGGCAAAATGTTTTCCTCTCCTTCAAGGTCTGCGATTGTTCGGGCAACTTTCAAAATTCTGTCATGCGCACGCGCCGAAAGTTTTAAATTTGTGAAAGCCTGCTCCATAAGGCGTTGGCACTCCTCGGAAAGCGGACAAAACTTCTTCATTTGTGGCACCGACATCTTGGCATTTGAATAGTTTTTGCTGTTTTTAAAGCGTTCCAATTGCACTTTGCGCGCCTTGTCAACCCTCTTTTTTATCTCCGCCGAACTTTCCTCTTTTTCCGCGCCGTTAAGTTCTTTGTAAGAAATGTTGTCAACTTCCACTTGGATGTCTATTCTGTCCATGATTGGCCCAGAAATCTTTGATAAATATTTGCGAATTTGCACAGGTGAGCATTTGCAAGTTCTGTCCTTTGCGCCAAAGTTTCCGCAAGGACAAGGATTCATGCTTGCAACAAGCGTGAAAGATGCTGGATATGTTATGGTTTGATTTGCTCTTGCAACGGTGATGTATCCATCTTCAAGTGGCTGCCTCAAAGTTTCAATAAGCGAGCGCGAATATTCTGGAAATTCATCCAAAAACAAAACTCCATTGTGCGCAAGGCTAATTTCGCCCGGCTTGCTGTGATTTCCGCCGCCCGTCAAACTGACTGTGGATGCGGTGTGATGAGGCGTTCTAAAAGGCCTTTCGGTGATTATGCCCTTAGCTAGGTCAAGTTCGCCAGCCACAGAATGAATTTTTGTCACTTCCAACGCCTCTTCAAAAGTGAGGTCTGGCAAAATTCCAGAAAAACACTTTGCAAGCATACTTTTTCCGCTGCCCGGAGGCCCAATCATAAGCACATTATGCCCGCCCGCTGCGGCAATTTCAAGCGCTCTTTTTGCGGCGGCCTGCCCCTTAACATTTTCAAAATCCAACCTATTTGCAGAAGTTTTGCAAACGTCTTCAAAATTTTTTGGTTGAATTGGCTTTACAGGCGTCATGTTGTTTCCATTGAAAAAATCCACAACATTTTTAAGTTTTGAAAAGGCATAAATTTCCATTCCAGAAATAAACCTTGCCTCTTCAACATTTTCATATGGCAAAATCACCTTTTTGAAGCCAAATTTTCTTGCGCTTATAAGAATTGGCAGCACTCCCCTAACCTTTTTAATTGTGCCGTCAAGCGAAAGTTCGCCCAAAAATATGTAATCTTTATAAGCCGTGCCAACAATTTGCTCTGTTGCAGCCAAAATGCCAATGGCAATCCCCAAATCATACATTGGTCCTTCTTTTTTCATGTCTGCAGGTGCCAAGTTTATTGTGTAATGCTTAACAGGAAACTCAAAACCCGAGTTTCTTATTGCCGACTTCACCCTATCTTTTGCCTCTTTCACCGCTGTGTCTCCAAGCCCAACAATATCAAAACGAGGAAGCCCGCCAATTATATCTGTTTCAACTTGCACGGAAAAACCGTCAATTCCCACCAATCCAAAACTTGAAACTTTTGATAACATAAATCCTCCGCAATCAAAATTCAAAGCCATTATAACAAAGTTGACAAATTTTTCAAAACAAATTTAACAAACAAAACGAATAAACAAATTTGTTTGGGGTTGACAAACTCAAAAATTGTGTTATAATAAAAGCATGACAGAAGAAGAATTGAAAAAATTTGGAATATTAAAAGAGCACAATTATATTCCATATGAACAAATTGAAGAAAAATTTTCACAAGGGGCAACACGTGTTGGCTTTGTTCAAGCCACAGGCACGGGAAAGGCTTTTATTGCCATAAAATGGCTCAGCGAACACTGCATGCAAGATTCAACAAAACGAGGCTTGGTGCTCACCTCCCAAAAACCTATTGCAGACCAATTTCGCGGCTATATGGATGATTTGCGCTTAACCCCACCATATTTTTTTGACAATGTTGACATTGCAACATATTCCAGCCTTTTGCAACTCAAAGACGAGGATTTTGATGCAATGGATTATGACTACATTGTTTTAGATGAATTTCACCGTGTTGGTGCATCAAAATGGGGAGAATGCGTGAAAAAACTTTTAAGCATCAACCCTAATATTGAAGTTTTAGGCACAACCGCAACCCCTGTCAGATTTTTGGACAGCCAACGCGACATGGGCTATGAACTTTTTGGCGAAGATTTGGTTGTTGGCCCAGATTTGAACGAGTCAATCAGAACGGGAATTTTGCCAACACCAAGATATGTAACTGCCATTTATCGTTATGATGATGTGTTTGCAAAATTGGCAAAAGATATAAACAAATTGGCAGACCAAGAAAAGCGAAATCTCTTTAAGCGACAGCTTACAAAAGCGAAAAAAATGGCTGCAAATCTTGGCGGGCTTGACGATTGCTTTGCCCGAAATATCACAAAAAAAGACGGCCGATATATTGTTTTCTGCCAAGATTATGAGCATTTGCAAGAAGTTAAAGAACAAATGGAAACATCTCTGTTTTCAAAAGTTAATCCAAATGTGAAATTTTTTGTTGCATATCACAAAGATTCTCCAAAAACAATAAGAAACACAATAAAAGAATTTAATGAAGACAATTCTGATGCACTTAAAGTTTTGCTTTCAATTGATATGTTCAATGAAGGCTTGCACATTGGCAACGTTGATGGAGCAATTTTGCTTCGCCCAACCATTTCGCCAACAATTTATTATCAACAAATTGGAAGAGCGCTTTCCACAAAAGGCGCCGAAATTCCACTCATCATCGATGTTGTAAACAACATTATAAGTTTGCATGACATTGCATCGGTGTTTTCAAATGACGGAAAAGGTGGAAACGGCAGCGTAGAGGATTTTCAAGCCACTTTGCCTTTCCATATTGATGAACAAGCTTTGCCACTTCAAATGTTTTTATATCACCTTCAATCGCTTGTGACATATCGCACAACTTCCTCTGAAACCTATCTTGCCGCAGCAGAAGAATATATGAAAAATCATGAAAATTTGAAACTTACCAAAGGTTATGAAAAAAATGGCGTAAAACTTGGCAAATGGCTAACACATGTTAGATGTTCCTACAACAAAAACAACCGTTCTGTTGACCCAAAAATTTCAAGCAAACTTCTTTCTCTCGACCCAAATGTTTTCACCTACACGCGTGAAGCCTCAACATCTGAGCGCAACGAAAGATATTTGGAATGGGTAAGGCAAAAACAAGCAGAAAATCCAAATGAGCCCCTTCCAATAAGCATAAACGGAAAAACAATCACAGATGAAGAAAAATACTTCCGAAACATAACCGCAGCCATCAAAATGTTCATCAACCATCCCGGAACAAGAGCAAACAAGTTTGACCAAGATTTTATTGACCAAATTCTTGAAATAAATCCAAGAGCATATATGACTCAAAGTGAAAAAAGAGAGGAAAGAAATGCTTCATATCTTCGATGGGTTCAAGAAAAGCAAGAGAATAATCCAAACCAACCTTTGCCAACAAACACCAACAATAAAAACGTTTCGGCAGAAGAAATCCGTTTTAGATTATTAACAAACAACATGAAAAAAACATTAAAAAACCCAAGCAAAAAGATGGGAGTTTTCACCCCAGCATTTGTTGAGCAAATTTTGGCAATCAATCCAAACGCCTTGGATGAACATGACAAAAAACTTGAGTCACGAAACAGACTTTATCTTGAATGGGTGAAACAGCAACAACAAAAAAATCCAAATCAACCTTTGCCATATAAATACAAAGAGGCTGGAATCCCTAAAGAAGAGAAGTTTTCCAGAAGAATGACATTAAGAATTAAAATGTTCACATCAAACAAAGAAAAATCTATATACACTTTCCCAGAAGAGTTTATCCAAGAAATATACAAAATCAATCCAAAAGCTTTCGACAAGAAAAAAAGCGAACAAACTGCGGAAAGAGATGAAAAGTATATTGAATGGGTGAAAAAACAACAAAAGGAAAGTCCTAACAAACCACTTAAAGTGAACTATTTAAGCCAAGAAATATCAGAGGATGAAAAATTTTTCAGGCTGATGACAAAAGGAATTAAAAGATATTTGAAAAATCCAACTGCATCGCCAAACAAATATTGGCAAGATACAATAGATAAAGTTTTGAGCATCAACCCACACGCATTTGACAGTTCAAGAACAAAAAATAAAAACGGAGATGAATAATCTTCGTTTTTTTTGTTTGTTTTATCAGATTATGCAGAAATTTTTGGTGTTATGCAAGCTCAACATATTGTGTAGTATGTTGCATAATACACAATATATTGTTAACTTTGATGTATTTTCACTTTCCCAGCAACCGCTTTTCGCATATCTTCGTTTATTGCAGCATAATGCTTCTTTGTTGTGTTCACATCCTTGTGCCCAAGCACATCTGCCACAATGTAAATGTCCCGCGTTTCACGATACAAATTCGTGCCAAAAGTGGAACGAAGTTTATGTGGCGAAATCTTTTTCAAAGGACTGCCCTCTCTGGCATACTTTTTCACCAAATTTTCCACCGCTCTCACGCAAATACGTTTGTTTTGAAGTGACACAAACATGGCATTTTCATTTGGGTCAAGATTCAATGTTGCCCGCTTATTCAGCCAAACTTTCAAAGCCTCATCAACCTCGCCCGAAAAATACAAAATTGCCTGATTTCCGCCTTTTCTGGTCACCTTAAAAGCGTTTTGTGTGAAGTCAAAGTCCTCGACATTAAGCCCAACAAGTTCGCTTATACGAATGCCCGTTCCAAGAAAAAGCGTCACAATGGCATTGTCCCTCTCTTGCGTGTTTTTGTTATAGGCTCTTTGTTTGCTGGTGAAAGTGGTTGGCGATTGCACCGCTTCAAGCATCCTCTGCACCTCATCTTGCTCCAACCTTATAATTTCCTTGTTGTGCAATTTTGGCGTTTGAATTTTGCTTGCAACATCTTTTGAAAGCAAATCATGATTAAACAAATATTTGAAAAAACTTCTAACGCTTGCAAGTTTTCTCGCCTTTCCGCGCTCTCCGTTTTTTTCCATTTTGTCGTTTATTTCATAATAAGAGATATAAGAAAGATAGTTTTCAATGTTTCGTGCCTGAATTTCCTCCAAATCATCAAGAGTTATCTCTGCTTTTGGCTTTTTTACAACAAATTTTTCAAGATAGTCAAAAAACACATGCAAATCCATTGCATAGTTCACCCGCGTAAGCGTTGAAGTGTTGTTTTCAATCCCTGTAAAAAAATCGAAACAATATTCTGGAAGCTCAGAAAGATAGCCCCCAATCTTTTTCATATTTTTTAAATCGCGCGTTTGATAATAAGACATTTTCATAAAAAAATTATATCAAATCTCTTCGCAAAACGCAAACAAATTCATACTTTTCTTTTGAAAAAAAGAAAAGTATGCAAAAGAAAATCATTAAAAATCTCCTCAAACATCACACATTTCGCAAATCACCCGAAACCACTTAACTCTTTTAAAAAAAGTATGCACAGGAAAACCCCACTAAAAACATCCCCAAAAATTTCGCAAATGACACTTAACTCTTTTGGAAAAAAGAAAAGTATGCAAAAGAAAATCAATTAATAAATTTACGCCAAAATTATATTCCACACATTCCCGAAAGCACTCACTTTTTTGAAAAAATTGGATCTCCTCTATCAATCCCTTCACGCCGTCAACGCCCCACTTCGCAAGAGAGTTGCCGCAAAATCGCCAAGCACTTTCAGCACTCTTAAATTCCCGTTTTCCAATTTTGTCTTGCGTAGGGCTTTGCCCGGCATACAAAATTGGAAATTCACTCATACCGCAGCAAAATGCACAGAGTGATTTTGCAAGGTGCGAAAAGGGGTTCGCGGGGAAAACGAATTTTAGCGGTTAAAAAACACAGCAAGTTGCTGTGTTTTTGTGTCCGCGTTAAAATTCTAGTTGTCCCCGCGCTTAGAGCATAAAATCCGTATACACCCCATAACCTTTGGTTGGGTCTGTTAAAAACACATGGGTCACCGCTCCAACAATTTTCCCGTCTTGCATAATTGGTGAGCCACTCATTCCTTGAACAATCCCTCCTGAAAGTTCAAGAAGTCGCTTATCTTTCACCCTAAACACAATGCTTTTGTCATCGGCTTTCTTTTGATAATTCGCCTTTATTATTTCAATGTCGTATTCTTCTCTTATCCCACTGATGCTTGAAACAATTTTTGCATCTCCAATTTTAACGCTCAACCTTCCGCCAAGTTTAGCAGTTAAGTTTTCGTCAACAAGCCCGCTTGCATCGTTTAAAACGCCTTTAATTCCAAATTTGGAATTGGTTTCAATCGTTCCTTTCTTTTGGCTGCTTGGCACAAAAACACATTTCAGTTCACCCGGCGCATTCTTTTTTCCTTTATTTATGCCAATTAAGTCACAATCATAAACGCCGCCATTTGCCACAGGCACAACATTTCCTCCATTGCTTTCCACAATAGGATGCCCAAGCGCACCATATTCCAAAGTTTTTTTGTTGACAAAAGTCAGCGTTCCAATTCCCGTGATGTCATCCTTCACCCAAACGCCAAGTTTTAGCCTGCCATCTTCCTCATCATAACTTGTTTTCACCAAAGTTTTAAGAGGTTTGTTTTTTCTTATAAATTCCACCTCAGCCTCATTTGGGCATTCTTGCAACATGTCTGAAAGGTTGTCAAGGCTTTCCACATCTTGTCCATTAACTTTGGTTATGATGTCCCCTTCTTTAAAATAGTTTCCCTCAAGCACAATCGCGCCGTTTGAGTTTATTGCAAGCCCAATTGGAACACCTCCAACATAATATTCATCGCCGGTTGAAAGTTTCACATCAAGTTTTCTGACGGGAATAAACCCAAACAACTTAAAAACAATCTCACCTTGTTTAACCTTAACGCCATCAACGGTTTTTTCCTTTTCTTCCAAAGAACTTGTAACAAAGCCAAATCGCCCGTTTTTGTTTGAACTTTCCACATCTTCATAATCCACCAAAAAACCGCCTTCAAGTGTGGCAATTTCTTGAAGTGGCGTTATAATCATGCTGCAAAAAACAAAAGTAAAAACAAAAACAAATAAAAAGACACTAAATTTTTTCATACAACCTAGTGTCTGCAAAACTTGCACATTTATTCGTCAAATAGCCTTCAAAACAAAGCCAAAACTTTCAAGATTTTTCCTCAATTTTCGGCAATTTGGACAAATTTTTTCTAAATCTCTCCAAAACTTTGGTTTGTGATTGAAATGTAAGCTGTGGCAAAGTTCATGGCAAATAACATAAGTGACAAATTCATCTGGCAAAATCACCAGCCGCCAATTAAGTTTCATCTCGCCTTTCACGTTATAACTTCCCCAAATTCGGCAAGAATTGGTTGGCTTTATTTGAGCATATTTCAGCCCCGAAAGGTTTGAAAGTTCTTCCGCTCGCTGCCTCAGAGAGCCAAACAAAGATAGGTAAAATTTTTTTATATTGGTTTTGTTGGCTTTTCCAATAACAATGTCGTCAACTTCGCCCGCATTTTTGCCATTAAGATAGATATATTTGCCAAAATCAAAAGAATTGGAAAATTTTTCAAGTTCCGCAAGTTTTTTGGCAGAATTTTCGAGCCACTTTTGTTTGCTATCCAAAAATTCTTGCGCCTTCTTGTCACTTAAACGCTTTGGCACTTTTAAAACTGCATTTTGAGAATTTAACAATTTTAGAGCAATCGTTCGTCTTTGCTCTTTGATAATTTCAATGTTCATAGAGTAATAATAACATAAATTGTCATCAAAAATCAACTGTTTTCACCTTCAAAAACAAAATCATTTAACACAACATCTTGTGTATTATGCACTGCATACTACAACATATATTGTTGTGTTATGCAATAAAAAAATTTTTACATAACACCTCAAAAACATTTGACAATTTCCTTTTAAAGATTATATAATCAAAATATATTAAGGAGAATAATATGGCTTTTAATTCAAGCGGACAAGTTTCATATCTTGTTCTTGATAGTTTGTCAAAAGGCTCTAAGTATGGTTTGGAGATTATTGAATACATCTCTCAAAAAACCGGCGGAAGTTACATTATGAAAAAGCCCACTCTATATTCTTGCCTCACAAGAATGGAGAAAAAGGGCTATGTTTCTTCGTCATTTTGGGGAGAAAGTGACATGGGCGGAAAACGCCACTATTACACCATAACCAATGCCGGAAAACAGTGTCTGCAAGAGCTTTCGGCTGAGTTTGCAAACGCCACTTTTGAAGCTTTAGAAGAGCCACAAGAAGAAACAAAGCCTGCTCAAACTGTGGTTTTGCAGCAAGACAGTTTGTTCAACATGGTTAAAGAAGCGCCAAAGCCAGAAAAAAAGGAAGAAGCACCCCTCTCCACCGCCATTGAAAATCAAATGGATATGTTCAGTTTGCCAGCAGAAGAACAAAACAACGAAAAAATTCAATATTATCAAAATATATTAGAACAAGACCCTCATCAAGAAACAAAGGATGACGCAAAAATTTTGGATGACAGCGAAAGAATTGTATCCTCTCAAAATGAAGAGCCAGCAAAAGAATTTGTTCCAATTTTAACACAAGACCAAGAGGCTCAAAATCAAAGGCTGTATGACGAACTGAAAAAGATTAGAAAAAAGAAAAGTTTCTCAGAAAACCAAATTGAAATGGCTGTTGTGTATGAAACAGAGGATGACCGCGCCCAAGAGAGAGAACATTTGCAGCAGTTAAAAGAATCGCTTTTGGCAACAAGAGCTGCAAGTCAAGAGGAAATCAAAGAGGAAGTTCGCCAGCCTCAACCTGCGCAAGCCCCTCAAAATTATGAAGATTTATCCTTCACCAAAGAGGATGTTAAAGAGCAAGCTGCCACCGAAAACACAGAAACCAAAGATGATGCAGTTTACATCACAAATCCAATCATTCAAGAACACGAAATTCCAATTCAAAAACGCATCACCCCACCAAACATTGAGGTTAATGTTTATGATGACAACCTCCCAGCGCCAAAGCGCAACAGCAATTTAGAGCCAACTTACAAAGACATGATGGCGAAGTTGTTTGAACGAAAAAAAGAGGCAAAAAGGGTTGAGAGTGAAACCACACAAGAGCCAGAAACGCCCGTTATCACAAGCGAAAATTATTCTGATGTTGACAGTTTTGTGGACTATAATTCGCTCAAAAAATATTACAGCGGGCACGGCATAGAGTTTAAAGAATACAAAAAATCCATTATAGAACGAAAGCACAACACAAACTTCTTAAACTTTTTAAACGCAGTGTTTATGTTGTTTTTAAGCGGAATTGCATCGGCAGTTTTGTTTGGCATAATAAGCGCCTGCAACGCCTTGCAGCCAAGTTCAAACTTTCTGTTCTACACCGTTCCAATTTTGTTCTTTGTTTATGCGCTCTACACCTTCATTCGCTTTGAAGTTGAGCCAAGCAAAAAAGCAAATTTGCGATACCACCAACTTGTGGTTTGGGCAGTTTTGGTTGTTGCAATCGTGATTGTGTTTGTTGTAGACATAATTTGCGGAATGCAATTTGAAACAATGAAAGCATTTTTAACGCCAATATTGGTTCCAATCTTTTCTCTGCTTATCGCCTTGCCAGCAAATTTCTATGGAAGAAAATTCTTGTATAACCGCTTTGGAAAATAATTTTAAAATTTTTTAGGATTTTTGAATAATAAAAGAAAATCGAAACAAAATACAAATAAGTTGACGCACAAACACAAGTCAACTTAAAAACGAAAAGAGATGATTTAGTTCGTGAGGAACAAAATGACAATCTCTTTTCATTTTTTTTATTGAAAGTTGTATGTTAGTTTCGAATGTTTGTTTCATTGATATGTTTTTTTCATTTTTATTTTGCATTTTTATTTGGCAATTTGGCACTTTTCCCAGAATGCGTTTTAAATTTTATATGCAAATTGAAAAGCACCTCATAAACAAGCACGATTGTGCAAATGATAAGGGCCGCCAAAAGGAAATAAAAAGCGGAATTTTCAAACAACAAACAAATCAAAAGCACAACAAGGCAAGAAACAAACTCGCCCGCCGCAATGGAAACAAATCCTTGCCAAAATTTCAAATTGGAAAGCCCAGCAATCAAACTTCCCGTATAAACGCCCGTCATTGGCAAAGGAACTGCAACAAAAGTTGCCAAAAACAAACACTTTTGAAAGGTTGAGTTTTTCTCGCCCAACTTATTTAATCGGTTTTGAACTTTGCCATGAAGTTTGTCTGAAAATTTTTCGCACACAAAGCCACAAGTTTTGTTTTTTATCTTTCTTGCCAGCCAAATTATCAGCGCAACGGGCAGCATGCACCCAAGATAAGACACAAGAAAGGCAGTGATTGGCGACAAAACATTGCTCCCCCAAATTGGCACAGACAAAGCAAAAGGAATTGCTATTTTGCTTTCCACAGCCGGGCATAACGCAACCAGCAAAACCGCCAAAGCCACGCAAGAATAAAAGTTGTCAGCAAAAAATTGAACCATAGCACCTCCTAAAAACAATATATGTTGTTTAGGACATATTCTATGACTTATCCAAAACAAAAAAAGGCTTTATTTTGAAGCCTCTTTTAATAATTTTTTTGCATGGTCTATTGCTGTTTGCGAAACATCTTTTGAGCCATCAATCAGCCTTGCAATTTCAACCGCAACCTCTTCGCCTTCAAGTGGTTTGGCAGAAGATATGGTTTGATTTTCCACAACATTCTTTTCCACAAGCAAAAATCTGTTTGCCATCGAAGCCACAACAGGAGTGTGCGTTATGCAAATTATTTGCGTGTATTTGGATATGTTGAAAAGTTTTTCTGCCAATTTCCCAGCGGTGTGGCCACTTATGCCGGCATCAATTTCATCAAAAATGATGGTTTGAGTGTTATCTCTGCCACGCATGACATTTTTGAATGCAAGCAACAGCCTCGACAATTCACCGCCAGATGCTGTTTTGTGCAAATCTCTCACCTCTTGCCCAACGTTTGCAGAAAACATAAATTTCACATCATCGGCGCCGTATTTTGTTGGCTCACACTCCGCAAAGCCAACTTTAAAGTGCGTGCCACTCATTTGCAAATCGGCAAGTTCTGCCATAATCAATTTTTCAAACTCCAAAGCGCCTGCCTTTCTGATGCCGGAAAGCTTTTTGCACGCCTCTTGCAAACGGCCATCAACTTCGCCCCTTTCCTTTCCAAGTTTGGCAAGCATCTCTTCACTGTTTTCAAGTTCTTCAAGTTGCAAAGTTATCTTTTTTTGATAATTCAAAATGTCCTCAACGGTTTTTCCATACTTTCGTGACAAAGACTTAATCAAATCCAGTCTGCCATCAATGCGTTCAAGTTCTTTTGAGTCAAAATCGGTGTTGTCTTTGATGCCGTCCAAAACTTCAACAACATCTTTAATTTCATAGTAGCAATTTTCAATTCTTTCTCTGCAAGAGCAAATGTCTTTAAAATCGGAAAACTCCGAAAGCTGCCCCTTAACATCATGCAAAGCGCCCGTCACGCTTGGATTTTGTTCGTCTAATTTCAAAAGGCAATCACTTAAAACCTCAAAAATGCGTTCGGCTGAGGAAATAAATGCAAACCTTTCTTTCAATTCCTCTTCTTCGCCAACGGACAAATCGGCATCCCCAATTTCTTTTATTTGAAAAGACAACAACTCTTTTGTGCGTTCGCGCTCGGTTTCATCGCCACCCAAAGAGGCAATTTTTTTATCAAGTTCCCTTCTCTGTTCAAGAATTTGCGCAACTTCGTTTTTGGCATTTTCCGCATCTTTGCCAATAAATTTATCCAAAATTGACAAGTGATTATTGGTGTTCAGCAGCCCAACACTGTCATGCTGCCCACAAAAATCAGCCAAATTTTCCATTAAATTCTTCAATAATTTTGCTGCCACAGGAAAGCCATTCACTCTCAAAGAAGATTTTCCGTCAACAGAAAGCGTTCTTGAAATGATAAGTTCATCGTCATAATCAATTTCAAGTTCGTTTAAAAATTGTTTAACCTCTTCACCAACATCAACAAAAACAGCATCAACTCGCATGGTCGTTTCGCCTGAACGAATGAGATTTTTGTCAGATTTCGCTCCCAAACAAAAAGAAAGGGCATCAATTATAATACTTTTGCCCGCACCAGACTGCCCCAAAAGACAGTTAAAACCCTTGTGAAAATCAAGGGTTTCCTTTTTTATTAACGCAACATTTGAAATTGTAAGAGATGAAAGCATATTTCCTCCTACAACATAATTTCTTGAAGCGTTGCAACCGCTTCGCTGGCAAGAGTGGTGGTTGGAAAAACAAGCATAACCGTGTCATCACCATAAGTTGCACCCATAAGTTCATTCAAATTCAATTTATCAATGAAAGCACAAACGCTTGCACCCATGCCTTTGATAGTTCTAACAACAACCAAATTTAAAGCGCTCTTTGAAGAAATGACACATTCTTTAAAGATGTTTATGTATTTATTTGAAACAACTTGTTGTTCGTTGCCAAGAATAGCATATTTGTATTTTCCCGAACTAGACAAAATTTTTGTCAAAGCAAGTTCTTTGATATCACGAGAAATTGTGGCTTGGGTTATATCAAACCCCGCATTTTTGAGTTCTTTTGCAAGTTCATCTTGCGTTTCAATCTCTTTGGTTGAGATAAGTTCCAAAATTTTGGACTGTCTTGAACTTCTTGCCATTGTCATCTCCTTAATCGCTACAAATGCCTATTTTAGGGCTGTGTAGCGTTTATGCATAAATATAAATTTATGTTTATTCATGCAATTTTGATTATTATACAATAAAATTTATAAATATGCAAGCGATTTTTGCATATTTATTCATCAATTTTTTATAAAAATGTTGGTTTTTGCAAATTTATAAAAATCGAATTTATAAATATTACATTTTTTGCATACAGCGTTTTTCCCTAAAAATAAAGTGACAAGCCGCCGCCCGTCACACACTTCTTTCCTATTATAATAATAAAAAGCACTTTTTTTCAATTTAGGCTGCCACAAAAAAATTCTTGCCACTCCCGCCGCAAGAAAAAAATAAACAAAATAAAAAAAGCATCATTTAGATGTTTTAATTTTTTATTATCAGAATTTCCTCTGATGCAAGCGCTTTTTCAATAAGCGCCTCAACATCCAACTTTTGTTCCAATTTTTCCGCACGCTTGATTGTTGGCCTTATTACAGGATTTTTTGGCAAAAACACAGTGCAGCAATCTTCATATGGCAAAATTGATGTTTCATAAGTTCCAATCTTTCTGGCGATAGACATAATTTCTTCTTTATCAAATGCCACAACAGGTCTAAACACAGGAATATCAACAACAGAATTTGTCACCGTCATACTTTGCATTGTTTGGCTTGCAACCTGCCCAAGACTTTCGCCCGTCACAATCGCACCCGCCTCATTCTTATCACACAAACGCTTTGCAATTCTCATCATAAAACGCCTCATGATGGTTATCATATAGTCCGCATCGCAATTTTTATGTATTTCCTCTTGAATTTCTGTAAAAGAAACAATATGAAGTTTAATTTCATCAACATATTTGGTCAGCAGTTTGGCCAATTCAACAACCTTTTCTTTCGCTTGCACACTTGTGTATGGATAAGAATGAAAATGCACCGCTTCAAGTTTCAATCCTCGCTTCGCCATCATATATCCAGCCACAGGACTGTCAATCCCACCCGAAAGAAGAAGCATTGCTTTGCCGGCGCTGCCGAGAGGAAGTCCACCCGCACAAGGCAAAAGGTTTGTGTAAACATATGTTTTGTTGTTTGTTCTAACTTCCACATATATAATAAGATTAGGATTATATAAATCCACTTTAAGATTTGGATTTTTATCAAGCACAACTTCGCCCAAATGCTTGTCAAGTTCCATTGATGTCATAACGAAACTCTTGTCGGCGCGTTTGGTTTCAATTTTAAAAGTTTTCACCCCTTCAACATCCACCTCGCAAACTTTTCTCTCAATTTCTTGCAAATCGGTGTCAAATTCAACCGCCGGCGCAACGCCAATCAGCCCAAAAACGGTTTGCAATTTTTCTATTATTTCGCCCTCAAAATCTTCTATATAATCAGACAAAACAAGCCGCCCCTGCGTTTCCACCAAATGGCATTGAAAATCTCGCAACTTTTTCAATATGTTTGTTTTTAAAAGATTTATAAAATCATGGCGATTTTTCCCCTTTAAAAACAGTTCTCCGAATTTCAAAAGCAAAACTCTTTTCATTTTGTCGCCCATTCCTTAATATTTTTGTAAGTTTCACAAATAATTTTTGCGGCAAGAGACA
>CANRFP010000025.1 GCA_947629895.1 uncultured Clostridia bacterium | reverse complement strand
GCTCAATCGTGCAAAAAGGATAGTTGGCACTTTCTGCGCCAGCCTCCGTTATTGCGTTGAAAAGTGAACTTTTTCCAACATTAGGAAGTCCCACAACTCCAATTTTCATCTTATTTCCTTTTAACACAATATTGGAGAGATGAAAATCTCTCCAAATTGCAAGTTTTTTATCAATTTAAAAGCTGATTATCGAACATGGTCAAAAGTGCCAGATTTTTTTTGCCTAACAGGGCTGTTTTCAACCTCTTCTCTGCTTTCAACATGGCCTGCAACAGGTTGTTCATAATTTTGTTCATGCAAATTGTAATTTGCCATTCCGGCGTTTTCGGCGGTTATTGTTGCCCAGCTGGATTCTGGAGGATTTTGATTGTCACGTTCTGCTTCTGCGGCCTGTTGCTCTGCTTGTGCTTGAAGAAGTTCTTCCTCAGATTTTGCCAAGTTTGCTTCAAGTTGGGCCAAATGTTCATTATCTTTGCTCTCATCTGCGGCGATGGAAGCTTCAGTTTGCCCAAACAGTCCAAATCTTGCTCTTAATGCGCTAAGCCTTCTTCTTTCTTCCTCACTTAAAGTGTTTTCGTCTCTTGAAAGCAGAGCAGCAAATTCATTGCGTTCGGCTTTTGAGGCTGAGTTCCAATTGTTTCGATGACTTTCATGTTCGTGGTCATTTTCATTGGCTTGCAATCTTAGTTTTGCATAGTCTTCACGTTGTTTACGCTGTTGCTCACGCATGTGTGTTGCAATAACAGCTTTTTGATGCTCAACCAAATTTTCTCTTGCTTTAACAACTGCAGACGTTTGAACAGCAGCAGCTGCTTTTTGTTGTTTTAATATTTCTTTTTGCAACTCTTCTTTTTTTCTTTGGAGTTTTGTTTTTTCAGAAGGTTTTAAGTTTGGATTTGCAAGTTGTTTTTCAATTTTTGCAAGGCCAACTTTTGCTTCATTAAATTTTTCGTTAACTTTTGCAAGTTGTTTTTCAATTTGTTTATGAGATTCTTGAAGCCTTTGTTGAGCTTCTGCAAGCTTCACTTGTTTTGCTGCGCCAATTGCATTCCAAGGCTGTGCCTCAACCACAAGCGCTCCACCAGCCAGCAAAATGGCAACCACTGCAAATCCTGGGAGGAACACCGAAAACAGAACGCAAATAAGACTTCCACCAATCAAACAGTTTCTAAGGTTTGGCATTGGTTCACGAGGCGTCCATTTTTGTTGCGCCACAGCTTTTTCAGCAGGTTTATTAACTTGCTTTGGGTCCTCAATTTTTTCTGGAGTTGGAAGTGTTCCCTCTGGGGCGCGGCCTTCAACAATATTGGTTTGAAGATTTGCCAAAGTGTCAAATTGAACGGCGGCAGTTTTTTGATTTGTTCTTTCATAAACAGGCAAATAATCTATGCCTTCTTTTGGTGCTTCGGCGTGAACTGTTGGGTCTGAATCATCGTTTGCTTGATAGAAATATGCTTTTTGAGATTTTTTGCCCTCTTTTGTTTCAACATCAAACGCTTCATGCAAAAAGCCTGGGTTTTCGTTTGTTCCGTTTAAAGCGGCAAGCAACTCTTTGTTTTGAGTGAAATCCATTTCAATTGGAATTGTCACTTCAGACACACCTTTTCCATAAGCAAGAATAAGTGCTGGGTTGGTTGCAACAAATTTTGCTTCCTCTTTTGCCTCTTTCTTTTCTGCTTCAACAGTTTGTTGGGCAAGTCTTGCGCGGTCAACTCTTGTCCAAGCAGGAGCTTTGCCGCCAACTTTTGCATACACATAAACTTCATTTTTTTCATTAAGCATAAAGTTTACAGCTTGGTCAACAGATTCGCCCTTTGCATTTTTTTGCGCAACAATGGCGCTATACAGCCTTATTTTAGGCTCTTTTGGTGGAATGCCAACTTCAACAACTTTGTCAGAAAGGCCCTTTTCACGTCTTTCAAGCACAATTCTTTGAACCAAAAGGCTGTCAACCAATTCTGAGTTACTTTTTGGGTCTATAGTGACATTTGTTCCTTCAGTGTAGGCTTCATCAAGTATTCTTGTAACAAACCCAATGTTCATAGGCGAATTTTCATTTAAAAGAACAGCGCTTCTTTGAATGCCGCCTTCTTGGCAAGCAATTTGGCTTCCTCTTGCATTTGTTGCAATGGCAACCTCTCTTCCGGCAACTTTAATGCCATAGGAAAGTTCTCCATCGGCAGTTATTTGCATTTTTTGAACAGGAAATTCATAATAGCCATCAGCATTTGGTGTCACACCTCTTGTGATTGAAAAGGCTGGATTTTTTCTTTGCACTTCTGCAAGATAATCGGCAGATATAAGCAAAGTTTTTCCTTGTCTAACCGTTCCTTCAGCATCGGTGATTTGTTTTTCCATAACCACAAAAACAGTTTGATTTTCAGCTGTTTCAGAGCCATCAGGTTTGTGAACATTTCTTTGTCTTGTGACAGTGGCAAGCATATGTTCTTCAATACTGCTGCCATCTTCGGCGGTGGAAACATATGCTTGGTCATTGTAAATTGAAATTTTTTGTTTTGGTCCAAGTTCTGGTGCACCTTCAAGTTTAACGTCTTGCGTGAGCCCAGTGTAAGTTGTTGAGCCAAAAGTATAATTGCTAAGTTCGTCTTTGTCTAAATTTTCAAATTTTTGGCCCGCTCTTGCGCCTTTGCCGGTTGTTTGTTTGCCAAGTTTAACCGAACCCAAAATGTTTTCTTCATTGACAGCCCTTTCCATATCAGGGGCATAGGTGAAATTGTCAACATCTGGTCGTTCATGACTTTGAATGTGTTTTAATTGAATTGTTCCATTTCTCACCAAAGTTTGCAAGTCATAAAACAGCTCTGTGTTGATGTTGTTTTTTAAATCACATCTAACAGGAAGTGCAAGTCTGTGAAGTTTTCCGCCATAAGAGAGGTCCAAAGCAAGAAAATTGCCTCGTCCTTCAATATTTTCGGTGCCAACGCCAAGAATTTGACATGTGGTTGCTTCATTAGGATTTTCAAGATTAAGCCCGTTTATATTTATAAACAAGCTTCCATGTTTTTGCATAACTCTTAGATATTGTGGAGGATTGTCAAGCGTTGTTGGCAAATACAAATAGCCAACTTCACCTTCATAAGACACCAAATTTCTTATTGAGCCGGCATGTTTACGGTCATACACAGAATAATCTGGTGTTTTTGCCAAATATTCTGCAAATTCCGAAGCGGGTGTGTCATTCATATTTTCCAGCAAGCAAGATGTTGGTGTTTCTTCAAAAGTTTCTTCTAAATTGCTTGTTAACAGTTCAAAAGAATCGCAGTTTTCTTTATTTATTGGAAGCGTAACTTCATCAATTTCGCCATCAGTTCTTTGAATTCTTGTAATAAGATTGTTTTGAATAACTTCAAAGTGAGGAGTGCCATTTTCAAGCGCAAGCGTGTGACGAGTTGGCCTTCCTCCATTTGTTGGGTCCGCCAAAACGATGTCATAAGTTGGTGGCAAGGCTGAGCCATCTGCTGCTTTATGCGCAACTTGAATGATTGTTAAGTATTTTTCTTCCCGATTTCTAGAATATGGATAAAGTTGTGCCACTTCATGGTTGGACAAACTTCTTCTTGCAAGCATAGGTTGATATTGTTTGATTTCTGTTGTGTTTGAGGTTATATCTTCAAATTCGTCTTTTGTTCTTGATTCGCTGATATAAAATTTTGACTTGTCCAAATTTTCGGAATCGATTGCTTCTGGATTGTCAACTCTATCTCCATTAACAGATACTCCTGTAACCGACAAATTTTCAAGATATTGAACAAGTGGCCCATGAACAGGCACTTCAAGCATGGAAACAGAAAGAGGTGGGTTTAGTTCTGGATGCATCAAATCTCTGTTAAGAAGCTCCTCAAAAGGATAGCAGCTTATAAAGGTGTGCCCAAATCTTTCAGTCACTTGTGGTTTTCCATTTTCGCCAAGGGCAATTATGTATGGATGGTCTTTGCCTTCGTTGTTTTTGAAATGTGTCACAAGCATTCTTTCGCCAGGATTTGACATGTCAATTTCAATGTTAAAAGCTCCGTCTGGGGTTGGGAACATGATATTTCTCATTGTGCCATAATGATTTCCAGTGCCATTTTCATATATTTCATATTCAAAAATTTCTGGCCTAGAAAAATCTCGTGGAGCTCTTGGGCGAGGATCCATATTTTTTGGCGTTATGGCAGGTTTTGGTTTTTCAACAGGTGCGCCGTCTGGGTCTTTTGTCTCTTCAACAGGTGCGCCGTCTGAGCCTTTTGTCTCTTCAACAGGTGCGCTGTCTGGGCCTTTTGTCTCTTCAACAGGTGCGCCGTCTGGGCTTTCTGGCG
Source organism: uncultured Clostridia bacterium (assembly GCA_947629895.1). The sequence goes on along the minus strand of CANRFP010000025.1, from coordinate 11,690 downwards.
TTTCTGGCGCTTTTGGCTCTGTTTCTGGAGTGTTTATTGGACGAGTTTGCGCAACAAGGGACATGTGAGATTTAATCTTGTTTCTTGCGGCATTTCTGTCTGTTTGTTTTGTTGCTTTTATATCCACAAATTCAGCAGAAGCACCACCAATTTCTGTTGTGCCACGTGATATATCTTTGCCAAGTTCTGGCATTTGCATAAATTGTTCTGCAAAATCACAATTTTCATGTGTTAAGGCAATGGCGGTGGTTAAAGTGCGGCCGGTTGCATCTTTCACATTGAGAACTGTTTGACCATTTTGCTCAACTGCATCAAAAACAGTTTTGCCGTCTTCAGTTTGTTTTGTTGCAACTTCATAAATTTGGCCTTTTCCATCGGTGGAGAGCATAATTTTGTATGTGTAATCACCGCTTTCGTCAGCTTTTTCTCTTTGCAAAATAACATATTCCTCTGCTAAACTTTTGAAAGGAATGTAAATTTGCAAGTGTCCGTTTTCAGTGTAGCAAAAATCAATGCTATTCTTTTCTTCGCTTGGAACATAGTCTGGATTATCTTTACTATAAACTGCCATACAAACTCCTTAAACGATATTTACTGTTAAATTATATCACAATTTTCGTGGGCTTGTCAATTATTGTCGATAAAATAAATTTAATATATATTTTTTCCTTTTGGCAATAAAATACTTGCAAAAACTTGTAATTTTTCAAAATTTTTGTTATACTTTTTTCAGTTTTAGGAGATTTTTATGGGACTTTTTGGAAATGAAAACAAATCACAAGTGAAAAAACTTAAAAAAATTGCAGACAAAGTTGTGGCTTTGGAGGAGAAGTTCAAATCTTACACCGATGAACAACTGCGCGCTTGCACCGAGGATTTTAAAAAGAGATATCAAAACAAAGAAAGTTTAAACGACCTTTTGCCAGAGGCCTTTGCTGTTGTGCGGGAGGCGGCTGACAGAGTTTTGAAAATGCGCCATTTTTATGTTCAAATTTTGGGCGGAATTGCCATTCATCAGGGGCGTATTGCGGAAATGGCAACAGGTGAAGGAAAAACCTTTGTTGCAACCCTTCCTGCCTATTTAAACGCCATTTCTGGGCGCGGCGTGCATGTTGTCACCGTGAACGAATATTTGGCAAAGCGTGACGCTGAATGGATGGGAAAAGTTTACAAATTTTTGGGACTGACAGTTGGCGTTGTTGTGTCTAATATGGATGAAAAAGCCAAGAAGGCGGCATATAACAGCGATATAACCTATTGCACAAACAACGAACTTGGCTTTGACTATCTTCGTGACAACATGGCAATCACAAAAGAGCAGCGCGTTCAAAGGGAACTCAACTTTGCCATTGTGGACGAAGTGGACAGCATTTTGATTGATGAAGCAAGAACGCCACTTATCATTTCTGGGCGAGGAATGAAATCGAGTGACAACTATGTGAAAGCCAACAAATTTGCCAAATCTTTGAAAAAAGAAGATTGGGAAATGGATGAAAAAACAAAGGCGCTCAACCTCACCGACAGCGGTGTTGCAAAGGCAGAAAGATATTATGGCACTGACAATTTGTCGGATGTGGACAACATCGAGCTTAACCACTATATCAACAACGCCCTAAAAGCCAACTTTGTTATGTTTAAAAATGAAAACTACATCGTCAAAGACGGCGAGGTTATCATTGTTGACGAGTTCACTGGGCGTTTGATGCCGGGCAGACGATATAATGACGGGCTGCATCAAGCCATTGAGGCAAAAGAAGGAGTGGAAATTAAGGATGAAAACAAAACTCTTGCCACAATAACTTTCCAAAACTTTTTCCGTCTTTACAAAAAACTTTCGGGCATGACAGGAACGGCCAAAACAGAGGAAGGGGAATTTCGAGCAATCTACAAACTTGACGTTGTGACAATTCCAACCAACAAGCCAAACATAAGAAGAGATGAGCCAGACATTGTTTTCACAACAGAAGCCGGCAAAATTAAAGCGATTGTGGAAGAAATCAAGCGTAGGCACGAAACGGGGCAGCCAATTTTGATTGGCACAATCACCATAGATAAGAGTGAACTTTTGTCAAAAGCCTTAAAAGAGAACAAAATCAAGCACACAGTTTTAAACGCGAAAAATCACGAACAAGAAAGCCAAATTGTTGCACAGGCAGGACGAAAAGGAGCAGTCACCATTGCCACCAACATGGCGGGGCGTGGAACGGATATTTTGCTTGGCGGAAATCCGGAATTTATGGCAAAGAAGCAGATGCAAGATGAGCAGTTCACGGAGGAGCAAATTTCTTATGCCACCGCTTTCAACACTGTTGATGACAAAGAGCTGAACAAGGCAAGAGCGCGTTACAACGAACTTTACACGCAGTTTAAAAAAGTCACAGACGCCGAAAAAGAAGAGGTTAAAGCGGCTGGCGGGCTTCATATTGTTGGCACAGAAAGGCACGAAAGCAGACGTATTGACAACCAGTTGCGCGGGCGTGCATCGCGTCAAGGGGACCCAGGGTCAAGCGTGTTCTTCCTCTCTCTTGAAGACGATTTGATTAGGCGTTTTGGCGGCGATAGATTAAAAAATATCGCGCAATTTTTCCGTTTGGAAGAAGGAACTCCAATCCAACTTAAAATTCTTTCAAAACAAATTGAAAGCGCACAAAAGAAAATTGAACTTCAAAATTTCTCAATGAGAAAAACAGTTCTTCAATTTGATGATGTTATGAACGCACAAAGAGAAATCATGTATAAGGAAAGAAATCGCGTGCTTGACGGCTTGGAAGTGCACGACCAAATTATGGGAATGTTCCCAGGCGTGATAAGCAAGGTGTGCGACAAGTGCGTCAGCGATGAAAAGCCATATTATGAATGGGATTTTGCAAAAATCAATCAAGAGTTGGAACGCGGACTTTTGGAGAAAGACAAAAACATAATTGACGAGGATTTTTGCGAAGGTTTTGACCGAGAAGATTTGGAAAAAGCGGTTTTGGAACTTGTTGAAAAAAGATATCAGCAGAGGATGAGCGAGGCGGCACAATTTGGCATAGATTTTGAAAAGATTGAGCGTTTTGTGCTTTTGAAAGTTGTTGACACAAATTGGATGAACCACATTGACGATATGCAAATTATGAAAAACGAAATTTTTGCGCGTGGCTTTGGAAATCAAGACCCAATTCTTGCCTACAAAAAAGAAGGCTATGAGATGTTTGACAACATGATTGAAAAGATAAGGGAAATCACCTGCACAGTTCTTTTAAACACAACCATAGAGGTGAAAGCACCAGAGCCAAAACCAACGCAAAAGTTCACAGAGGCGAGGGTTTACAATCCAGCCCCACAGCAAACAAATGAAAGGCCGGGAAAGGTGGAAGTGCAAAAAACGGTTGTTAAAACGGAAAAGAAAATAGGCCGCAACGACCCATGCCCATGCGGAAGCGGGAAAAAATACAAAAACTGCTGCGGAAGAAACGCAGATTAAGAAAAAAATTAAAAGCACGCAAAACGCGTGTTTTTTAATTGACTCTTGCAAATCAAACAAATGTGTGGTATAATAAAAATATGGAGGGAGCAATGGTTAAGTTAAAAGTTGTGAAAGTGAGTGATTTTGACGAATATGTGCTTGAAGATGACAAGAAAAAACAACATTTTTTGTCACTTGGTTTTTATGACATGCCAAAACTTGAAGCGGGCGATGTTATTTATCTCCAAGAGGCTTGGCTGAACACAAAATCACTAAATTTTGTGCATTCGCTTTATTTTGCTCCATTTAATGAGAACGAAAAAGATGTTAAAGAATGCGATTTGATTGGCGTTCGTGCAAAAGGCAAAAATTTGGTTATAAAAAGGGTTTACGGCTGATGGAAGATTTAAAATATTTGAAAAAACATTATGGCGAAAAGTTTTCACATCTATGCAGAGAACTTTTTCCAACGCTTTTAGAGCAAGAAGGCTTGGTTGCAAAGATAATTTCAAACCATTTTGCCCCATCACGAAGTTTATATGAAGATATTTTGCCATTGCAGGATGGCTTTAAAGCTTATGTGTATAGTTTTGTGGATGTTGAACAAGAAAAGATACAGGAAAGGGTGACAAAAACGCCAGCAGAACTTATGGATGAAGCGGGATATATTCTTTATCCAGAGTGCAAAACAGAAGAAGATGTTCAGTCTTTTAAGAAATACTATGCAGAAGGCGAAGAACTTTGCACTTTTAATGGTGGAAGGTTAAATAATTGTCGTGTGTGGTTTGCAGTTAAAAAGAATGTTGACCAAATTCGAAGAGAAGATTTTAAATCTCCAAAAAGGCAAGACGAGTATGGCACAAGTGTGATAAGCATTCAATTTTCGATAGGAAACAAAAGCACTTTGTCAATAAAAAATCGCTATAATCACAGAGTTAACAACCCAGATGCCACATTTAGCAACAATCTTGACAACATTATTGAGGGGCTTGCACAATCGTTCGTTGAAACCTATAAAATCCCTTTGGTGGAGCTTATGAAGCAGAGTTTTGAAATTCCGTCTTACAGGCTTGGAGATGATGGTAAATTCTACAAAGTGAATGTTGAGATAGAAGACATATGTTATTGTGAAAACAATGTGGTGCTGAAACATGGAAGGGTTTTTCAATATGACAAGGCGAGATATGTATTGGCAGAGCAATATTTAATTGACAAACAAAAAAACACAATCAAAGACCTTAGCAAAGAAGAAGATTCGTTTTTAAAAAGCATAGGCAAAATAAAAACCATAACCACAAAAACCGATAAAGACGGTAATAAAGTTTTCGTTTTCACGCCTACAATAGGCGAAGATGTGGAATTGACTTTGAATGGCTCAAATCAAATTATTGGCTACTGCAACACAAATGTTGCAATAATTGAAGATAATTTCCTTTTTCACAATAAGGCCTTGTCCACACTCTTTTTGCCAAATTTGGAAACAATTGGGGATAATTTTCTTTATTTCAACAGTGCTTTAACCACGGTTTCTTTACCAAATGCAATCCAAATTAAAAATGCTTTCCTCAGTAGCAACAAAGCCTTGACCACACTTTTTTTACCAAACGTGGAAACAATTGGGGATGACTTTCTTTATGAAAATACAGCCTTGAGAACTCTTTCTTTGCCAGAAGCTAAAAGAATTGAAGGTGGATTTCTTCGATGTAATGAGAGATTGACCAAACTTTCTTTGCCAAAAGCGGAAAAAATAGGCAAATCCTTTCTTCACATGAATGAATCCCTAGTCACACTATCTTTGCCAAATGTGACAACAATTGGAGATAGTTTTCTAGGCCTCAACAAATCGCTAACAACACTTTCTTTGCCAAAAGCAGGAAAGATAGGGCAATTCTTTCTTTATATGAATGAATCCCTAGCCACACTGTCTTTGCCAAATGTGACAACAATTGGGGATTATTTTCTTCGCTCTAACAAATCTCTAGTCACACTTTCTTTGCCAAATGCGGTAAGAGTTAAATTTTGTGGGTTTTTAGACAACAACAAAAGTCTGGAAAAATTATATGCACCATATCTAAAGAATAATTTACCAGAAGAATTTAAGTCTGTTTTAACAAAAGAACCAATTGAAGAAGACAAGGGCAAAGAAAAATAACAAAGCACGCCAAGCAGCGTGTTTTTATAGATATTTTCTCACATCAAATTCTTGGCGGTCCATAAGGCGAATAAGTTTCTTCGCAAGCGTTTTTGCCTCGTCATCTGCACCTTTATAGTCGTTTAAATATTTGTTCAATGACTTAACTCCCATGTTGCAGCCCTCTGTCATAAGGTCGGCGATGGTTTCGTCGGTGTCATTGAAGGCAATTTTTATGCTTGTTTTCATCTTAGACATCCCTTTGGCAATAGGGTTGGGCTCTTTGCCTTCTTTGCCAAAACGGTTTAACATTTCTTGAAGTTCGTCTTGCAAAAAATTGTAATCATCTTTATAATTTATGAGTTTACTTTTAAAGTCCTCGTTTTGCACATGTTCCAAAACCTCGTCAATGGCCTCAATTCCCATTTTAATCCCAGCATCGCACTCTTTTAACAAACTTATTGTGTCAGACATATTTTTTCACTCCCTTGCAATATTTTTGCCAAATGTGTGGAAATTATAAAAAATTCGTGAAAAATTTTGAAAATTGAAGTGCGTGTGATAGAATGAAAATATGAAAATAAGAGAAATTAGGGTTAATGACTATTTAACAAAATCCAACTTGCCAGCAAGTGACTATGTGATAAATCCTTATGTTGGCTGTTTGCATGGCTGCAAATATTGCTATGCTTGTTTTATGAAAAGATTTACGGGGCACACCGAAAATTGGGGAGATTTTTTGGATGTTAAAATTTGCGACAAGCCAATAAACATCAAAAAAATTAAAGGCAAAACTGTTTTTGTGGCATCTGTAACAGATTGTTACAACCCCGCTGAGAAGGATTACGGAGTGACCAGAAAAATTTTGGAGCAGTTAACGCAGGCGGATGCGGAAATTGACATCACAACAAAATCCGCTCTTGTGCTTAGGGATATGGACCTTTTGAAGCAAATGAAAAATGTTAAAGTGGCAATGTCAATCCAACACGCTTGACGAGGGCTTCAAAAACGATATGGACAAGGCAAGTTCAATTGAAGAGAGGATGCGGGCGCTTAAAACCCTTCACGAAAATGGAATTTACACCGTTTTGTTTATGTCGCCAATTTTTCCTGAAATCACAAAGTGGAAGGAGATTATTGAAAAAACCAAATCTTTTGTGGATGAATATTGGTTTGAAAACTTAAATTTGCGTGGCAGTTACAAGCCGCTGATTTTGGATTATGTGAGCAAAAAATATCCTTCTTTGACAGGCTTATATAATGAAATTTATCTTAAAAACAACCGCACCTATTGGGAAAATCTGGCAAAACAAATGAACGAATATTGCTTAGAAAACAAAATCAACTTTCAAAACTTTTTCTATCATGAAGAAATTCGAAAAAATTAAAAAAGACAGCCACAGCCGTCTTTTTTTTGCAGTTGGTTTTCTTTATCTTTCAAAAGAATGTTTTGTGTCTATGCTTGAAATGGTGAAAATGTTGTGCGCTCTGCATCTGCCGCCTTTAAGAGCGTTCAAAGAATTTCCGCCAGCTTTTGCAATCTCATCTTTTCCAATTTCTTTTTGCGCTGGGTGAGCATCCTTTCTTGTTGGAAGATTGCGAAGTTCAGCATTGTAAACAACTTTTGGCGTTGTTTCTGCTGCAGGAGCAAGAATAAATCTTTCATGCCCTTCAACAGGGGCTTGTGCAAGCGCGCTGAAATTTAATGGAAGAATAGTTTTCATATAACACCTCTCTTTTAAGTTTTCCAAAGTTTAACACAAAACCAGAGGGTTGTCAATAGGTATTTTGCAAAATTTGCTTGACAAAAGAAAATTTATATGTTAGAATGCCGCTAGCAGTAAGATTTTGTTTGCTGTCCTTGTTCTCTGAAAAAAGAGAACCATTAGTCCAAAAGGAGGTATAGAAGATGAATAAGTATGAACTTATGTTTATCATCGCGCAAGATGTCACTGATGAGAAAAAAGAAGAACTCATCGAACGCTTCAAAAAGTATGTTGAAGCACACAAAGGCGTTGTTGAAGGCGTTGAAAAACTTGGCATGAAGAAACTTGCTTATCCAATCAACTTCAAAAACGAAGGATATTATGTTTTGATGAACCTTCAAATGTTGCCAGAAGAAGTTGACGCGATGAACAAACTTATGACAATCACCGACGGCATCGTTCGTCAAATGTTTGTCCGAAAGTAAAGGAGAAATTTTATGAATAAAGTTATTTTGATTGGAAATTTAACCCGTGACCCAGAACTTCAAACCACAAATGGTGGAATTTCAGTGTGCAGATTCACTCTTGCAGTAACAAGAAGATTTGCAAACTCAGAAGGCGAAAGAGATGCTGATTTCCTCAATGTTGTTGTTTGGAGAAATCAAGCGGAAAATTGCCATAAATATCTTAAAAAAGGCTCTAAATGTGCAGTGATTGGAAGAATTCAAACTTCAAGTTATGATGCACAAGATGGATCAAAGAGATACACAACCGACATTGTTGCTGATGAAGTGGAATTTATAACAAATCCAAGAAACGGTGAAGACGGAGGATATGTTCCACCTCAAGGCGAACCAAAACAAGACAAGCCAAAACAAACGGCTGAACTTGAAGAAATTGATGATGACAGCCTTCCATTCTAGGCAAAAAAATTAAGGAGAAAAATATGAGCGAAGCAGTTAAGACCGAAGAAAAGGTCACAAAAAAATATCGCAAACCTGCAAAGAAAAAAGTTTGTGCTTTTTGCGTTGCTGGGGAAGATAAAATTGATTATAAAGATGTAGCAAAAATAAGAAAATACATCACAGAAAAAGGCAAGATTTTGCCAAGACGCCAAACAGGTGTTTGTTCTTATCACCAAAGAGAACTTGCAAATGCAATTAAGAGAGCAAGAAATATGGCTCTTTTGCCTTATGTTGGCGATTAAAAGGAGTTTAACATGAAAAAAGACACACATCCAAGTTATCATGAAGTCACAGTTGTTTGTGCTTGCGGAAACACTTTTAAAACAGGCTCAACAGTTAAGGGTGACACAATCAAGATTGATATTTGCAACAAATGCCATCCATTTTACACCGGCAAAAAGAAAGTTGTTGATGCCAGCGGAAATGTTGAAAACTTTAAGAGAAAATACAATCTTCAATAAAAAAACATCAAAAAAAACAGGCAAAAACCTGTTTTTTTTATTTTGTTTAGTTTAAATTAAAGTTTTTCTTTTGAAGAAATTTTTACTGGCTGTGATGCTTTTCTCATAGCATCCATTGTGTTGCAAAGGTTTGTGAAAGCATCTCCAAAATCTTTTCCTTTTGCTTGCTTTTTTAGTTCACGATGGAAAAACTCTGGGAGCATCTTTTTAAGCCAAAATTCTTTTGGAATTGCAGGCAAACTGTCATACAAGCCGTCAAGCGCATCTCCAGCAATTATTCTTATGAGAGTGTCTGAAATGTCTTTTTCATTGAGAACCTTGCTGTTTGGTTTTGTTATCTCAAAGGTTAATTTTTCATTTTTTTCGAACACATTTTTTGCGGAAGTAACAGTGAAAATGCTTGTTTTTCCCTCTGTTGCTTTTTCAAAAACGAAACCTTTATACAAACCATCTGTTATTATATATTTGTCGCCTTTGCCATTTTGAATTTTTGAAATTTCCATTTTAACCTCCATTTGTCATATAAACATAATACCACACTTATCTGTTTTTGTCAAGAGTTTATTATTGGTTCACTTGGAAATAATTTTTTCATGGAAAAATTTGCATATCCTCTTCCCAATGGTGTGGTGATGGGCTTCAATGAAAAAAGAGTTGTGTCATATGTGACAGAAAGTGGTCAAAAAAAGTTGAAATCCTTTGCCGACAAAAACAAAATTTTGTATTTTCATTTCCCTTTTGCAAGAGGTTTGCAAATTTTCTTTTGTGGCATTTTTGCAATTTTTAACACTTTTTTTCAATTTTTTAATGAAAAATCAAAGAAAAAAGACGGTTTTTTGAAAAATTGGATTATTTTTGCGGCTGTTTTATTCTTTGCGATTTTGTTTGGATGGTTTGTTTTTGGGTTTGTTCCGGCAAAAATTGGTTTGTGGATTGTTTCATATTCTGGCACTCCAATTTTAAGAAATTTGGTGATTGCAATTTTTAAGATTTTGTTTTTTGTTTTATCCTTTCTTGCTTTAAGATTGTTTCCGGCGTTTTTGGAACTTTTAAGGTTTAATCGGGCTTTGGACATGGTGTTAAGTGAAAATGGCAAGAAAAAAGGAAAAACTTGTTTGCCCACAAATTTTTTGAATTTCATCATTTTTGTTTTTATTTTAGATTTTGTTGTGATAACATTAGTTGGAGCAAATTTTGGCGTGATTTTTAATTTCTTTTTGCATTTTGCAATTTTTTTGCTTTGCATAAGTGTGGGTTATGAAATTTTGTGGCTCTTGGAAAAGTATTGCAAAAAGGCAGGATATGTGACCGCTTGGCTTGTGTATGTTAAGCCGTCCACAACTCACTTAGAGACGGCATCCATTGCTTTGACGGAGCTGAATTTGCTTTTATCTCAAAAGGAGAGAGGTTTTATGGAGGATGAAAAAGGACATTCCTTTTCTGTGGTTTATAATGAGGTGAAAAATCGGTTGGCAAGTGCCGGAATAAACGACAAAAGCGAAACCGATTGGCTTATTGCAACAGTTTTGAACAAAAATAGAGCAGAGATAAAACTGATTTCTTCCATAACCGACAAGCAAGAGCAAGAAATTATGAAAGTGACTGCCAGGCGGGCAAAGGGAGAAAGTTTGGACAACATTTTTGGCTTCACAGAATTTTATGGGCTGCCTTTTGACGTCAACAAAAAAGTGCTCACGCCAAGAATGGAAACGGAAATTTTGGTTGAACAAGTTTTGAAAGCAGAAAAAAATTTTAAAAACGCCAAAATTTTGGATTTGGGAACGGGCTCGGGCTGCATTGCTGTTGCACTTGCCAAAAATTGCGAGGCGCAAATCACGGCGATTGATGTGAGCAAGGTTGCGCTTGCAACGGCGGAAGGAAATGCCAAAAAAAATGGCGTAAAAATTGAATTTTTGCATTCAAATTTGTTTGAAGGCTTGAAAAGAAAGAGAAAGTTTGATATAATAGTGTCAAATCCGCCATATATCAATACTGATGAAATAAAAAAATTGGATAAAAATGTGCGGGAGTGCGACCCACTTCTTGCGCTTGATGGCGGCGAAGATGGACTAAGTTTTTATCGCGAAATTTCCCAGAAGGCAACTTCAAGATTGACAAATGGCGGAATGCTTTTTTATGAAGTTGGCAAGGGGCAGGCAAGTGCAGTGCGAAAAATCATGCGCGAAAACGGGTTTGAAGAGATAAAAACAATTAAAGATTATAATAAAATTGAAAGAGTGGTTTATGGAAGAATTAGGTAGAGAACTTTTGGAAAAAACAGAAAAATCTAAGGTTAGATATGACGAACTAACCCAGCTTATCATGCGCCCAGAGATTATTGCGGACAATCGTGAATGGAAAAAACTTGTAAAAGAGAGAAATTCGCTCGAAGATTTGGCTTCTTCTCATGAGGCATTAAAAAAATTGGTTGAAAATTTGGATAATTGTGAAAAAGATTTGCAAAATGAGAAAGACCAAGAGATGATTTCTCTTTTTAAGAGTGAAATTGAGGATTTGAAACAAAAAATTGAAAACGAAGTTGAAAACATCAAAATTTTGCTTTTGCCAAAAGATGAAAATGATGACAGCAACGCCATTATTGAGATAAGGTCGGCGGCGGGCGGCGAAGAGAGCGCTCTTTTTGCGCTGGAACTTTGCAGAATGTATTCGCATTACGCAGAAAAAAACCGCTGGAAAGTGGAATATATCGACACAAACGAAACGGAAATTGGCGGCATCAAAGATGCAACAATCATGGTTAAGGGCAAGGGTGCATATTCTCGACTTAAATATGAAAGCGGCGTTCACCGCGTGCAAAGAGTTCCTGAAACGGAAAGTCAGGGGCGCATTCACACTTCCACCGCAACTGTTGCCGTTTTGCCAGAAGTTGAAGATGTTGATTTTGAAATTTTGGATAAGGACCTCCGCATTGATACATATCATTCGGGAGGTGCTGGCGGGCAAAATGTAAATAAAGTT
>CANRFP010000024.1 GCA_947629895.1 uncultured Clostridia bacterium | reverse complement strand
ATTCTGTTGAGATGTTTGGCATTGTTAAAATGTCATAATAAGATGGGTCAAAATCGGTGAATCTAAACATTTTGTATTCAAAAGTTGATGAAAAGTAATACAGTTTAAACAACTTTTGAAAAGCAAGTGGCACACTTAAAGTCCTAAACACGTGCGTTGCTTCATGGTCTTGATGTAAAAATTTGTTCATGTTGGAATCCACCGCCAAAAAATCACAGCCAAGTTTGTCTGCAACAACCTTGCAATCTTTGGCGCGCTGCCAAAACTTTTTCTTATTTTCTTCTGCATCTTCTTGACCAAAAGCTCCAGCATTAAATAACCCCAAACACTGCACATTCAGTCCGCTTTCTTTTGAATGGTTTTGGTTTTTTAAAATGGTGTAAAAAGAATCAACGCCACAAGAAAGCCCAGTGCCGGCAACTTTACCGCCAAAATTTTCATTTGAAAAGCCTTCACACGAAATGGAAATTGGATGATATTTTTTCAAATTTTTTGAAATGGCAGGAATAAGATATTCCGTCAACTGCCTATGTAAGCGCTCGCTTATTTTTCCTTTGCAAACAATATTCAAATTATGCTCCATAGCATAAAGCAAAAGTGCAACAACTTGGCTGTCAAGCACTTCAAAGCTCACATATTTTGCCCATTTCTGCTCAAATTCCAAATATAGGGGATAGATTGAAGATTGAGTTTCAACTTCACACACCAGGTGACAAAATCCCCCCCCCATGACCAGATTTGGTTTGTTTAAAATGATTTCCATAATTCACTCCAATTAAGCAAACGCAAAGTTTGCCAAAACACAAGTTTAAAGAAAGAACTCAATCGGTTTTGCTAAATCACACAATTTGGGTTTTATCTTTTTGACTTAAATAATTATAAAACAAACAAGGATGTTTTCAAAGTAAAAAAACATATTTGCAAAATTTATTTTTTAAATTATCAACAAACACAGGTTACAAAGACAATAATCTTTGTTTTAAACTTGACAGAATAAAGAGAAAAAAATATTTTTAAAGTTTTTGAAAAAGGATTTACTTTTTTGTTTGTATTTGATATAATGTTTAAGCGTTGGAAGGAATTGCCCGCCACAGTCACTTGAAACAACTTAATATTTTCAACTTACGCACTCGTAGCTCAGCTGGATAGAGCGTTCGTCTACGGAACGAAAGGTCTTGGGTTCGAATCCCCACGAGTGCACCAAACAAAATTTTTGTGTTATTCTCTCATTAAGGAGTGATGATGAAAAAGGGTCTGATTTCAATTATTGTGCCTTGCTATAACGTGTCTGCGTGGTTGGATGATTGTTTCAAAGGCTTGGAAAATCAGACTTATAAAAGCATTGAAGTTATTTTCGTGAATGACGGCTCAAAAGATGACACTTTGGAAAAACTGACGAAATTTTGTGAGAATAAGCAAAATTTCAAAATTATAAACCAAAAAAATTCGGGCGTTAGCGAGGCCAGAAACAGGGGAATTGCCTCTTCGCAGGGGGAGTTTTTGTATTTTCTTGATGCGGACGACATTATGAAGCCTAATTTGCTTGAAAAATTGCATGATTTGTTGCTGAAAACTGAGGCGGATTGTTCTATTTGCAAATATGAATTGGTTTCTGAGGAATTTCATTTTGACAACATACATTATGAAGAAACGAAAAAAGAAGAAGTTTTTTGTGATAGAACAAAAATTTTGAAATTGTTTATAAATTATAAAAAATTTGGGCACGCTGTTTGGTCAAATTTGTATAGGAAAGACATCATGCAAAAAATTGCAGGCTTTCCAAATGTTTTTCAAACCAGCATTGACTATGGCGAGGATGTTGATTTCAACTTTAAGTATTTGGCAAATTGCAACAAGGTTGCCTTAACGCAGGACAAGTTATATCTATACAGACAGCGCAACAGCAGCGCCATGCACAAAGAATTTTCAACAAAAAAACTTAGCACCTTTCAAAGTTATGACAACGCCATTGAATTGTGTGTGGGGGATTTGAAATCAGTGAAACACACTGTGGTTTTAAGAAAGTTTGACAGATATTTGATGTATTTCAACGAGATGATTCGCGACAAATTTAAGGACAAGCAAACAATAAAAAAGCTGTTTAAAGATTTCAAAAAAACCATTTGGCAAACTTGCCATCCAATTTTGTTTACACTTTATCTCTATTACAAAATAAGGCTTTTTTAAGGAGTTTTTATGCCAGACATTTCAGTTATCATACCATGCTATAACGCCCAAAACAGGCTTGCAGATTGCTTCAAGAGTTTGGAAAATCAAACTTATAAAAATTTTGAAGTGATTTTTGTCAATGATGGCTCAACCGACAAAACTTTGGACGTGATTAAAGAGTTTTGCAAGAAGGGGGAAAACCGTTTTTTTGTTGATAAAAAAAATGGGGGTGTTAGTTCGGCAAGAAATGCGGGCTTAGCAAAAACAAATGGAAAATTTGTCTATTTTGCCGATGACGACGATTTGCTTGCTCCAAACCTTATGGAAGTGCTGAACGAACAAAAAGGCAAAGCCGATTGTTTGGTTTTTGGCTCGGTTTGGGTTAAAGAAAACTTTAAGTATGAAAAAATTAAGGTTAAACAGGGCAAAAAAAAGCAGATGGAAAGTGACAAAGACAAAATCATGTCTTTGCTGTATTCTGGAAATCTTGGCTACACGCTTTGGAACAAAATGTTTAAGATGGACATCATAAAGCAGGTTGCAAACTTTCCAAGAGTTATGAACGAAAAAAGCTCTTATGGCGAGGACATTGAATTTAACACAAAATATCTTGAAAAAGCTGACAACATTTTGATAATTGACGACAAACTTTATTATTACAAAAGAAGAAAGGGGAGTGGGGTTAGAAGTAAGTTTAATGAGAACAAACTTTCTGTGTTTAACGGGCTTGATTATGCCGATGGCTTGAACGAAAACATCTACAAACAGGCAAAAAACTACATCAAAGGGCAACGGGCAATTTCAAGTTTGGAAATGCTGTTGAAAATTTGGCACAGTGATTTTAGGGACAAAGAAAAAATTAAAAAATTGTGCCTTGATTACTGCGCAAATTGCAAATATGTTAGAAAAGGTAAGTTGTATGCTTGGTATTTGAGATTTGGCATTCCCGCCGTTAAACCTTTTGTGAAAATGAGATATTTTAAGTGTTTGAAATAATCACTTTGTCTTTTACATAAAGCGAATTTTCGGGCGTGCTGATATTTACAACACTGTTTGGAACAACAACAGTGTTTTTTCTTATTTTGCAATTTCTTTTGACCAAAATTGAGGAGTAAAAGGTGTCTTCATAAAAACCTTTCTTTATGGAAAATTTCATTGTGCGCTCTTTGGCTTTCGTGCTGTGACCAGAGGCAAAAAGAATGCAGTTGTCATCAATTTTCACGTTGTCCTCTAAAATTATGTTCCCACCCATTGACACATTGTTGCCAATTGTCACATTGTTGCCAATTAAAATTGTGCCAAGACAGTCCACTTTAAGATTTTTTCCAACTTTAAGATTTTTTCCGTGACTTGCAAAGAGAATATCCAAAATTTCCTCTCTTCGTGCTTGTGTGATTTCTTCAAAATTAAGTTCATCACAAAGGCAGCGGGTTAACCTCAAAAGATAAGAAAATTTTCTGTCCATGGAATTGAAAACTTGGCCGCTTATTGCTTTTTCAAATTCCGGACAAACCTTGCCAAAGTTGTGCTTTTTTATGTGTTCCATAATAAATTTTTTCTGTTCGGCGGAAAAAGGGGAAGAAATGTTTGAATTTTTGCTTTCATTCACATCTTTTATTCTTTTTGCTGGCCTTCCAACAGCCAAAGAATTGGCAGGAAGTGAGGTTTCAACAAAAGCACCTGCGCCAAGCACACTTTCTTGCCCAATTTCAATATCGGTTTTTGGACAAACACAAACGCCGGCACAAATCCAACAATTTTTTTGTATTGTGATTTTGTTTAGAGCGGCAGATTGGGTGGTTGCGCCAACAGTAATGTCAAGTGCAAAAACATTTCCTTTTTTAACATCCACTAGGGAGTTGGGCGTGAAGCGAACATTTTGATTTATAAACCCATAACCTTTCAAGTCCACAAGGCCAATCACTGCATCAATTCCGCTTTCTGCATACAAAATAAAACCATGAATTGGAAAAAGCAACTTTAAAAGGTGCAATTTTTTAAAATAGAAATAGATGTAGGCAATCAAAGAGGTTTTGCAATGTTTGGATTTTCTTTTTTTCGCAAGTTCTTTTTGGCAAACAGAATTGTATTTATCACACAACGCCTTCGATTTTTCCAACAATTTCAAATAGCCTTCATCTTCACGGTTGAAAGGTTGCCCCAAATACATTTTGCGGATTTCTTCAAGTTCACTTTCTTTAAAATCAAAGTGTTTTTTCAAATGGCATAATTTTTTTTTGACTTTATCCATCTAATCACCTATTTTAATTTTCCCACAAAAAGCAATTTCAACAGGCAAATGGTGCAAGGCGTTAAAAATCTGTAATAAAAAGCCGCTTTTTTGCATTTTCTTAGGTCTTTTTTATATTTTTTTAATGTTGAGAAGAAAAAATCCACTGTTTTTTTGTCGTAAAATTTATTAAATCTTATTCTAAACAAAAATTCGATACAAAGCATGCATATAAAACTTTTTACATATTGAAGCGCAAGTGGGCGGCCCTCACAAATTTCAATGTATTTGTCAAACGAGTTGGTCACTGTAAGCATTCTTTTGCTGAACGCTTTTGATAAACTTCCGGGATGGCTTCTGTAATAATAGGATTTCAAATTTATGCATTTTGCATTTTTGCAATGTAAAAAATATTCCACTCCAAAAAGTGCGTCCTCTGCATAGTGAACATTTTCGGTGAAAACATTTGGATATGTTTTAAATTCTTTTAAAATTGATGCTCGCAAAAGTTTGTTCCAAAAACCTGTGATAAATTTTTTGGTTATTATCATTTGGGCAACAAGTTCGTCAGCACCTTCAAACACCTCTGTTTTATTAAAGGTTTCAATTTTTTTTACATCGTCATAGCGGGTGTTGTCATCTATTGTAATCGAACTTGTCACCAAACAGTCAAAATTGGCAATTTCTTTTGCAAGAGTTTCCAAATGATTTGGGGCGAGCAGGTCATCGGAGTCATAGAAAAGCACAAATTCGCCTTCTGCTTTTGAAAGTCCAAAATTTCTTGCCGAACTTGCGCCGCCATTTTCTTTTGAAAAAACCTTGTATTGTTTGCTGTTTTTGCAAAGGTCATTGAGTTTGTTTAAAGTGCCGTCAGTTGAACCGTCATTAACAAAAATTGCCTCAAAATTTTTGTAGGTTTGTTCGTTTAAGCATTTAACGGTGTCATCTAAATATTTTTCACAATTAAAGCAGGGGATAACAACAGAAATCAATCCCTTTTTCATTTTTTTCCTCCAAAATCAATCGATTCTTTTAATTATTTGCGAAAGATAGGTTTTGTCGGTGCATTCGCCAGGATTTCTTCCGTCTTTTCCGCACTCGTTCACATATTTGTTTTCAATAGGAATTTTTTTGTCTGCGTGCCTTAAAAACCACTCATATTCAATGTCAATATGCCCCAAATCCAAAATTTGCATTTGCTCTGACAAATCATAGGCAAGCACGGTGGCGGTTGGCCCAAGTGCACAAATAACAAGGTCATCTTTTTTTGCGTTCTCCAAAATTGCCTTCTTAATTTCGTCATATTTATCAAACGCGTTTTTGCTTGGTCCCAAAATCCTTCTTATAGATTTTGCGTTGTCAAAGAAATCATTTCCAACGCCGAGTCTTGTCTTTTCGCCTTCCACAAAAATCAGGTTTCTGTCTTGCCAGATTTGTTTTAAGAATTTTATATAATCTGGCGTTTGTGAGTGGTCTTTAAATCGCAAATAAAATCTTGAAACAAATGTGTCGCCCAAAACCTCGTTTTTGCCAAAATAAAAATAATAGAAAGGTTTTGTAAAGAATTTTACTTTTTGCCAAAATTTATAGTCTTTTTCAACAATTGTGTTTTTGTTGAAGCGCTCTTTATTAAAAACATCGCTCACACAACACAAGCACTTATCGGTTGTTTTAACTTCTTTTAACATTTTTCTCAATTTGTGTGTGCTTTTTTGGAAAGGAATATTTATTCCAAGCATAATGTCCATTTCGCCATCACCATATCTTGCAACCGAGCATTTATGGTCGATGATATACTTGGCAGTTTCCCAATCGCTTAAAACGTTTAATTTTCTCATAGTTTCTCCTTAATTGGAGTATATCACACAAGCAAAAGCTTTTCAAAACAAAAATCAAATTATTTTTCTTCGTTTAATTTCAAAATTTCGTGGGCGAGGGCGGGGGTTATTCCTTTCACAAGGCAAAGTTCCTCTTTGGTTGCCTTTTTAATGTTTTCCGTTGTTCCAAACGCCAAAAGCAGAGCCTCAATCTTTTTTGGCCCAAGCCCAACAACATCTTCAAGTTCGCTTTTTGTTTGCGATTTTGTTCTTAAACTGCGGTGAAAAGTGATGGCAAAACGGTGAGCCTCGTCGCGCAGCCTTTGCAGCAGGCGAAGCTCGGCGCTTGCGTATTTCAAAATCACCGGAACGTTTGTTTTTGTTGTGAAAACTTCCTCAATCCTTTTTGCCAAAGAAATCATTTCAATTTTGTCTTGCAGCCCAAAACTCTGCAAAATTTCATAACAAGACGAAAGTTGCCCTTTTCCGCCGTCAATCACCAACAAATCTGGCTTTTCCTTAAAACTTTCGCCGTTTTGCTCGCAATAACGCTTCAATCTTCGCGTTAAGGCCTCTTTCAAACTTTCAAAGTCGTTGTTGCCCTGCACCGTTTTGATTTTGAATTTTCGATAGTGTTTTTTCGCTGGCACGCCGTCAATGAAAACCACCATAGATGCCACTTTGTTTGTGCCGC
Organism: uncultured Clostridia bacterium; assembly: GCA_947629895.1. The sequence goes on along the minus strand of CANRFP010000024.1, from coordinate 10,281 downwards.
TGATGTGCGAAATGTCATAACACTCCATTCTTCTTGGCAAATTTTTAAGCCCAACTTTTTCTTGCAAAAGTTTCATTGCGCCAAAAGACTGTTCATAATCCCGCTTTTCCTTTTCAAGATGTTTTGTCAAATATTCCTCCGCGTTCTCGCGTGCCATTTTCAAAAGTGTCAGGTTTATTCCATGCGGATTTGAAATTATTTTCACATTTTTGCCAACATATTGCTTGAACAACTCTTCGTCAATTTGGTGGCTTAAAATAAGTTCATTTGGCACAAGCGAATTTGCATAATATTGCGTTAAAAAATTGAACAAAGTTTCATTTTCTTCAAGTTCGGCATCGCTTTGCACAAAGTTCATCACACCCAAAATTTTTCCGCCGCGAATAACAAGCGCCGTCACAACGCCGCTAAGCCCATTTGAGTGGAAACAAAACACATCTTTGTCAACATTTTTAGGCAAGTTTGCAACCACTTTTTGTTTAAGTTTAGCAATCATTTTCAAGCTTTCTCGCAGTTCAATGGCGCGCTCAAAATTTTCCATTTGTGATGCGGTTTCCATTTTTTCTTTCAAAATTTCTTCCACTTCGTCATCATTGCCGCTCAAAAATTTCACAACCTTTTTTATCTCTTGCCCATATTGCTCTTTTGTCACTCTTCCCGTGCAAGGTGCAAGGCAAAGCCCCATAGAATAGTTCAAACATTCTCTTTTTGCTTTTCCGTCAATTTTTCCGCCGCAGGTGCGAATTTTGAATGCAAAACTTATGATTTTCAAAAGTTCTTTGGGGTCAATTCCTGCAATGTAAGGCCCAAAATATTTTGCCCCATCATTTTTTTTCACTTTTCTAACAATTTCCAACCTAGGGAAGTCATCTTTCATGTCAATTTTAATGTATGGAAATGCCTTGCCGTCTTTGAGCAAAATGTTGTAAAAAGGTTGGTGTTTGTGAATGAGGTTGCTCTCCAACCCCAGCGCATCAAGTTCGCTTGTGGCAATGAAATAATCAAAATTGTCAACATTGTCCACCATTGCTTGCACTTTGCTTGGTTTTGGGCTGTTGCGGAAATATTGGCTAACGCGGTTTTTGAGATTTTTTGCCTTGCCAATATAAATAATCTCGCCATTTTTGTCACGCATGATATACACGCCGGGGCGAGTGGTTAAATTTTTCAGTTTTTCGCGAATTTTTTCGTTCATGGCTATATTATAGAACATTTTATCCAATATTTTCCACTTTTTTTACGAATTTTGTTGCAAAATGTAAATTAATTTGTTAAAATGAGAGAGAATAGTTTGAGGAGGCTATATGCATATTGCAATGCAAGGTGGAATTTTTTCCATAATAACCGAAGTTGCACAGTTTATAGTAGACAATATTGTTGGCCCAATAATGGAAGTCATTGGGGGCCTTTTAGATTTTATTCCAAAATTTATGTATTTGATGTATGCCAGCCTCGTGTGCCTCATGGACGTGTTACAACTTTTCTTCAGAAAGATTGCGGGGCTTGACATTGTTTATATAAAAGACCCTGTTTCAGGAAAAATAGTCAACACAACGGGAGACCTTGTCACACAATTCATCACGGGCATTTTGGGAATAAATGAATATGATTTGCAATATTCCATTTTGTCCACAGTTTTCTGGTCATTTGTAATTTTTGGAGTTATCATCTTGTTTGCAGCAACTTTGGTTGCAATAATAAAGGGGCATTATAACTATGATGAAAAAGCTGCAAAAGGCCCAATGCAATATGTATACACAGCCGGCAGAGCGCTTGTTGGAATGGCAATTGTGCCAATCACAATCGTTTTGGGGCTTTATCTTTCACAAGCACTTTTAACAGCGCTAGACAAATTCACATCAACCTCTGACACGGCCATTATAAGCATGTATGGGTCAAACAACGTTTCAAAATATTTATATTCAACTTACACCTCGCGGAATTTTGATGACAACCCAAACAGCACCACAAAAGGCGAAAAATCCTATGTCTTTTACGATATTTTTGGCGTGGGCAGCGGCGTGCTTTATGGAGAGCTGGAACAAGACGTCTTTGATGATTATTACACCGTTTATGGGGTTAACCTAGCAAGTGTTGCCGCAACAAATGCCACTTTTTCTGGCACTTTGTTTAAAGCCGCGGCATACAACGCAAATCGCGCAAGGCTAAACAATTGGTATGGGCGCCGCAGTTACACGGGTGGGCCGGATGATGAGGATTTCCAATTGTTTAAGGATGCAGAAGGAAACGAAGAACTTGCTGAAATGATTGACTTGGCTTTTGCTTGCAATTTGCATGCGGCGCAAGGGTGTAGAATAGCGCCGATGTACACTGCGGAGGATTGGAAGCATCTTATTTCACTGGATATTGTGTCTGGGCTATCAAACTTCACCAGCTACCTTACAATTGCCTTTTCAAAATTTAATGTGGGCTTGGTGTGGTATTTCTATGACCTATGGCAGTTTAATTTTGTTGTCGGATTTGGCGCAGTTATTGTTTGCTTTACAATTTTCTTAAACATCATCTTGGGGCTGATGGCAAGGTTCTTCATGTGCATTGTGCTGTTCCTTATCGCACCGCCATTATATGGGCTTATGCCTTTGGATAATGGACAAGCCGCCAAGAATTGGCGAGAAAACTTCTTAAAACAAGTTTTGATGACTTATGGCGCAGTGGTCGGCATGAACTTAGTTATGTTGATATTGCCGTATATAAATCAAATCAAATTCTTTAACATTGGAATTGCCGATGCTTTGGCAAGCACTTTGTTCATAATTGTTGGCTTAATCACAACCAAAGCGGTGATTTCCACACTTTCCACAATTATTGGTGCTGCGGATGCCCAAAAAACGGGTGAAGAAATGAGTAAAGATGTGAGCAGCGCCGTTGGTGGGGCACTTAAAATGACCGCCGGTGCCGCAAAATTCGCAACAAAAGTTTCCCGATACAATCCTTTGGAGCGTTTGGCAGAGAAAGGTATTGGAGCTGCTACAATGGGTTGGTATGACAAAAACGGAAATGCACATGGTGGAATTCTCCGAAAAAAAGGTGCTGACGGATCACTTGTTGACAGAAATGGCTTTAAAGCAATGGGAAATTTCTTTACTGGTAAAACGAAATGGCAACAAAAAGCTGGAGATTACTTGTATGGCCCAGGAACTATGAGAGATAAACAAAGATTAAAACAAACTGAAGGGCAAATAAACGCAGTTGAAGGGCAATTAGGTGAAGTTGCAGAGCAGGAGACAATTGACAATTTAATTGAAAGCGTGAAAGGGCAAAAAGGAAACAGATTTGACCGGGACGCTTTTGAGGTGCAAGCAAGACATGCGGGATTGGATGATGCAAGAGCAGCAGCTTTGGCCGACGTGATGGACTACCGAGGTCATCATGGTATGGGTGATAGAGGCTGGTCCAAGACCGACTTTGATGTAGTAAGAAAAGAGTTTGAGAAGAAAGATACTAGATATAAGGATTTACGAGAAAAAAATGGTAGAACTGCAGTTGCATTTGACACAACCAAAAGGGGCCTTGAAGCAACCAAAAAAGGTTATGAAGAAACCATAAAAAGTATTGAAGCAACAATTGAAGCAAAAAATCAACGACAGAAGAACAACGTGGTTGAAAATCTCACAGGTAAGTGGAAAGATGCAAATCCATTTAAGTGGATTAATGATAATGTTGTTAGTGCACATCCAGCAGCGGCTGGCATTCGTGATGCCATCAAGAAACCTGTTGACCAGCAAAGACGTGCAGCAGACTATGCAGAACAAAATCTTAAACTCACCGAAAAAATGTCAGCAGGAACAGAACTTGCAGAGGAGAATCTTAAGCTCACCAAGAAAATGCTTGACAAGCTTGATGAAATTTCGAAAAAGAAATAAAAAAAGAGACCGAATTTTCGGTCTTTTTTTGTTGTCATTCCATCCTCTTTGGATGTTTCGCTGCGCTCAACATGACAGCGGCTATATTGTCATCCCAATAAACCCTATGCTGTCATCCTGCATTGCGAAGCAATCTCGCTGACGGGCTTACGGGCGTTGGCGCTACGGAGCGTAGCGGAGCCGAAGGATCTCATCCACTTTAAGCGTTACTCTTTGGATGTTTCGCTTGCGCTCAACATGACAGCGTGCGAGCGTTACTCTTTGGATGTTTCGCTGCGCTCAACATGACAGCGGCTATATTGTCATCCTGAGCGAAGTCGAAGGATCTCAACCCTTTGTCATCTCATCAAGTTTTTTCACTATTTCTGCCAAGGTTTTGTTTGTCTCTTCCATTGCATCGGCAGTTTTTTTCTGATAATATTTTTCATCCTTAACCATTCCCAGTGATTTAAGAAAAGCGGTTATTCCGGTGGATTCTGCAAAAGGCGATAAAAATTCTTCAAAATGATTAAAGAGTTTGCAAGATTTTTTACTTTTAACTTTTGCCATTTTTTGCCTCCTATAAAAATATTATAACATTTTTAGAAGCAAAAATCAATACCAAAAAATTGTTTTGGTTGTTTTTTCAAAAAATCTTTGGAAGTTGGTTGACATTTAATTTTATATATGCTAAAATACAACTACTTTTTGGTGATGTAGCTCAGCTGGCTAGAGCGTATGGTTCATACCCATAAGGTCGGTGGTTCGAGCCCACCTATCACCACCAGCAAAAGCGTCAATGACGCTTTTTTTTGTTTTGTGTAAAAGGCGAGAAACACCGACCTTATATGAAGCGGAGCGGAATATAAACACTTAGGTTCGAGCCCACCTATCACCACCAAGCACAGCCTAAGGCTGTTTTTTTATTTGATTTATTCTTATTAAAGCGTCTTTTTGCTTGATTTCTTTTTGTTTTTTGCAGTATAATTAAGCATAAGGAGTTTTTATGATTGAAGACAACATTAAAAAAGCCAACATTGAGGCTATGAAAAACAAAGACACTGTTGCGCGTGCGTTTTACAGTGTGCTTATGAACAAAATTATGCTTGAAAAAATTGCCAGACGTGAAAGTGGAAAAGAACTCAACGATGCAGACGTTTCAAACATCATCCAAAAATTGATAAAAGAACTTTCCGAAGAGAAAGAGAACTATGCAAAGGTTGGCAACACCGAGCAAGTGCAAAATGTTTCCAGGCAAATTGAAATTGCAAGTGCATATTTGCCAAAAATGCTGTCAAGAGAGGAAATAAAGGCAATTATTCTTTCGCTTGCCGACAAATCTGTTCCAAATGTTATGAAGCATTTTAAAGCAAATTACAACGGGCAGGTTGACATGAGGCTTGTTCAAGAAGTTTTAAAAGGTGTTGAATGAAAATTTGGGCGATAAGTGATTTGCACCTTTCCATAAACAATCCAAAACCAATGGACATTTTTGGGCCAACATGGGAAGGTTATTTGGACAAGATATTTGACGATTGGAAGGCAAAGGTTGCAGACGATGATTTGGTGCTTATGGCGGGGGATTTTTCTTGGGCGATGAAACTTGAAGAAACAAAGCCGGATTTTGACCTTATTTCGCCGCTGCCGGGCAAAAAGATAATCATTCGTGGCAATCATGATTATTGGTGGAAGAGCATAAGCGCAGTGCGGGCAGTTTTGCCAGAAAATTTTTATGCCATTCAAAACGATGCAATTAAGTTTGGCAAATTTGTGATTTGTGGCACAAGGCTTTGGAACTTGCCAGACACGCGAAAACCTATGACCCCAGAAAACGAGAAAATTTATAAAAGAGAACTCATTCGCTTGGAACTCACACTGCAAGAGGCAAAAAAGTTGCAGGAAGAGGGCGATGAAATTGTGTGCATGCTGCACTATCCGCCATACACTTTTCGCGAGGAGGACAACGACATCACCGCAATGTTGGAGAGGTTTGGAGTTAAGTGTGTTGTGTATGGGCATATTCATGCTTTTCTTAAACAAAACAAGGTGCTGGAAAAGAACGGAATAACCTATTTTTTAACTTCTTGTGACCTTATTGGAAACAATTTGGTGGAGATTATTTGAATTTTTATTGACTTTAAGCCAATAATATTGTATTATTAAAGTTGGAGATTACTATGAAAAAGTGGGCTTTTATTATTTGTTGCATATTATCGCTGGGCTTTGTGCTTATGGGCTGCGGAAATGATGCAGTTACAATAAGCGCAAATGACGTTTTATATTATAACGGACCTTCTGCCGCCATTGTGGGCGATTATTTGTATTTTGGAAACGGCATGAATGAAAATTACACAACCGCAGATTCGCTTGGAACAACTTCAAGCAACTACAACGCCGCCAAAGGGCTTGCCTATCTTGCAAAACTTAATGTGAACGCAGAAAAGTTATCATCAAAGGGCATTGACTATTCGCCAAAAGGTGTTTCAAAAATTGGCGATGAGGTTGCAACTTACACAAATGCTTCTGGAATTAACAGTTTCACTTTTGTGATTGGAAATTATGTCTTCTATGCTGCGCCAAACAATTGGGAAACATCAGGCGGGCAATTTAATTTTGGCTGGACGAGCATTTATAGAAGCCGCTTTGATGGCTCAAACAAAAAAGAAATTTATTCAACAAGAGATTTAAAAGCGGCCGTGACCAAAATTGAAGTGTTAAAATACAACGGAAAATATTATCTTATGATGCTTGCCGGAACAAATCTTGTTAAACTCAATCTTGAAAATGGCGGCACGCAAGTTTTGAAAGATGTAACAAGCGTGGCAATGCCAAAAACCTATCAATCAACAAGGCTGGGCAGCACAACAGATTGGAACGGAATTTTGTATTTCACCAAATCCAGCGAAAACGACAACGTTTATTACAACGATGTTTACAGCATTTCAATGGCAGACTTAAGCAAAAAACCAACCAAAATTGAGGCGCTCACAGGCGCTGGAAAAGGCGGCGCAGTCACATTTATTGACAGAGAAGTTGGCTATGTGAGAAGCGAACTTGTGGATGAAGTGTTCTTCACTCGTGACGGCTCAACTTACAAAATGACAAGAAGGACAGAGCAAAAACTTGAAGATGGGCAAATGAAAGAAAAAGTGTTCTATGACACGCCAGAGTTTGTTTCAAACAATGCTTTAAGCGGAGCAAAAATTTATAGGGTTGTTGGCGAAGAAACCGTTGGCGGCGCAACACAATTCATCAGCAAAGGTTATATCTACACCACAGGAAGCGAAGTTCACTATGTTGAAAACTCAAGCGCAGACAAAACAATCAATTTTGTGAATGAAAACAACGAATCAATAAGTTTCAGCCAGGTTGTTTCTGTTGACGGAACGTGGGTTGTTTTGCTTGGCGGCAACAATGTTTACAGAGCAGAAATTTCAAAATTCATAAATGGAACAGCGGAAAGCGTTGATGCAAAAACAGTTGTTTCAATGGAAACGGGAATTTTCACCGAACAACTTATGGCATCTTATGACCGCAATTATGTTTATTATTATGCAAAGTTAAACCCAATTGAGGCAGAGGATGCGGATGGCGAAACGAGTGATGATAAAACGGGAAATGACGACACAAACTATTATTTTTGCAGGTCAAGTTTGGATGAATCACAATATTTTGATGAAGCAACCCAAGCCGAAAATTATCAATTTCTTGGCGTGACTCAAACGGGCTATCGTCATTCATAAAAAACAAAAAACATAAAGAAAACAGAGAAATCTCTGTTTTTTTGTTAATTTTTCATAAAAATCCAATTTTTGAAGCGTTTTTTTATTAAATTATTAGCAAACAAAAATAGCTTTGTGATAATATTTATTTAGGAGGTTTTATGAAGAAAGCAAAGGTTTATTTTACTAAGGATATTTCTGCTGAAAGTCTAATCAAATTATATGACAAACTTGGCAGAGAACTAAAAGGAAAAGTTGGAGTTAAAATTTCCACAGGTGAGCCGGGCGGGCACAACTTTTTAAATCCAAAACTTATCGCTCCACTTGTTTCAAAGATAAAAGGAACGATTGTGGAATGCAATACGGCTTATCCCGGGCGCAGATATCACTCCAAGGACCATTGGCAGACAATTAGGGAGCACGGCTTTTTGGACATTGCGCCATGTGACATTCTTGACGAGGATGGCGAGTTTAAGTTGCCTGTCAAGAACGGGCTTAGGCTTCCATATGACATTGTGGGCGACCACTTAAAAAATTATGACTCCATGCTTATTCTTTCTCACTTTAAGGGGCATCTTATGGGCGGATTTGGCGGAGCACTTAAAAACATTTCAATTGGATTTGCTTCCAGAAACGGCAAGGCGTTCATCCATTCGGTTGGCGCAACTGACAATCCAGAGGTTATGATGCAAAATCTTTTTGACCGAGAGCAAGATGCTTTCATTGAAAGTATGGCGGATGCGTGCAAGGCTGTGATTGAATATGTTAAGCCAGAGAACATGGCATACATCAATGTTGCAAACAGACTTTCGGTGAACTGCGATTGCGATGCCAATCCACCAGAGCCAGAAATGGACGACATAGGAATTTTTGCATCTCTAGACCCTGTTGCGCTTGACCAATGCTGCTATGATGCGGTGATAAATTCAAAAGACAAAGGCAAAAAATCTTTGGTTGAAAGAATGGATTCAAGACACGGCATTCACATTGTTGAGGCGGCCGAGCAGCACAAACTTGGAACAAGAGAATATGAACTTGTGAGCCTTGACTGATGGACATTTTGTTTGACTGTTCAAGCGGCGTGAGCGGCGACATGATTGTGGGCGCGCTGTTGGATTTGGGGGCAAATGCGAGCAAATTAAAAACCGCAATAAAAAGTTTAAATTTGAAAAAATATGCGATTTTTATCAAAAAAATCGAAAAAAATGGCGTTTTTTGCACAGATTTTGATGTTTTTTTGGAAAATAACAATTTTGACCACGATTTGGATTATCTTTCTGGAAAGAAAAAGGTGGAGTTAAAATTGGAAGAAAAAAGAACGCTGAAAGATGTTGAGCAAATTTTGCAAAACTCAAAATTAACAGAAAATGCCAAACAAATTGCAATGAAAATTTTTGAGATTGTTGCAGAGAGCGAAGGCAAAGCGCACGACGTAAAAAAAGAAGAGGTGATTTTTCATGAAAGCGGTGCAATGGACAGCATAATTGACATCACTTCAATTGCATTTTGCCTTGACAATCTTAAAGTGGAAAAGGTTTATGTTGAAAATCTTTGCGAAGGGCATGGAAAAGTGCAAACGAGGGTTGGATTTCTTCCAATTCCAACGCCGGCGGTGAAAAACATAATGGACAAATTTTGCATTCCAATTTCGCACATAGATTTTGAAGGGGAACTTATCACTCCAACAGGGCTTGCCGCACTTGCTGCAACTTCAAAGTTTGAAAAAGCGCCAACGCACAAAAGTTTGAAAACGGGCTTTGGTGCGGGCAAAAGAAAGTATAACTTGCCTTGCGTTTTGAAGGTGAGCCAAATTGAAATTTTAAAATGAAAAACTTTGAAAAAATAAAAAACGCGAAAAAACGTGAAAAAACGCGAAAAAATATGAAAAATTTCAAAAAAATCATTAAAAAACAAATAAAAAATTGAAAAAGGAGAGAAAAATGATTGATAGTGTTTTAACTTTTAAGTCAGTAAAAACAAAAATAACCGTGAAAAGTTTGATTTCTATTGGGCTGGTTGCACTCAGTGTAATTTTGCCTCAACTTGTTCACTTGGCGGCAGGGGCGGAAGGTGGCGTTAAGTGGCTGCCAATGTATTTGCCTGTGCTGATTGGCGGATGCCTTCTTGGAACATGGTGGGGACTTGGCGTTGGCATAATGTCACCAATAACAAGTTTTCTTATCACTTGGGCGGCAGGAAATCCTATGCCAGCGCTTGCAAGATTGCCATTTATGATTTGCGAACTTGCAACTTTTGCTGTTGTGGCTGGCTTATTTTCAAAACGAATTGCCAAAAACAAATGGCTCGCGTTTCCAGCAGTTTTGTTTGCTCAACTTTCGGGAAGAGCGGTGTTTATAACTTTGGCTGCAATCTTCCAAACCGTTTCCAATTTAAGTGTTTCTGTTGTTTGGGCACAAATTCAAACAGGTTTGCTTGGACTTGTTTTGCAAGCAGCAATCGTTCCACTCATTGTAATAGGTTTGCAATGTTTGCTTACTAAGGACAAGAAAAATGACTGATTTACAAAAAGCAAAAAGTTTGCTTGTGGATGACACAACCTGCGTTTTGGTTAAGGGCGAAGAAGTTTACATCTCAAACAAAAGTGGCATCGCGCCAATGATGGAATTTCTTGCGCAAGGGCTTAACCTTAAAGGCTTTTCTGCTGCGGACAAAATTGTTGGCAAAGCGGCGGCAAT
>CANRFP010000023.1 GCA_947629895.1 uncultured Clostridia bacterium | reverse complement strand
AATCACAAAAAGCAGCACCAAATAAACAAGTGTGGCAAGTCCCGCCCAAAGATAGTTGTTGTAAGCCTTTGTTTCAGTTGCAATTTTAAGCGTGCTTCTAACAGATGCCGCAACTTCGCCCTCCATAGTTTTCACCGCCGTGATGTAAACCATAAATGCGCCATACACAACCGTTATTGGCAAAATGGACAGAAAGATAACATTTGACAACCTTTGCGTTTTCAAAAACCTAAAAAACAAAATCATAAACAAAATGTTCCAAACAATTTGGAAGGCCAAACTTGTCCACGCAAGCGGAGTGAAATTTAAAATGAACCCCTTGCCCGTTGGCACAACCGCCAAAAGAAGATATTTCGTAAGAAACACGTTTGGCACAAAAAGTAAAATGGTTGCAATGAGCAAAATTTTTGTAGATGTTTTCATGCAAATATTTTGAGAAATAAAAACAATACTATGCGTGCGAAAAATGTCAAATTTTGTATAAAGTGCAAAAACTTGCAAATAATAACCTTGAAAGGAGAATAAAATGGAAGATAAAGAAAAAGTTGCGGTTTATTTAAACGCCATTTACCAAAACACAAAAACAGCGATGCAATCAATTGAGGACATCATTCCAAAAGCGGAGGACAAAAAACTTGTAGAAGAGTTGTCCAAAGAACTTGACGAATACAGTTGCCTTGCGCGAGAATGTGTAAACTTTGCAAAAGCAGAAAAAATTGAAGAAATAAAAGACAACAATTGGATGGAAAAAGTGAAACTTTGGAGCAGTATAAACATGAGCACAATGATGGACAAAACCAATCGCAAGATTGCCGAACTGATGCTACTTGGAACATTCATGGGGATAATCACCTGCATAAAAGATAAGGATGACCACAAAGATGTTTCAAAAGAACTTGATGAAATCATTGATAAACTTTACAATTTTGAAAGAAACAACATCGACAGACTTTTGCCATTTTTGATAGAAAATAAATAAAAAATCATATAAAATTCACAAAAAATGCAGTTTTTTTTGCATTTTTTTATTATTTTTTAATAATATTTCCAACTTTTTCGTTTAGCCCAAAATTTTCCAGCAATTTCAAAATCAACTTCTCGCTCAAAAAAATTGGCTTTCCATTTTCCAGCACCAAGCAAAAAAGATTGGTTTTGGAAGTTTGCATTTTGCCAACAATTTCTTTCAAAGTGGTCTCTGGCGAAATTGTTAAAACACTAAGTTTTGTGAAATCTTTTTGCCTTTTGTTTAAAACTGAAATCTTTTCAAATTTGGTTACAAACTTCAAATCCAAAATTCCTCCCACAAGAAAAAAACAAAACAACAAATAGGTTGGATTAAAATTATAGAACATAAAAACAATAAAAAGAACAAAGAAAATAATAGAAAAAACAACGTTAAAAATTATTGTCATCTTTCTTGCTGTTTTTTGTGACAAAACAAATTGCCCCAAACAAATAAACACCCTCCCGCCGTCAAGTGGATATGCTGGCAAAAGGTTAAACAGCGCAAGCACAACTGAAATTGAAACCAAATTTTCGGTGTAAAAATAAAAACTTGGAAAAAGCCACCACACGCCCACAATAAGAAGTGCCGACACCAAATTTGCAACAGGTCCTGCAAGCGCAATCAAAAGTTCATCCCTAAAATCCAAATCTTCATTTGTGTAACTCAGGCTCACGCCATAAGGAGAGAAGGAAAATTTTGAAAGCGTGTAGCCAAGTTTTTTTGCCACAACATAATGCCCAAGTTCATGAACAAAAATTGCCAGCACATATGACAGCGCAACAACTGGTCCAAGCACAATCAAAAGCCACAGCCAAACAATCAAACTTATTGGATGGACAGAAAATTTTTTCATAACTTTTTCACCACAAAAACGAAAAAATTGCAGCTAAAATGCACAAAAAAATCAAAAAAATCGTTATTTTTAATGATATTTTGTGTTTTGGCACAATTTTTCTGTAATTTTTACCATACGACTTTTGCTTGTCCATGAAATATTATATGCAACAAAAGCCCGCTTTTTTCAAAAAAAAGATGCTCGCAAAACAACAAAAAAAGAATAAAAAAAAGACTGGCAAAAAGTTTGCCAAGTCTTAAAATTGAAGTTCAAAAATTTTGCTTTAAAGATTGTTTTAAACTTATTCAATCTTCTCAACTCCCTCTTCACCTTTTAAAAATTCAGGGATTTCTTCTTCAACAGGCAGAGGAAATTCGTTATACAAACTGTCACTCTTAGGTTGCCCCTCGCCTTCCTCAATAACCTTAATTCTTTCAAGCAAAGTTTCATAATCTGGAAGGTCGGCCAAATCTCTTAAATTAAACCTTTTCAAAAAGTTTTCTGTTGTTCCAAACACAAGTGGCTTGCCAACTGCATCTTTTCTTCCAACAACTTCAATCATATTTTGTTCGCTCAAAACTTGCACAGCATAATCACTGTTCACCGTTCTGATTTCCTCAATTTCAAGTTTTGTAATTGGTTGTTTATAAGCAATAATCGCAAGCGTTTCAAGTGCCGCCCTGGTTAAAGTTTTTTCTCTTATAGGATTCAAAACCGCACTTATTTCATCTGCATAAAGTGGGTTTGATGCAAGTTGAACTTTGTTTTTAAACTTAATCAAATGAATGCCATTTTCGCCATCATAGATTTTTGAAAGCTCGTCAATCGCTTTTTCAACTTCTTTTTCTGTGACATTCAATTTTTCTGCAATAAAAGATTTTTCAACGCCCTCGCCCGCAACGAAAAGCACTGACAAAACAATTTCTTTCAAACTTTTTTTATCGTTTTTATCGCTCATAAAATTACACCTCGTTTGCTGTGATTATAATTTGCCCGAAAATGCCATTTTGCAAAACTTTAACCGTTTGCAATTTCAAAAGTTCCAAAAGTGCCAAAAACACATTTATAAGCTCACTTTTGGTCATGTCATCACTGAACAATTCTTCAAATTCAAAACGCCTTTTCTCTTTTGCAAAATTTCTTATAGAAATAATTTTTTCCGCAACCGTAAAACGGTCTTTAACAATTTTCTTTGGAGTGTCATCCAAAGCAACTTTTTTGAGTTCTTGCTTTGTCATAAGTTTTGCAAAGGCATCCAAAAGTTGGTCAAGCACCATGTCTTTCATGATAACCTTAACCTTTTCTGTTTCCTTGCCTGGCGCTCTATACATTTTGTTTGTGTCCTCAAACTGCTTTAAGTTTGAGCCAATTTCTTTGAACAATTTGTATTCTTCCAATCTACGAAGAAGAAGTGCCTCATCGCTGTCCTCTTCCACCTCTTCCGTTTCAACAGGAAGAACGCTCTTTGATTTGATTTCAATAAGAGTGGCAGCCACCGTGATAAATTCGCTTGCCCTGTCCATATCCACACTTTTAATATCTTGCATATATTCAAGATATTGTTCTGTGATGTCAGCAAGTTTAACAGTTGCAATGTCAAGTTTGGCTTCTTTTATGAGGTGCAATAATAAATCCAATGGACCTTCAAAGCCGTCCAGTTTAAACCTCATAACGTCACTGCCCAAGAGCATATCTTGGCTTTCTTCATTTTCACTTGGCATAACAAAATTATAACAAATGCCGCAAAAAAACGCAAGAAAAAACGCACCAAAGTGCGTCTTTCACAACAAATTTTTCATTTTGTCAAAATTTCAAATGCTTTGACAAATTTCAATTGTCACCACTTTTCAACAACTTTGTGAGCGGTTTCAAAATATGAAAGGTGTTTCAAATTCTCTTTCAAAACAATTGGAATTTCTTTTATCACTTGCCCGTCTTTTGTGATTGTTGCAGTTCCAACAACATCGCCAATTTTGCCAGGCGCTTTAACCGCTTTGTCCGTTTCAACATTCACCTCATAGCCAAAATTGTCACCTTTTTTCACCACCGCCGAAAAACTCTCTTTCGCAAACACATCAGCAGTTTCAACCTTGCCTTTCAAAACAGGAAGTGTGGCGATTGCAACATCCATATCCACAATTTTTTCGCTTACAAAGTTTGAAAAGCCATAATTGAGAAGATTTGCACTTTCATTAAACCTTGCAGTGCTGTTTGGCGCGCCAACAATAACCGAAATAAGCCTCATATCTCCACGCTTCGCCGAAGCCCCAAGACAGCAGCCCGCCTCATTTGTTGAACCTGTTTTTCCGCCATCGCAGCCTTTAAAATATCGAATAAGTCTGTTTGTGTTCACAAGTTCTGTTTTTCGCCCACTTGGATGCACAAGTTCGTCCATCCAAATTGTGCTGTAATTGTGATAGATGTCGTGTTTCAAAATTTCTCTCAGAACAATTGCAGTGTCTTTTGCCGAAGAATATTGTTCAGGCGCTGGAAGCCCTGTGCAGTTTGAATAATGCGTGTCCACCATGCCAAGTTCTTTTGCCCTTCTGTTCATTCTGTTTGTGAATGCGTTTTCATTCCCATTAAAATATTCGGCAAGTGCCACACTCGCATCGTTTGCAGATGCCATAATCACCGACTTTAAAAGGTCCTCAAAAGTGTAGTCCACAAATGGGTCAAGAAACACTTGCGACCCGCCCATGCTTGAAGCGTTTTCGGTTGTTGTGATTTTTGTGTCAAGCGCAACATTGCCCTGTTCGTATTCTTCCAGAGCAATCAAAATTGTCATCATCTTAACCATGCTTGCAACAGGCAAATGTTCGGTTGCGTCCTTTGAAAACAAAATTTCGCCGCTGTCATATTCCATCAAAAGTGCGCTCTTACTTGAAAAATCCAAATCACTTTGCTGAGCATAAGCAATTGCGGAAGTTTGCATACCACCACAAAATATAGTGGCTGCAAGTATGCATAATACACAAGATGTCCAAAATTTTTTCATAAAACAAAAACTCCTTTTGCCTTAGTTTTTTCAAAAGAAGTTTTTTTATTCAATCTCAAATAACCATAATAACTTTTCCATTTAGGAAAATCAGAAGAAGAGTTTCAGCAAGATTTATTGCAAACAAAATCAAAAAACCAACTAAGATGAAAAGAAATTTGTTTGTTTCGCAATAGCCATATTTTCTTGCATTTGCATTGATGCACGTCAGCACCAAAAAATACAAAATCATAAAAACGAGTGTGAAAATTTGGCAAGGCAACACAATAACAACCGCCGTGAAAATTGAGCCAATTCCATAAAAAATCACAATCAAAGCAAAATTCAAGCCAAAAAGATAGCCCCTATAAGCAAACAAAATATTTGCCAAAAAGGAAAGTTTTGGAGCAAAAGCAAGTGCCGTCAAAATGCCCAAATTCAAAAAAAGTGAAAAGCATCTCAAAAAAAATGCAGATGAAGACAAAACAAAGCCATCATAAAAATTCTGCAAATTTATGTCTTGAAGTCTGCCAAGTTCATAGGCATTTTTTGCCTTTATTGCAACAACAATCCCCGCACAAATTGCCGCCAAAACCAACACAAAACTTATTATGATTTTGATTTTGTTCGCCCGAATGGCACTTTGACAAGAAAATTTTAAGCCGTTTTTTAACGCTTGCATTTTATAAGATTTAGCCATAACACATTTTATGCGTGCGCAAGGCAAAGTTATGTTAAATCAATATTTTTTCATAAGTTCCAAAGCCAAAATTTTTAGTTGTTCATAGGTTATTCCGCCTTGAAAATAGGCAATATATGGCTTTTTGATTGGGCTGTCACAAGAAAGTTCAAGCGATGCCCCCTCCACAAACGTTCCAGCCGCCATTATGACATTTGTTGTGTAGCCCGCCATTGGATAAGGCGTTGGCACAAAACTGCTGTCAACAGGCGAAAGTTTTTGAATAAGCCTAACAAAATCAATGAGTTGCTCCTCGTTTTCAAACACCACCGAACGAATTATATCAAAACATTTTTCATTTGTTTCAGGAATGATTTTAAACCCTTTGCTTTTCATCACTTCGCCAACCAAACAGCCGCCTTTAAGGGCTTGACTAACCACATGAGGCGCAAGAAAAAGCCCTTGAAAAAACAGCCTATAACCCGGCTCATAGGAACCCGTTTCTCTCCCAAGTGAAGGGCAAGTGAAGCGGTTTTCAATTTTTGAAATTGCCTCTTTTGTGCCAACAATATAGCCGCCCGTTGGAGCAAGCGAGCCGCCAACATTTTTAATAAACGAGCCCACACAAACATCTGCGCCAACTTCGGTTGGTTCTTTTGTTTCAACAAATTCGCCATAACAGTTGTCCACAACAATAAACGAATTTGGGCTTAGCGCCTTGATTTTTTCAAAAATTGGCTTCATTTTGTCCACTGAAATTGCTTTTCGGCTTGAATACCCTCTTGATTTTTGCACAAAAACAACTCTAACTTTGTTGTTTTTTATAAAATCCAAAATTGCTTTTTCATCAAATTCGTTGTTTTTAAGGTCGATGAACTTTATTTTCACCCCCAAACTTTCCAAACTTCCATTATACTGCCCAAAAAGCGTGTCGTGCAGTGTGTCATAAAGTTCTCCCGTTATGGAAAGCATTGTGTCATTTGGGCGAAGAAGGCCATAGAGCGCAGTTGCAATTGTGTGTGTGCCACAAGTGAGATGTGGAGAGCATAAGGCATCCTCTGTCCCAAAAACCTTTGCCATAACGCGCGCAAAATCATCCCTGCCTTTGTCGGTGTAGCCATAGCCGCTTGTGCCAACAAAATGCGAAGTCGTAACGCCAATTTCTTGAAAGGCTTTAAGCACTTTTTTTTGATTGAAAAAAGCAACTTTTTCAATTTCTTTAAAAGTTGGTGCCAACCTCTCTTCAATTTGTTCTATTTGTTCAATTTCGTTCATAACCACCTCTCAACACACTCAAAAATCTCTTTTTTCGCTTCATTCACATTTTCAACGTCCACCATATGGCAGTTCATTCCTCGCAAAAAAGTCAGCTGCCTTTTGGCATAGTTTCTTGTGTGCTGCTTGATAAGATTTTTGGTTGTTTCCAAATCCGCTTTTCCGTCAAGATAATCCAAAACTTCCTTATATCCAATCGCGCGCATAGATTGGCACTCTCTTGTTATTCCGCTTCTCACAAGCCCCTCAACTTCTTGCACAAGGCCGCTCTTGAACATAACATCCACACGCGCATTTATGCCCTCATAAAGTTTTTCTCTTGTTCGATTTAATGCAATCAAAAGTGGGTTTATGCTGTAAGTTTCTGTTTTTGCTTTTTCGCCGTTTGACAAGGCAATTTCAAGCGCCCTAATCACCCTTACTTTGTTGTTTTTATCCGTTTTTTCTGCCATTTGAGGATTTATCTTTTGAAGTTTTTGGTAAAGGAAATCAAGTCCAAATTCTTTTGCGTCTTCTTCCAACTTTTCCCTCAAAGCATCATTTTTTGAAACTCCACCCAAGTTGTAGCCCTCAGTGAGCGCCTTGATGTATAGTCCCGTTCCGCCAACAACAATTGGCAATTTTCCCTTTGCAGAAATTTCGTCAATCTTTTTTTTGGAATACTCCACAAAATCAAAAACAGAAAAATTTTCATTTGGCTCTAGAATGTCAATTCCATGATGAACAACGCCTTTCATATCCATTATTTTTGCCGAGCCTATGTTAAGTTTTTTGTAAACTTGAACGCTGTCCGCAGAAATAATTTCGCCATTGAACTTTTTTGCAATAGCAATCGCAAATTCCGATTTTCCAACTGCTGTCGGGCCCAAAATAAAAACAACTTTTTTCATTATAAGGTCCTTTTAAACATTTTTTCAAGTTCTTTTCTTGTGATTTTCACAATGATTGGTCTGCCATGAGGACACAGAGCAACCCCTTCTTTAATTTTGTTAATTAAATACAAAATTTCATCTTTGCTTATGCTGTCGCCCGCCCTAATTGCGTGCTTGCAAGCAGTTTGACAAAGTTTTTCATTCACAAGCGCGCTGGCAGTTTTGTCCTTCAAAACGCCCTCTTGCAAAATTTCTTCAACAAATTTTTCAAGGTTTATGTTTGAAATAACAAAAGGAACGGCGGTTATGCAATAATCTTTGCCTTTCATGCCAAACTCAAAACCAATTTGTTTCAAATTTTCAAGTTTGCTTTCAAAAATTTGCTTGTCCATTGTTGCAAGCGAAATTTTATATGGCACCAAAAGGCCTTGTTTTGCCACGTTGTTTTTCTCCATTTGGGCTTTCAACTGGTCATACAGTTGCCTTTCATGCATTGCGTGCTGGTCAACAACATAGATGCTGTCCTCAAACTCCGTGATGATGTAAGTTTTAAACACAACGCCAACAATTTTAATTTCCTCCGCCTTTGATGTTAAAAAACTGTCCTCTTTAACTTCTGGCAAGGTTTCATCTTGTGCCTGCTTCTTTTCAACATTGATTTCAACTTCATGCAAAAGGCTGTCGCCAGATTGGTCAAAGAAAAATCTGCCCGGCCTGTTCTTTGGGCTTTGGTCGCCCTTAATGGTTGAAAAATCCGGCATATTTATAATCTCAATGCCCTTGTCTTGATATTCCTTAGGCGAAACAAACTTTTCATTCTCTTTGTCACTGCAAACTGTCACCTTAAAACTTTTGCCCTCATTTGCAATTTTTTCAGTTAATGATGAATAAAAGCCTGTTCGTCTTGGCTCTTCGTCATTTTCAAGGCTAAACTTGCTCCACTCTTTTTCGTCTTTGTTTTTAACCTCAAAATCCGCAATCAAATTTGTGCCAATAAGCGCTTTTTCAACCGCTCGCCTTATCACTCCAAAAACTTTGGAAGAATTTTCAAACTTAACCTCTTTTTTGCTTGGATGAACATTCACGTCCACACTTTCAAAAGGAAGGGTCAGTTTTATTGTGTAAATTGGAAAGCGCCCTTTCATCAAAAATGGCTCATAAACGCCTTGAACACAGGCCGAAACCATAAAGTTTTCCACAAATCTGCCATTGACAAACAACGTTTGATAAGTTCTGTTTGGTCTTGAAACTTTTGGCGTTACAACATAGCCCGAAACGCCAATGTTTTCATCAGAGAAGTCAAGTTTAACCAAATTTTCAAACACATCTTTGCCATAAATAAGATACAAAACTTCGTCCAAACCGCCAGAATGATGGCTGTAAACCTCTTTTCCGTCCACAACATAAACAAAATCAACTTCTGGCCTTGCAAGCATAAACTTTTCAATCATATGCGTTATGTCAGCCTCTTCCGTTTTTGGCTTGCGCAAAAATTTTGCACGCGCCGGTGTGTTAAAAAACAAATTTTCTGTGGTCACAGTTGTTCCGTCAAGAGAAGCAATTTCTTTTATCTTTGAAATTTCCCCGCCCTGTGCTTCAATGTAAAAGCCCGTTTCACTGCTTCTTGTTTTGGTGGAAATGGAAACTTGGCAAACTGCGGCAATGCTTGCAAGCGCCTCGCCACGAAATCCCAAAGTTGAGATGCTGTCAAGGTCAGTCACCTCTGCAATTTTGCTTGTTGCGTGCGGCAAAAAAGCAAGTGGAAGGTCATCTTTTTCAATTCCGCATCCGTCATCGGCCACAGAAATCTTTTTGATTCCGCCCTCTGCAATTTCCACTCTAATTTTTGTTGCACCCGCATCCAAACTGTTTTCAACAAGCTCCTTAACAATTGATGCTGGCTTTTCAACCACTTCGCCCGCCGAAATTCGATTGTAAATTTGTGGTGGCAAAACTTTAATTGCCATATCTCCTCCTTATTCCTTTGCCTTATTCACAAGGTCATTCAACATTTCAAAACTTTCCATTGGCGTAACCCTGTTCATGTCTATATCTTTCAAAATTGAAAGGATTTTTTGCCCAAGTTTGTTGTTTTTTTCTTTGCGCATTCTCTCTTCGTTTTCGCCAAAGATGTCAAGGTCAAGTTTTTGGTTCACGTTTTCAAGATTGATTGAAATTTCTTTTGCGCGGTCAATAACCTTCTCTGGAACGCCGGCAAGACGAGCAACTTCAATTCCAAAACTTTTGTTCGCATGCCCTCGAACAATTTTTCGCAAGAACACAATGGTGTCATTTATCTCTTTAACAGTTATTTTGTAATTTTTCACGCCCGAAATCACGCCCTCAAGTTCAGAAAGTTCGTGATAATGGGTGGCAAAAAGCGTTTTACACTTCAAATTTTTTGCAATATATTCCACAACTGCCCAAGCAATGGCGAGCCCATCAAAAGTGGACGTTCCTCGCCCAATTTCATCCAAAATAACCAAACTTTTTTCTGTTGCGTTTGCCAAAATGTTTGCAACTTCGCTCATTTCAACCATAAACGTGCTTTGCCCAAACGCCAAGTCATCCGATGCTCCAACACGCGTGAAAATTCTGTCAGTTATTGAAATTTCAGCGCTTTTTGCCGGCACAAAACTGCCAATATGCGCCAAGAAAGTGATAATTGCCACCTGTCTCATATATGTGCTTTTTCCTGCCATGTTTGGACCTGTGATAATCATCATTTTGTTTTCATCATTGTCAAGAAAGGTGTCGTTGGCAATAAAAGAATTTTCTTTTGCAAACTTTTCAACAATTGGATGTCTGCCGCCAACAATGTTTATTTTTTTAACATTTCGATTTATTGTTGGCTTGGTGAAATTGTAAAGCACTGCCGCTTGTGCAAGCGACAACAACGCATCAACATCAGCAATTGCTTTTGCGCTTTCCTCAAAATCCTTCAAGAAATTGCTCAAATATTCCAAAAGTGCGGCATACAACTTTTCTTCCAATTTCAAAGCATTTTCTTTGGAATTTAAAATTCTTTCCTCAATTTGTTTCAAATCGGCCGTGGTGTATCTCTCACCGGTTGCAAGCGTCTGCTTTCTTATGTATCGCAAAGGCACAAGGTCCTTTTGCCCCTTTGAAACCTCAATATAATAACCAAAAACATTGTTGGAACTTATTCTCAAATTCTTTATGCCTGTTTGCTCTCTTTCCAGCCTTTCAAGTTCTTTGCATTGAGCATCTGCCGTTTCTTTGGCATTCCGTAGGGAGTCAAGTTCAACATTGAAGCCTGCTTTAATATATTCGCCTTCTTTCATTGAAGATCCAGCATCATTGCGAATTGCCTTTTCAAGCAAATTGGCAATTTCGGTGAAGTCCTTAATGTGTTCAAGGCAACCTAGCAGCCTTTTTGATGTAACATTTTGCAGCGCCTGTCGAATAACTGGAATTTGTTGCAAAGACAATTTCAAATTTACAAGTTCCACGGGTGTGATGTTTCCATAAGCAATTTTTCCGCAAGCGCGCTCAATATCTCTCACTTGCGACAAGCTTTGCGACAATTTATCTCGCAAAATAAGATTTTTGGAAAGTTCCTCCACCGCATCCAATCTTTCGTTTATCTCAGTTGAATTTGTGCTTGGATGGTCAAACAGAAAGCGGAAACGCCTTGCACCCATGCTTGTTTCAGTTTTGTCCATGAGCCACAAAAGAGAGCCATATCTTTTGCGTTCTCTAATGCTTTCAACAAGTTCCAAATTTCGTCTGGTGTTCATGTCCAAACAAAGATAATTGGAATTTTTTATCTTTATGATTTTGTTTATGTTTTTAAGCGAACGTTTCTGCGTTTCCTGCAAATATTGCAAAATTCCGCCAATAACCGGCAGTTCCTCTTTTGAAAGTTCAAAAACGGAAATGGCATTTTCGCCAAAGAAGGAAGGAATTAAACTTTTTGCGTTTTCAACAGAAAAAGCATAATCAAAATAGGCTTCAAATCTTGGAAAAGCGCCCGTTTTTAAAAGTGGTAAATCTTTGTAAAGTGCGCCGCTATCAGAGTTTCCAATCACCTGCGAAGGTTGAAGCCTGCTTAAAATATCCGACAAATTCCCTTCCAAATTTTCATCATATGAGCAAAGCCCAAAATCACCTGTGGTTATATCGCAAAAGCAAACTGAAAGTTTGTCCCCATTTTTACACAGCGCCATAATGTAATTGTTTTTGCTTTCATCAAGCATGCTGTCATCGGTCACCGTTCCGGCTGTGACAATTTTCACAACATCTCTGTCAACCACCTTTTCGCCCGCACGAGGCTCTGTTCCAAGCTGCTCACAAATTGCAACCTTATATCCTTTTGCAATCAGTTTTGCAATATACCCTTCCGCCGCATGATAAGGCACTCCGCACATTGGCGCGCGCTCTTCAAGGCCACAACTTTTGCCCGTAAGCGTTAAGTCCAAAACTTTTGAGGCCTCAATGGCATCATCAAAGAAAAGTTCATAAAAATCGCCAAGCCTATAAAAAAGCATACAATCTTTATAATTTTCCTTCATGTCAAGATATTTGCTCATCATAGGCGACAAATCTTTTTTGTTTATTTTTTTTGTTAATTCGCTCATTTCTTCCCCTTTTGAATTTTCTTTTCAAGCCCAAGCAACAAGTTCACCCGCCTTTGCTTTTCTTTTTGTGGAATTTGCCCATCCATTTTGCTTGCAACTGTTCCCTCGCGTGGAGAATACATAAAAGCAAAAATTCCGTCAAATCCAACTTCTTGCACAAGCGTCATGGTGTCTTGAAATTCCTCTTCTGTTTCAGTTGGAAAGCCAACAATAAAGTCAGACGTGATTCTGGCATTTGGAATTTTTTCTCTAATTTTTCTTATTATGTCAAGATATTTTTCACGCGTGTAGCGCCTGTTCATAAGGTTTAAAATTCGGTTGTTTCCGCTTTGCGCTGGAAGATGAATGTCTTTTAAAATTTTGTCCTCACTCGCAACAACATCAATCACTTCATCAGTTAAATCTTTTGGATGCGAAGTCATAAAAGTGAGTTTAAAATCCCCCTCCAACACGCAAATGTCACGCAGAAGTTGCGCAAAAGAAACAGGCGGAGTTAAGTCTTTGCCATAAGAGTTCACATTCTGCCCCAAAAGTGTGATTTTTTTGTATTTTTTCTCTGCAATAATTTCTTTTATCTCATTTAAAATATTCTCTTCAAGTCTGCTCTTTTCTCTGCCCTTAACATATGGCACAATGCAATATGTGCAAAAGTTGTTGCACCCCTGCATAATGTTCACCCAAGCGTTTTCGCCGCTCGTTCTTTTGTATGGCACAGTTTCGTCAAGGTCACCTTCCGAAAGCAGTTTCATTTGCCTCCCTTCTTTAACAGCCAAAAGGTATTCCTCAAAAAGAGGCATGTTAAATGTGCCAATAACAATGTCCACAAAAGGAAAAGTGCGATAGATATAACTTGCCGTGCTTTCTTTTTGTGTTGCACAGCCGCAAACAGCAACAATAAGCGAAGGCTTTTGCTTTTTAAGTTTTTTCAAAGCCCCAACATTTCCAAAAACTCTATCTTCTGCGCCCTCACGAATTGCACAAGTGTTAAAAACAATAAGGTCGGCATCCTCGCGTTTGTCCGTCACCTCATAGTCCAACTTTTCGCAAATTGCGGCAAGTTTTTCTGATTCGTGCACATTCATTTGGCATCCATAAGTCACAATTAAGTATTTCATGCCTTAATTATACAAAAAAATAACAATTTTGGCAAGAATAATTTTGAATTTTTGACAAAATATGACACATAATAAAAAAATGAAGAAATTTGTCAAAAAATGTCTAACTTATTCAATGCTTTTTGGCGTTTTTGCAATTGTTTTAATGGGAAGTTTTGTTGGAGTGAGCCTAATCAAATTTCAATCCATTCCACTCCAAGCCGAAGCCTTGCAAAGCCCCTCGCAAACAGTTTGCATATATTCGCAAGACAACCGCCCAATCAAAGAAGATATAGGCGGAAAAATGTGTAAACTTGAAACCCTTCAACAGCACAC
This sequence comes from uncultured Clostridia bacterium, assembly GCA_947629895.1. The sequence goes on along the minus strand of CANRFP010000023.1, from coordinate 3,583 downwards.
AAAAGAGGCGTTTATCAGCATTGAGGACAAAACTTTTTATAAGCATCACGGGCTAAATTACAAACGAATTGCAGTTGCAATGGCAAAAAACATTTCCACGCTTAGCCTGCGTGAAGGCGCATCAACAATCAGCCAACAACTCATCAAAAACACCCATCTGAGCGGAGAAAAAACTTTTGAAAGAAAGTTAAAAGAGATGGTTCTCACAAAAAAGCTTGAAAAGAGTTTTAGTAAGGATGATATATTAGAAAGTTATTTAAACATAATCTTTTTTGGAAACAACTGCTATGGTCTTGAAAGCGCCAGCGAATATTATTTCAACAAAGAGGCAAAGGACCTCTCCCTGTCTGAGAGTTGCACTTTGGCGGGCATGATTAGGTCTCCAAGCAAATACAGTCCAATCACGCATTATGCAAACTGTTTAAAAAGGCGAAATTTGGTTTTAAGCGAAATGCAAAAAGATGGCTACATCTCAGTTGAAGAGCAGTTGCAAGCACAAAACAGCCCAATAAATTTGGATGTCAAGCAAAAAAAGTCCAATTTAAACACATATGCACATGCAAGCATAGATGAGGCATCAAAAATATTGAATTTGCCTATTAAACAAATTGTGAATGGCGGCTACAAAATTCACACTTATCTAAATTTGGATAAGCAAGCATCGCTTGAATATTCCTTGCAAGAAGTGGAAAATTGTGACAATTTGGCAATTGTCATAGATGCAAAAACTTGCGGCGTTTGTGCCTATCATGGAAACAGCATATACAAACTTTTAGACGTGAAGCGTCAGCCCGCCTCCTGCATAAAGCCTCTGCTTGTTTACACTCCCGCTTTCAATGAAAATGTTGTAAGCCCAGAAACGCAAATTTTGGATGAAGAAATTAAAATTGGAAATTATGTTCCAAGCAACGTCAACAAAAAGTTTTCTGGATATGTTTCCGTAACTGATGCCGTGAAAAATTCAATCAACATTCCTGCAATCAAAACATTAAGTTACATTGGCATAGAAACCGGCAAGCAGTATGCCGAAAAACTAGGTTTGGAGTTTGATGAAAGGGACACAAGTTACACTTTGGCGCTTGGCGGAATGACTTATGGTCTAACATTAAAGGACCTTGCCACCGCCTACACGGTTTTTTCAAATCAAGGAAATTTTGCGCCTTCAACTTTCATCCAATACATAACTGATGGCTTTGGAAAACTTGTTTATGTGCATAAGCCCGCCTCACAAATGGTGTTTAGGCAAGACAGCGCCTATCTTATGACATCCGTCTTGCAAGAAACAGCCAAAAGCGGAACAGCCCGCAAACTTTCTGACGTCAAAAACGTTGAAGTGGCTTCAAAAACGGGAACGGTTGGCAAAGGCTCGGGCAACACTGATGCCTACAACATAACTTTCACTCCAAGCGAAGTGATTGGAGTGTGGTATGGAAATCTCAAAAATGAGCCACAAAAAATTGCTGGCGGAAATCAGCCAACAGAGGTTGTTAAAAATTATTTGTCCTCGCAAAGCTATGAAAACTGCCAATTTGAAGTTCCAAGTTCTGTGGTTGAGGCAAAAATAGATGTTTTGGAAGAGAAAAACAATCATTGTTTGGTGCTTGCAAGCCCTTATGCGCCTGAAAGATATTGCAAAACTTGCCTGTTTTCTCGGTTCAATTTGCCAAGCGAGGTGTCTGAAAACTTTTCCACGCCGCCCGAAATAGAAGCCGAATGCAAAGTGGAAAATGGGCAAATTGTGCTTTCACTTCAAACGCAAAAGCATCTGGAATATCAAATTTTCAAAGATGATGTTTCCTATCAAACCCTCACAAATCAAAGTGGCGAAAAAACTTTGCGGCTGCCTTTCAAGGACAAAAACTGCACCATAAAAATTGTAGCAACTGTGAGCGGAAACAACGAATTGCAAAGCGAAAAAATCTTTGTTTTGCAAAATTCAACCAAAACAAAAACACAAAAAGAAAGGTGGTATATCTAAAAATCTTCCTTTTCTGGCAGTTGCGGCTTATTAAAACATTTTTGTTCTTCTTGCATCAATTTCTGTTCAAAAACACTCTGCGCCAGCCGTTTTGCCAAAATTTCATTTGAGCCAAATTGTTTTTCAAAGGCCAATTCCATGCTTACAACGCAGCTTTTCACAAACGGGCCATTATAAAAAAGTTTGCTGTCCAAAAACATAAAAGCTTGCGGGCAGTCATAAATCGCATCCTGCCAAAACTTTTTTGCCACTTTTTCATCTTCAATTTCAATCTCTTTAAGCCTTTCAAATTTTTTAAAACCTTTGTGAAAAAGAATGTTGTTATGAAAAACAAATTTTTCAATATGGTGACACCTTTCAAACACCTCATTCGCCAAAAAATCGCATGCTTGATTTTGTGTCACATTGTCCATCCTTTTAAGATCGCCCAAAAATTCCACTTTTTTGATGCTGTCACAGTCCAAAAATGTCCAATGAGCAAGAATGGACAGTTCTTTCGGCAAAACAACTTCTTGAAGCCTATAACAGCCCATAAATGCGCCATAATCTATGCTCTTCAAATTTTTGGAAAAAGAAATATATTCAAGTGCTTCACAGTTCAAAAACGCATATTGTGAAATTTTTTGAACATTTTTTAAAGATGCTGCTTTTATGTAATACTTAACCGGATAAAACGCATTTGCCCCAATGCTTGTTATGTTTGTGTCACAAACAAAGCAGTCGTTTTCGTCCAAATCTTCCTTCTCAACTCGAATAAGTCTGCCGTCGCAATCAATTTTCATAAAATCCCCTATAAAAAACTTTATGAAAAAAAAGAAAAAACTGCACACGGCAGTTTTTATTCTTCAGTTGTTTCCTCTGTTGGAAGAGCGTTTTCATTATTCATATTTTCGCGTATTTTGGCTTCAAGTTCTTTCATAACATCTGGATTTTTTTCCAAATAAAGTTTTGTGTTTTCTTTTCCTTGACCAATTTTTTCATCGTTATAAGAGAACCACGCGCCCGACTTTTTAATATATCCAAGATTTATTGCCAAATCAAGCACACATCCTGATTGAGATATGCCCTGACCATACATGATGTCAAATTCTGCCGTTTTGAAAGGTGGAGCCATTTTGTTTTTGACAACCTTAACTTTTGTTCGGTTTCCAATTATGTTTTGCCCGTCTTTAATTGAATCTGTTTTTCGCACATCAAGCCTAACGCTGGTGTAAAATTTAAGTGCTTTTCCGCCTGTTGTGGTTTCTGGATTTCCAAACATAACGCCAATTTTTTCACGAAGTTGATTGATGAAAATAACAGCGGTTTTGGATTTGCTTGAAACAGATGTCATTTTTCTCAACGCTTGGCTCATCATTCTGGCTTGAAGCCCAACGTGGTTGTCGCCCATTTCGCCGTCAATTTCCGCCTTTGGAGTGAGCGCTGCCACCGAGTCCACAACAATAACATCAAAAGCGCCCGAACGAATGAGTGTGTCACAAATGTTTAAAGCCTGTTCGCCGTCATCTGGCTGAGAAACATAAAGTGATTTTATGTCCACGCCAAGTTTTTCTGCATAAGAAGGGTCCAAAGCGTGTTCTGCATCAATAAAGGCAGCCCTGCCGC